>CAZBGP010000114.1:6961-8060 GCA_964491495.1 uncultured Lutibacter sp. | reverse complement strand
AAAGAAAAGTTTATTGAGCTAAAATCGGAACACGAAAAAGTGATTATTGCCAGAGATCGTAAAATAGCTGAAGCTGAAAAACGCGCTCGTGATAAAGAATCTCAAGTTTCTCAGGAACTCGATAAAAATAAAAAATTGAACCTTGATATTACCACAAAAATCACTGAATATGATAAAAAAGTGGAATATTACGATCGGAAAACTGAAGAAGTTGACAAGCTTCACCGCAAACAGGTAGATCAGTTGGAGGTTATCTCAGGATTATCGGCTGTGGATGCCAAAAAAGAATTGATCGCTTCGCTAAAAGAGCAAGCGAAATCTGATGCTATGGCCAGCATTCAGGAAACTATTGAAGAAGCAAAATTAACGGCGCAACAAGAAGCACGTAAAGTGATATTGAATACCATTCAGCGTGTTGGCGTTGAGCAAACTGTTGAAAACTGTGTTTCCGTATTTAATATTGAATCTGATGATGTTAAAGGTCGAATTATAGGCCGTGAAGGTCGAAATATTCGTGCTTTGGAAGCTGCTACTGGTGTTGAAATTATTGTTGATGACACACCGGAAGCCATTATTTTATCGTGTTTTGATCCGGTGAGAAGAGAAATTGCACGATTGTCATTGCACAATTTGGTTACCGATGGAAGAATTCATCCGGCACGTATTGAAGAAGTTGTAAAAAAGACCGAAAAACAAATCCAACAGGAAATTATTGAAATTGGTAAACGTACCGTAATTGATTTAGGTATTCACGGATTGCATCCAGAATTGATAAAAACCATCGGGCGAATGAAGTATCGTTCGTCTTACGGCCAAAACTTATTGCAACACTCGCGTGAAGTTGCAAATTTATGCGGATTGATGGCTGCGGAATTGGGTTTGAACGCCAAATTGGCGAAAAGAGCCGGTTTATTGCATGATATTGGGAAAGTTCCGGAATCAGAAAGTGAATTGCCACATGCCTTGTTGGGAATGCAATGGGCAGAAAAATATAATGAAAGTGCGGAAATTTGCAACGCCATTGGCGCCCACCACGATGAAATTGAAATGAAAACACTGATTGCGCCAATTGTGCAGGTTTGTGATGCCATTTCTGGTG
>CAZBGP010000114.1:0-6951 GCA_964491495.1 uncultured Lutibacter sp. | reverse complement strand
CAGACCAGGCGCTCGTCGCCAAATTTTGGATTCTTACATTCAACGTTTAAAAGATTTGGAAGATATCGCCTTCGGATTTACGGGTGTTCAAAAAGCATACGCTATTCAGGCAGGAAGGGAATTGCGTGTGATTGTTGAAAGTGAAAAAGTAACTGACGCAAAAGCAGCAGAACTTTCTTTCAATATTTCGCAAAAAATTCAAAATGATATGACTTATCCGGGTCAGGTTCGTGTTACTGTGATACGAGAAACCAGATCTGTAAACATCGCTAAATAACATTGGTTATTTATAAATTACAGAAAAACCGCTTTTGCGGTTTTTTTTATGTCTTTTGCTTTAAGTTCGAAGATATTTCCAAGAACATTAATAGTAATACAATTGAAAATCAGGATTGAAAACAAATTCATTTTCTAAAAATTTTTATCACCAAAAATCAAAAATATTTTTTACATTTACTTGATTAAAAAAATTAGCATAAACATTTTAAAACATATCATTATGGCAAAAAGTCAGGACGCGAAAAAAAACGTCAAAAAAGAACCGTTGAAAACGGCTAAAGAAAAAAAAGAAGCAAAAAGAGAAAAGAAAGCAAAATAAGATTAATGCTTTAAACAAAAACCCTCATTTTATACTAAATGAGGGTTTTTTATTAATAATTTAATTTGTTGCAGATCATTTTTTATAAGAGTAATTGTCAAAAACTATTCGAAATTGGAACGCTTAATCCTAAAACAATATTTCTTCCTATATTATTCAAATTAAGCGGCTAGATAAATGATCTTTATAAACTTCATTAAAAATATTGTTAGCCACTAAATTCCAATTTAATTTTTGTTTGCCTATTACAAATCCGGAACCTATATTTAAATTAACCAATTTATAACCAGATGTATAAGTTTCTAGTTGCCCTAAGTTGTTTTGATTATGAAAATTAGTATAGTTTATTGTAAAAAAAGCGTGCTTTAAAAAAAAGAATCTATCCTTGTCAAATTTTAATTCGGCTACCCACCTATTTTGTGGAATTTGAGTCAAATAGCCTCCATCTTTCAATTCTCCTTTTGTCCAAGTATAATTGGTGTGAATTCCTAACCAAGATAGAGGATGATAGTCCAGGCTGAACTCCGCACCAAAAATATTGGCGTTATTTTGAACATATTGCCAAATTTTTTCCCCGCCCATTGGAGCATCAAAATCGGTTTGAACAATATAAATGTAATTATTTAAAGAGTTATAAAATGGACTAAAATCGAAAACCAAATTTTCAATATGAAAATGATAATTAAAATCAAATTGATAATTGCGCTGAGCTTCTAAATTTAAATCTCCTCTTTCAAATCTGTTTTGATGAATTCCGTTTTGGGATAATTCTGAAATATTTGGACTTCTAAAACCAGATGAAACATTTAATTTAAACAAATTATTTTTAAATTTATAAGTTGATCCAATAGAACCACTAAAGCTATTATACTCATTATTAACTATGTACTTATTTAAACCCGTGCTTTGAAACGGATAAGATTTCATATTTCTATAATCGAATCGTATACCAGAATATACGTTTAAGTTTTCATTTATCTGATATTCGTTTACAGTAAAAATTCCTATATCCTTAATTTTCGCATCTGGCATTGGATTGCTGTTTTTATAAAAATCATCAGCATCATTTTTTATGATAGCACCATTAAAACCAACTATTAATTTATTTTTTTCTTTATTGATAGTATATTTTGAATTGTAAGAAAATGTTTGCAAATCCATTGCTGCAAAAATCATATCAGAATTTGTATTGCTTGGATCGCTGGCACCTATTCGAATATTTTTTTGAAACCCAAAATCAAAATCCAATGTATTATTTTTTAGAAAAATTTTATTTTTTGAAGTTATTAAATGATTTTCTAATTCTTGATACCAATAATCTATTGATTTTGTATCATCAGTAATAAAAGAAACGGATTTTTGGTTGGTTAATCCATATTTTGGCAATGCGTAATCGTAGCTTACACTAAAATTTCCAAATGTAGTTCTGTAACCAACATTAGTTCCAATATTTAAATCTTTAAATCTTGAATTTTTAATTTGATTTTGGTCACCATCTTCATAATCTTTATGCGACTTATTTGTAAAACTTAGTCCACCAAACCATTTTTCACCACTTGCTTTTAATCCTATATTTGAAACCAATCCAGCTGTATTTAAGTGATATTGTGAATTTACAATACCTTCAATAGTATTTGTTGCCGCAGGATTTTCAGCAATAACATTAATTACACCTCCAACCGCATCTGAACCATAAATCAATGAAAATGGTCCTTTTATTACTTCAATTTTTCTAGCAGAAAATTCATCTGAGATAAATGGATGACTGCTTGAAAATTGAAAATTTTCAGCTTTAAAACCGTTATTTAAAAATACAATATTGGTGTTGCTAAGTCCTCTAATCACAATTTTGGTTGCGGCAATTCCGCTACTAGAATAACTAACACCAGGAATTGTTGCTAAATTTTCTGCCAACGAAATTTTACCGGAAGTCATAAGTTCTTCTTTTTTTATAGTTTCAATAGCATAAGGAATTTTTTCCTTTCTTGAATTAATATTTCCTGTAACAACAATTTCTTCTAGTTCTATTAATTTTTCTGAAAGTTCAATATCGAGTTCAGTATTTTCAATTATTGATAATATTTTTGATTCATAACCTATAGATGTAATTTCTATTAACAACTTTTGTTTCTTTGGAAAATTAATTGCAAATTTTCCATTCTGATCGGATTTTACAGCTTTATTTATTTCTAAAAAATAAATTGTAGCTTCTTTGATTGGCTTTTTTGCTTTTGCATCAATAATTTTTCCTTTAAAATTTTCTTGACTAAAAAATAAATGAGGAAGAAGTAATAATATAACTAGAATTTTGGCTTTCATTTGTTTAAAAATTAAATTTAATTTTCCAAAGATAATACAATTGTTTATTATTGCAACTTAATTGCATTAAGATATGTTAAAAAGAAATACAAAATCAAAGAAGGCAGTTTTAGATTGTTTTAAGATTCATAATTTTGGCTTAAAACCCGAGGATTTAATCAATGAACTTTCACAATTTGATAAAGTTACTGTTTATAGAATATTGCAAAGTTTTTTAGAAGATGGTATCATTCATAAGGCGATTTCGGATGATGGAAATTCATATTATTTTAAATGTAAATCGTGCAAAGAAATTCATTTTCACAATCATTATCATTTTAGATGCAATGTTTGTAATAAAGTGGAATGCATCAATGAAGAAATTGAAGTTAAAATTCCGCAAAATTATACCATTGAAAAAATAAATTTTTGGATAACAGGTGTTTGTAAAAGTTGTAATAAGGGATAAACAATTTTTTTAAATTTGAGTTTTGTGCAGAGGGCCTTAAAACCACTGCGATGCAACAAAAAAATTGTCTTTTGGATTCACCAACTATCTAATTAAAAACGTATTTAAAGAAAAAAAGTTAACTGTTTTTATCCAATGTATTAATTAATATTTTTAACCTTCTTATTTTACACTTTATTCATTATTCAAGACGAAGACTTACAATCGCAATACCATGCTTGTCTCCCAATTCATTTTCTGAAATTCCGGGTCCGATAGAAAACTGAATGCTTTCAACCTTGTTTAAATCAAATGCTGAGGACAGATTATGATCAAAATAATAAGGCAAAAAACTCGGATAAGGTCTTGGAAGCGTTACGGTTTTAACCGGTTTTAATTCAGACAATTGAATTGTATAATCTTTGCTTTCTGTTCCAATTCTATAATATTTCCAAATGAAGAACCGTCATTCATCACAAATGCCAGTTGTAATTTACAAGGTTTATCGTTTAATGACCTTCCTTTAAAAATAAGATTTTTCATCAAAGACAAATCGTTTTTTCTGCCTTCAATTTTATCCAAAATAAAATGTTTAAAGCTATAATCGTAAATTGGTTTTGCATTCAGATTTTCAGCATCAAATACAAATAATTTTTCAAGATTCATTTGATATACTGCCTCACCTTCATTTTTTGTAGGCACCAATTGAAATGATTTTCGCCATTCTCTTACGAGCAAATCGGTATCTTTTGAAGCATTGAAAAGGTGAATCGGATTTGAATTTGGGACTACACGAACCTTATAAGTTCTGTTGTCATAAAAACTCCAATCCATTGGTCGGCCTATTTTATCAGCAGGATAAGTGGTATGGTGATCTTCCTGATGCTGCACAATGATATGGTAAGATAAAAATCCTGTCTTTATCATTTCAGCAGGAATAACAGCCGAGTAATCATAACCCACAATATTTACCATATCAAAAATTTCGCTTTTAGAACCGGCATAAACCGCCAATTGAATTTTCTCAGGTTCATTTGGAGCAATATAATTTACCTTTATGGTTAATGCATTATTTTCAGAAACTTCAATTTCCGGCGTGTGTTTAAACCAAGGTTTGGTTACCGTTGTTTCAGGCGCATAAAAGTCGTTTAGTTTGCCAAAACCAAAATTATCATCGGAAGTCCAATTTTTGGAAACATCTTTTTTACTAAGGATATAAGTTCCCGGTGTTATTGAAAAATTGCCGTTTTCAACAGTTTTATACAGTATATTTCCTTCATTAACTGCTTCCAGACTAAATTGTGAGCCCAAGTTTTGAAGCTTAATTTCCATCAAATGGTTTTTCCAATTGATTACGGCTACAGTTTTTTTAGGACTGTTTTTTCCAAAAGGATTGTCAACCCAAACTGCATCGGGCATCACTTCCAATCGCCAAATCCCGTCTTCAATTTTATCTAAAAAATAAGCGCCAAATCCATCATATTTTATCAAATTAGAATTTCCAAATCCGGCAATCAGTTTTAATTTAGCTTCATTTACAGGGGGTGCACTGGTGTTATTTGTGTAAATAAACTTGGTTGCTGCATTGTATTCCGCCAAATCATTTTGATAATTCACTTTGAAATCGTCAAAAGCCAGATTTTGAGGATATTTTCCATAATCTTTATTCATTGGGATTTGATGAAAAACTTCGGAAGAAATCATTAAGCTCAATGCCTTTTGAGGCGTGTAAGCCAAGTTCATATAATGCGTGTTATATTCCGTATTGTTGGGAGCCAAATAGGTTGGGTCGTAAGCGAAATGAGTGGCCAATTGAATGCCTGCTTCCCTAAAACTTCTGGCCATCGCCGGATAAATATAAGATCTCCCTACATCGGCGGCATCAAATTCATATACATATTTTGCGCCATGGTATTTTTTTATGGTTTCATTGAAAGGAATATTATAATCATCGGTATTTGGCAGTAAATTTCCTGGAATTTCGCGCTGATAACCTAAACCTGTCGCGTACCATTGAAAGGTTCCGCCTTGAATTCCCGCTTTAAAATAGGCTTCCGCCAAATGTACCGAATGGCTGATATTGTATAAAATTGGTTTTTTGGTGCCGCTTTTTCGCATATATTTTACCATTCCTTTTATAAATTTTGTCACTTCCTTTTCACTTCCTCTGTGATGCGGTTCGTTGCTAATTTCAAAAGCAATGATATTTGGATCATTTTTGTAGGCCAAACCGGTGTATGGATTCACATGATTCAAAAATTGAAACAGATAATTTTGTTGTGCTTTTATGGCTTCAGGGTTTGTAAGGCTATTGTCTTTGCCGTATTTATGGGAAAAACCAGGTGTATATTCATCGGGTTCAGGCCAGCCGTTTCCCCAAAAAGCGATGGGAGTTATAATTGATCGGATGCCTTTTTCTGCTAATTTTTTCATCAAATAATCGAAAGTATCCAGTTGCTCATTTTTAATAAGGTTTCCCAATGCATCGCTTATTTGGGTATCCCAAACATGAATACGATACAAATCGAATCCCAATCGGGAAAAATGATATACATCATTTTCAATGGCTTTTTTTGGGTCGATGCCCATTCGTTTTGCAGATCGGTAAGCGTGAGCGAAAGGAACTGTATAATTTACTCCAAATCCCTGAACTTCTTGATTGGATGATTCCCATCTCATCACCCCATTTTTGTCGACAAAAACATCACCTTTTGGGGCATAGTTTTGTCCAAACAAAGTATTGAAATTTAAAAGAGAAATAATAAATAAAGTTATTAAAACGGATTTGTGAAAAGTTGTTTTTGGTTTCATCAAAGCTTGTTTATATATATTTTAAGTGATTAATTTTTTAGATAAAATTCCGCACTTCATCTTTAATAAAAGCCAAAGCAGTTGTTGATGGCGCCGAACTATTTAAGATTCTTTTTATAATGGCTTCACGCAATTCTTGGGCATTGTTAACAGTTTCCTCTTCTGCAGTTTTTTTTATGATGAGGATTGTTGCATTTTTTGAGGCGGTAATTACGCTCCAGCATTGATCAGAAATATAGATTTGTTGCGTAAGGTTATGTTCGAACTCCTGTTCAATGGTGTTTATTAAACTTTGGGAATACGCATTGATGTCATTGTTGACAGAAGTAATTCTCAAGACCAATTTTGAAGGATTTATGCGTTCTAAAAACAAAGCCATTCTTTCATAAGCTTGCAGCCTAACGGGTAATGATTGTTTTTGATTTTCCCTTAAAAGTGACAACCTGAGTTTTCTTTCTTCATTTTTGGTATGAGCAAGAAAAAAATAATAAGCCACAATTCCTGTAATGGCTGACGGAATTGTATAGCTCAACAATTCTATAATTTTGTTGTATTCCATAATTTTTGTAAATATTGTTCAAATTTATCTTAAGTAAAATTAATTTCATAACTTTATGTGATAATTGTCACTAAAAATAGTCTACAAACCATATAATTTTGTTAAATAATAAACTTGTAAGTATTTGTAAATCAAAGTGTAACAATTGTTACACAATCTAAAAATTAATAAATAAAATAAATTAATCATTTATGAAAAACATTTTAAGATTGGCAGTATTACTTTTAACAACTTCGC
>CAZBGP010000113.1:3471-8071 GCA_964491495.1 uncultured Lutibacter sp. | reverse complement strand
CAACCGAGGAAGAATTTAAACCAGGCGGCGAAGTTCAATTCAAAGTTTTTTGGAATTACCATTACGACTTTTCCCAAAATGCCACCAAAAAAAGCGCTTTTGAGTTAAACCGCTCTTACTTTGGATATGCTTACGATTTCAGCAAAAACATTTCGGCCAAAGTTATTTTTGATGCAGGCAGCGACGCTGGTTTTAGCGAATATTCCATCTTGTTAAAAACGGCGCAATTGGATTGGAAAGTGGCTGAAGGCGTAAAATTGAGTATGGGATTAATTGGTATGAAACAATTTAATGACCAGGAAGATTTTTGGAATTACCGCTATATATTTAGATCGTTTCAAGATGAACACAGTTACGGACCAAGCGCTGATTTGGGTGTAAATGCTGAATTTAAGGTAACCAAAACCCTAAAAGCGAATTTTGTGATGTCCAATGGTGAAGGCTATAAAAAATTACAGGATGAAGACGGAATCCAAAAAATTGGCGGAAGTTTGATTTTTGAGCCCATAAAAGGATTGACCACAAAAATTTATATGGATAGCCAATCAGTTACCGATTCAAAAGCAATTAGCACTTTGGCTTTGTTTGCGGGATATAAAGCTTCCGATTGGCGATTGGGCGCGGAATACAACAAATTAAACAACGGCAAAAAATATTCGAGTTCGGCTGTTGACCATGAGCTGGATGGTTTGTCATTTTACGGAACCTACGTTATCAACAAAAAGTTTGAGATTTTTGGCCGTTATGACCAACTTAGCTCCAATACTTTAACTGGTGAAACTGTTGCCTGGAATGATGAAAATGATGGAAGCCAAGTGATCGCAGGGCTTCAATACGCGCCTGTTAAAGGCCTTAAATTCTCATTAAATTACCAAGGCTTTATTTTTGATAATGCTGCTTTAGATGCAAAATCACTGGTGTTTTTAAATGCTGAATTTAAATTATAATTCATTTAATTTAAAGTAAATAATAGGATACAAATAATTTTTAGTTAACTTAAACTTAACAATCAACTCAGTTCTTTGCAGAACAAATTAAAAACGACAAAAATGAAAAAATTAGTAATTATGATGTCCTTAGCTTTAGTAATTGGAGCTTGCGGAAACAAAAAAGAACAAAAAGACGGTGGTACTGAAGCCGTAAAATTGACAGGAAACATCAGCATCGATGGTTCAAGCACTGTTTTCCCAATAACGGAAGCTGTGGCAGAAGAATTTAGGGTTAGCCAGCCAGACGTACAAGTAACCATTGGCGTTTCAGGAACCGGAGGCGGATTTCAAAAATTCTCAAGAGGAGAAACAAACATTTCAAACGCTTCCCGTCCGATTAAAGACACTGAAATAGCAGCCTGTGCAGAAAACAACGTCACTTATATAGGATTGGAAGTTGCATACGACGGTTTGGCCGTAGTGGTAAATCCAGAAAATACTTGGGTTGACAGTTTTACAGTTGAGGAATTAAAGAAAATTTGGGAGCCTGCAGCCCAAGGAAAAATTATGAAATGGAACCAAATTCGTCCGGAATGGCCTAATGAAGAAATTCACTTATTTGGACCAGGAACTGCCTCAGGAACTTTCGATTATTTTACAGAAGCAATCAACGGAAAAAGCGGTACAAGCAGAGGTGATTATACCGCCAGTGAAGATGATCACGTATTGGTTCAGGGAATTGCAGGAGACAAATATGCATTAGGTTTCTTTGGATTGGCTTATTATGAAGAAAGCAAAGATAAATTATCCTTGATTGGTGTAAATAACGGAAAAGAAGTTGTGAAACCGTCTTTAGAAACGGTAAGCAATGGCACATACAGCCCTTTATCAAGGCCTATGTTTATTTATGTAAACAGCACTTCCGTAAAACACCCTGAAGTGATTGAGTTTGTTAATTTTTATCTTGACAACGCCGGAGAATTATCGGAAGATGTTGGATACATTAAATTACCAGCAGAAATTTACGCAAAACAAAAAGAAAACTTTAAAGCTTTTGTTGAAAAAAATAAATAAACAAAAGCTCAACCTAACAAAATCAGATGTATCTTACATCTGATTTTGTTTTAAATAAATTTTGATGCGTAAAATCAGAGAATTTATCATAGAAAAAACACTTTTATCGAGTGCTTTAATTACAGTTGCCGTTACTGTTGGCATTATTTTGGTGCTCGCCGTTGAGGCTTTTAGTTTTTTTCAGGAGGTTTCCATCGTAGATTTTTTTACTGATACGCAATGGACACCCTTATTTACCAAAAAACATTATGGGATTCTTCCCTTGCTTACCGGTACATTGCTAACCACATTCATTGCAATTTCTGTTGCATTGCCCATTGGCCTGACCATAAGCATTTATTTAAGCGAATATGCCCCAAGAAGTTTTAGAAAAACAGTAAAACCGCTATTGGAGCTTTTGGCGGCCGTGCCAACAGTTGTTTACGGTTTTTTCGCTTTGGTGGTGGTCACGCCATTTTTACAGCAATTCATCCCCAGTTTATCTGGCTTTAACTCGCTTTCAGCAGGTATCGTAATGGGAATTATGATTATTCCTTTTGTGTCTTCCTTAAGTGAAGACGCTTTATTTGCCGTGCCAAAAGCGTTGCGCGAAGCCTCTTACGGGATGGGCGCAACACGGCTTCAAACAGCTTTCAAAGTTGTTGTTCCGGCAGCTTCATCGGGCATTATTGTGTCTATTATATTGGCCATTTCAAGAGCCATTGGCGAAACCATGATTGTGGCGATTGCAGCAGGCCAGCAGCCAAGACTTACTTTAGACCCAACTGTTCCTGTGGAAACAATTACCGCATATATTGTTCAGGTGAGTTTGGGTGATGTGGCACACGGTTCCCTAGAATACAAAACAATTTTTGCCGCAGGTATAACCTTATTTGCACTTACATTTTTATTGAATACGATAAGTTTCCAAATCAGAAAAAAATACCGAGAAAAGTATGACTAACGTTCAAAAAAACAGGCTAAAAGACCAGCTCTTCAAATTTTGGGGAATTGCTTGTACGCTCATCGGGTTGGTATTGCTGGTTATTTTTATAGGAGGAATATTGATTGATGGCCTAAGCAGAATTGACTGGGCTTTTATTACCGATTTGCCGTCACGAAAAGCAGAAAAAGCAGGAATATGGACCCCATTGATGGGAAGTGTCTGGATTTTGCTTTTGACAGCGATTATTTCTTTTCCAATTAGTGTTGCCGCAGGTGTTTATTTGGAAGAATATGCAAAAAAGAACAGACTTTCTACATTGCTGGAAATTAACATTTCAAACCTGGCAGGCGTTCCGTCCATTATTTACGGATTGTTGGGATTAGAAGTATTTGTAAGAATCATGAATTTAGGTGCCAGTGTATTGGCAGGTGCATTAACCTTGTCACTTTTAATTCTACCAATTATTATCGTGGCAACCAGAGAAGCCATTAAAGCAGTTCCAAATTCAATAAGAGACGCATCATATGCATTGGGTGCCTCAAAGTGGCAAACAATAAGCAACCAGGTATTGCCGGCAGCAAGCGGCGGTATTTTAACCGGCGTTATTTTGGCGCTTTCGAGAGCCATTGGTGAAGCCGCTCCGTTAATTATTGTTGGCGCTTTGGCTTATGTCCCTTTTGCGCCGCAAGGTCCGTTAGATCAATTTTCAGTGTTGCCGATTCAAATTTTTAACTGGATTTCCAGACCGCAACAAGGATTTATTGACAATGCGGCCGCTGCAATTATTATTTTATTATTAATTACCTTTATCATGAATGGAATCGCGGTTTATTTCAGAAATAAATGGCAAAAAAAATTACAGTAATACAATGAGTGATATGATGTCAGAAAAAACCGAGGACGCTAAAACAGAAGCGCCAATTGCTGAAAAATACAAATTGCAAACCAAAGACGTTAATGTTTTTTATGGCGATTTTCAGGCCATTAAAGATGTTTCCATGAACATTAAACCAAAAAGCATCACTGCTTTTATTGGACCATCCGGTTGCGGTAAATCTACTTTTTTGCGTTTATTCAACAGAATGAACGATTATATCGAAGATTTTAAAATGGAAGGAAAAATTAAAATTGACGATAAAAATATCTACAAAGACAAAATACAGCTGGAGCAATTAAGAAAGGAAGTTGGCATGGTTTTTCAAAAACCAAATCCTTTTCCGAAATCAATTTTTGAAAACGTGGCGTACGGATTAAAAATTCAGGGCATCAAAGACAAAAAATTGATTGCTGACCGTGTGGAAAAAGCGTTGGTGCAGGCAGATTTGTGGAATGAAGTTAAAGACAATTTAAGCAAATCGGCGTTAACCCTTTCGGGCGGACAACAACAACGTTTGTGCATTGCCAGAACCTTGGCGGTTGAACCTTCCATTATTTTGATGGATGAGCCGACCTCTGCGCTAGATCCAATTTCCACAGCAAAAATCGAAGAATTAATCCATCATCTAAAACAATATTACACCATTATTATTGTTACACATAATATGCAGCAGGCCGCTAGAATTAGCGATTATACCGCATTTTTTTATATGGGAGAATTGATTGAGTTTGATAAAACAAAAAAAATATTTACAAATCCGGAAAAAAAGAGAACAGAAAATTATATTACAGGCAG
>CAZBGP010000113.1:0-3371 GCA_964491495.1 uncultured Lutibacter sp. | reverse complement strand
CTTAAAATTAATTATAATTTAGAGCGCATTGGTGATCAGGCATTTGACATAGCAAACCATACGGTAGATTTAAACCAAAAACTGGTTCCGGAGCTTGTTGAAAGATTGCAATTTAACCTCATGTTTGAAACGCTGGAAAGCATGTTTAAAGATGTGGAAAATGCTTTTATCAATGAAAATTTAAAAGCGGCCCGAAAAGTATTTAAAAAAGATAAAATTATCAATGAAATCAATGCAAACGCTTTTGAAATTGTTGCCGAAGATGCCGTTAAAAAACCTGAATTAATTCGTCAATACTTAATGGCATTGGTGGTGATGAAAAAATTTGAAAAAATTGGCGACTTGCTCAAAAATATCTCCGAAAGCATTATCTACTTTATTGATGCAGAAATTTTAAAGCATAAAAAGAAAAAGTAAATTTTTTGAAGCATTAAATTTATTAGTAACTAATAAAAAAGTTGTTTATATAAAAAGAACCTGTTCAATAATTGAACAGGTTCTTTTTTATTTATTTAAAAAGTTTTGCCGTTTTTTGAAACTTAAAAAACTTATTTTGATTTTTTACTTTCTTTTCCAAGTATATAAAACTCCTGGTACAACTCAAGCAAATTCATTAAGGCAGAAATTAAATCTTTGGTTTCCAATAATATTCCAAAATACAAGGTGGTGTTTTTTGGACTTGATTCCTCTGTTCTGATCCTTGATATTTGCTTGTCGATAGACAAGGAAAGGTGATCAAACAAGGCTTGTTTTTCGGCAATTATCGCAGCCAAATTATTGAAATCTTTTTTATTGAAATCGGCCTCAATTTTATCGAATAAAACAATCAATTTTTCACTAATAATCGTTAAATCGCTTATTTGAGATTTCTTTAAATTTTTGTGGTTATTGCTTACGTGTTTGTAACTTGTTGTTGAAATATACTCGATTGATTGCGTAATGTCCTGTAAATATCCCAATACCAATATGTAAAATCTGCTTGCTTCAACAGAGGTTTCATGAAGTGATCTGATGAAATAAAACACATCCTCTTTAAGAACATTTACTTCTTTATTCAGCTTTTTAACATGTTTTTCTGTTTTAGAAAGCTTGTTTAAATCGTGTAAACCTAAATCATTGACTACGTTGGTGTATAATTTATTTACGCGTCTTATCACTTCGGAAATATGGTCGGAACTTTCGTTAATCACTTCATTAATGGTAATTAATTCGGCTCGGTCAATATAGCTCTTCTTCTTTTCCACTTTGGTTCTTTTAGAATGATTTATGGTGCTTCTCACCAATAAAAAACCAGCCAGCAACAACAAAATTGCAATTACCGGAGCTCCTCCCAAATTAATAAAATATACAAAAACGCCAGCAGATACAAACGCAATGAATGCTGTTGAAAACCATCCGAAAATTACATTCATAACACCAGCAACTCTAAAAACGGCACTTTCTCTGTCCCAAGCCCTGTCTGCCAATGAAGTTCCCATGGCGACCATAAAAGTTACATAGGTGGTTGATAATGGCAATTTATAAGAAGTTGCAATGGATATTAAAATTCCGGACACCATTAAATTTACAGATGCCCTGATCATATCAAAAGCCGGCAACTCATATGACTTGTCTTTTGGCAAAGTTATGATTGGTTTTAAAAACTGACCATTAATTTTTTCCTGCATTCTTAAAGGTAAAAAAAAGTTAATTGCAGTACCAACGCTTAACGATCCTCGAACAATAAAACGAGATAAAAAATTAGCCTGAAATTTTTCATGGCCATCACCTTGTCTGGACAAACCAATTTCGGTTTCTGTTACGGTTTTTGCTTTTTTGGAAAACCATAAAGTGAGCACCATAACTGCTCCGGCCATAAACAATAGTCCTGTTTCTGTAGGAACTTTCGCGGCTAAAATTTCCATAGAAAATTCGTTGGCTGCAACTCCCGAAGCAGACCAGGCTTCATAAGAATGCCAGGCTGCCATTGGAACCCCTATAAAGTTCACCAAATCGTTTCCGGCAAAAGCCAAGGCAAGTCCGAATGTGCCAATAATAATAACTAAAACAAGATTATTTTTTTTAAAAATATAAGAAAATAATGATGAAAAAATCAACCAAAAAATAAAACTGCCCAATACAATATAAAGTGCATTTCCTTCTAACAATTTAGAAATTTGACTGGCAAAAGGAGTGCCGTGCAAACCATTGATAAAAATAAAATAGGTAATGGCGGTTAATGCGGCACTTCCAAAGATAGTTCCAATATATTTCATCTTTTTCTCGTAATGAAAAGAAAACAACAACCGTGAAAAATATTGAACAAATGACCCTACGGAAAAGGCGATGACTACCGACATTAATATTCCGGAAATAATTCTTAATGCAGAATCGGAGTTGATATATTTCCCAAGATTTAAAATCGTTTCAGAATCGGAGGCATATATTTTTATTAAAGCCATAACCACGGCCGCACCCAATAATTCAAATACCAATGAAACGGTGGTAGATGTCGGCAATCCGAGAGAGTTAAATAAATCCAGCAGTAAAACATCCGTAATCATTACCGCCATGAAAATAATCATAATTTCATCAAAGTAAAATTCACTTGGAATAAAAATGCCTTTTCTGGCAACTTCCATCATCCCGCTAGAAAATATGGCCCCAGCAAATACGCCCAAACTTGCCACAATCATAATTGTTCGCATTGAAATTGCTTTAGATCCAATCGCCGAATTTAAAAAGTTTACGGCATCATTGCTCACACCCACAACCAAATCAATAACTGCCAATACGGCTAGTGCAACAATCATTAAAATGTAAAAATCTCCCATTATTTAGGTTTTAATTTCGCAAAAATACGGTTTAAATTTAATTTAGCATTAACGTATTTTTAACAATTAGAAAAGTTTGTTTATTTGAAAGTCAATGTGCAGAGTTTTTAGATAAACCTAAAAATAATTGTAAGCCAAAACTTGAAAATTTAACATCGTCAATTTTATAAAAACAACCCTCAACTTTTAATAAAAAAGTTGAGGGTTGTTTAAAAAAGGAATGTGTTTTTAAGGTTATGATCCGCACATTTCGCAGTCATCGGGATTCTCTTTTGACTGTAAAATCATTTGTCTTAATTCATCAGGCGTAAGCGGTGTTTCTTCTTCTTTTTTCTTGTTTGAAACCGTAAATTGTGTGGCATTCACGGCACTTTTTGTCCGCAGATAATACATCCCGGTTTTTAGGCCCGATTTCCAGGCATAAAAATGCATCGAGGTTAATTTGGCGTAATTGGCATCTTGCATAAACAAGTTTAACGATTGAGACTGGTCTATAAAATATCCGCGCTGACGAGACATATCAATAATATCTTTCATGCTCATTTCCCAAACGGTTTT
>CAZBGP010000112.1:1493-8318 GCA_964491495.1 uncultured Lutibacter sp. | reverse complement strand
CTGTTCGCTATTAATCATTTCGTTGTGTATCAAAATTTGTTATGGCTCGTTTCATTAATGGGTTGTTGTCCATTAAATCGGTTGGCGTAAAAACCGGCGAAACTTTTTCAGAAAAATTGATGATGTCAACAAACAAACTTCTTAACAAAATTAAGGCTTCCGGCGTTTTGTTTACAATATAAGAAAAAAGTTTTACAGGCCGGTACGGCACATCGCCAATACCGTCTTTATCCAAATCGTAACCTGTGTATTCACTCCAATAATTATTATCGAACTTATTGTCGTTGATGTTAGAATTGTAGGCCAAATCTAACGAATTGTTCAAAAAATCGTTTTTGGTAAATGAGTTTGTGTAGCAGGCTCCCGAAATTTTTACTGCCCAGCCATTTCTTAAAAAAGTATTGTTTTTGTAATTGATTCGTGTGGAACCTTCGGCATTGATGCCGATGGTGTTTTGCTCGAATAAGTTATCGTGGATTTCCGCATCATAAATTTCTTTCAGCAGCAACCCGTAAGACGCAGAACCCCAGTTGAGCCTGAATTTATTATGGTGCATGTTGGTGAATTTAGAAAACATGACCGCAACGCCGGCGCCGTTGTTTCTAAATTCATTGTGGTGGTATTCATTGTTGTTTGAAAACATAAAATGCAGGCCGTAACGGATATTATTATAGCTTAAATTGTTATGGGCGACACTGTTTTTCACAAATTCAAAGTAAATGCCGTCGCGTAATCCGAACATTTCATTTTTGTAGATTTCCATTTCTTCTCCGCTCCAAATATGGATGCCGTTTCCGGAGCTGGCTTCATTTTTTCTATTGCTGGAGATTTTATTGTTTCTGATAATGCCTCTTTTCGATTTTTCAACTAAAACGCCGAAAAATACATTTTCCATAATACAGTCTTCAATGATAAAATCATTGCCTTTGATCACTTTTATGGCAGCATATTCAATGGTATAACTCAATCCGACATTGATAATTTTAAGGCCTTTGATCTTAAAATTATTGGTTTGAAAAATTAAGATGCCCCCAACATTATTTCCGTCGATTACCGCGCCCTTTTCACCAATGAGGGAAATGGGTTTGTCAATCACAATATCTTGCTCTTTGTACACTCCTTTTTTAATGAGAATCTCATCGCCATCTTTAGCCATTTTAATGGCTTCTTTGATGGTTTTAACCTCACAGCTTTGGCAAACCACGATTTGTTTGGCAGAAACTGCAAAAGCCATGAAAAAGAAAAATAACCCGATTTTATACTTCATTATTTATCGGATAGTTTCTGTTTTAACAGTTCCCAGGTGAAAATTTCGCCTGAGTGTTTTTGCTGAAATTCTTCCGCTGTACTTTTCACTGAAAAGGCAGAAAGGTTTGCGCCCATCGGACTTTTTATTTCCTCACTTATTAAGTAAGTCGCGGTTTCTGCGTCGGTCATTTCACCCGGATTTGCATAATCGGCCACCAGTGAAATCGCTATTTTTTCTTCGCCGCTTTCACCATAATAATTGACCATACACTCAATGGCATCAAATTTAAATTGTTTGCCTTTTGCGGTCACCAATTGGGCTGAATGTGTTTGATCCACAATATTCATTTTGCAAAAACTGCATTGGTCTTTTCCGTATTCAATGGCCTCAGGTGCCACTTTACAAGAAATTGTCAGCAACAAAACGATGGTCCCAATACATAGTTTGAGGAGTTTAGTGTTCATTATTTTTGATTTTAATAGTTCATAAATATATGTAAAATTGCAATTCGTATTGAGAATCGAGTATTAAGAAAATCGTTACTTAAGTAACAATCCAATATTTCTCAACTATTTTAATATAAAACGAGCATAGTGTTTACACTCGTTTTAATATTAAATAACAATAAAAATACTTACGCTTTTTTTTCTTTTTTACCGACAAAAAATGCCACCAATGTCAGGATCATTCCAACAAATAAAAAGTAGGCGCCCAGTCGTGGATAAGAATGTGCCTTAAAATTAAGAATGTCTTTTGTTCCGAAAAGCGGTGGTTGAAAGCCCATCACAGAACCATCCGGATTTTTAAAATTCATGATGGCTTTCGGATCTAAATTATGGCCGTAATTGTACTCCCACAAATAGAAATCGTACATACCGGCTGTGCCTAAAACAGCCATCAAAACAAACCAGGCCAAAAACAATTTATGGTTGCCCAAAAATCCGATAATTACACCTAAAACCACCATAATTCCTATGACTACAGGAAATATCTTAAATTCGGGAATGGTTTCGGGAATGTATTGCATCCCAACATAATGGTTCATTAAATTGATATTTTTGATATCAAATTCGTGCATATCGGTGAATTTATTAATGTGAATGTCCATTCCCAACGGAATTGGATATTGAGGTGCTTCAAGTGTTATATTCCATAACGGTAATACAAATAGTCCTAATAATAGCAGGGAACCCACGATCATTAAAATTTTAGATTTCTTCATCTGTTTAAATTTTATTGCTGTTAATAAATGGCCAAAATAGCCGATACATTTTACACGAATTACGCTATTTCAAAAAATTAGAATTTGCAACGCCTAATTTGATGGCATTCACAAATTAAAGATTGTTAGTTAGGGCGAAGCCGTGTGCAAACAACAAATGAATTTTTTTATCATGATTTTTTATATAAAAAACGGGCGAGCATTTTATTTTCTCGCCCGTTCATTTATTTCTTTAAAACTTTTTACTGAAAAAAATTATTCAGCATCAACAGCATCGCCATCCAACGTATAGGTTAAAGGAACTTTAGATCCTTTTGGAGATACTCTGATATAACCTTGCATTTCTTGGTGTAATGCTGAACAGAAATCTGTACAGTAAAATGGCCAAACCCCAACTTGTTTAGGTTCCCAAATACTGGTTTTTGTTTGTCCAGGCATAATTAACAACTCAGCAGTATTTGCGCCAATCACTGCAAATCCGTGCGGTACATCATAATCTTGCTCCAGATTTGTAATGTGGAAATACACTTTATCGCCCACTTGAATGCCTTCAATATTGTCTGGCGCAAAGTGAGAACGAATCATGGTCATATACACATGAACTTCATTCCCGTTTCTTACCACTTTGGCAGCTCCTTCAGATTTGGTTACATGTTTATGCTTGTTTTCTTCTAATTTGTATATTTTTTTAGATTTAGGCATAAGCATACTCGCAGGAATTCCAGCAGCATAATGCGGCTCTCCAATGGTTGGAAAATCTAATAACATTTCCATTTTATCTCCGGTAATATCAAATAATTGTGCCGATTGCGTTACTTCAGGACCAGTTGGCAAATAGCGGTCTTTGGTAATTTTATTCATCGCCACCACATATTTACCGAAAGGTTTTCTGGAATTTCCTCCAGGAATCATTAAGTGACCCACCGAATAAAACACCGGTTTTCTGTCAAGAACTTCCCAAGTTCCCAATTTCCATTTCACTACTTCAGAAGAAATAAAGAAAGTGGTGTATGCATTTCCTTTTCCGTCAAACTCGGTATGCAGTGGTCCTAATCCCGGTTGTTTTACTGCACCGGCCAAAGTTGCTTCATATTGTAAAATTGGAATTCCGTAAGCATCGCCGTCAAATTTTTTCTCATCAATGGCTTTTAACATTTTACTGAATGAGTGCACTGTAAGTTCAGCTGCCAATTTTCCGCTTCCAACAATATATTCACCAGAAGGATCAACATCACAACCGTGAGGAGATTTTGGTGTTGGCATAAAATAAACAGCACCCGGAACATCTGAAGGGTTTATAATTAATACTTCTTTTTTCATAGTTGAAGTAGCAGTATGTGTGTGCTCATCATAAACGTTATGCGCATAATTTGTCGGGGCTTTTGTTCCTCCGCCATTGTTCACATATTCTTCAATTTTTTTCCAGTTGATGGCTGCAATATAATCTTTGTCATTTTGAGACGCGTTTACTTCCAACAATGAATGTGCTTCTTCTGTATTGTAGGTCGTAAAGAAAAACCAACCATGAGAAGCACCTCTTCCCGGATGCGATAAATCGTAGTTAAAACCAGGCATCATTAATTGAAACTTGATAGACATTCCGCCATCTTTTGGGTCGACGGCAATAAAAGTTAAGGCACCTTTAAAGTTTCCTTTGTACTCTTTAATTGGCATATCTTTTTGCGGATAAGGAACTGAAAAACGTGTTCCGGCCACAACATATTCGGTATTCTCAGTTACAAAAGATGAGCTGTGATTTCCTGCTGAGTTGGGAATTTCAATAATTTCTGTAGTTTCAAAAGTTGTCAAGTCAATTTTGGCAATACGCGGTGTATTGTTTTCATTGATAAAAATCCAACGTCCGTCCAATTCTCCATTGGTTTGAGAAATATCCGGATGATGCGAATCTCCCCAAGGAATAAATCCGTGCGAAGTGTTCAACATTGGTTTTGTTTCTTCGCTAAATCCATAAGCTTTTTCAGGGTCTACAGAAAATACAGGAATCACCCTAAATAATCGACCGGATGGAAGTCCATAAACGGCTAATTGACCGCTGAAACCTCCCGATAAAAAAGCATAGAATTCATCGTATTCACCCGGTGCAACATACACTCTTTCGGCAGCATTGCTTGATAAGGCTCCATTTTTATTTGAATCGCCTTTTCCACAACTGCCCAGTACCATTGACAGTACCGTAATTACAAGTAAAGATTTAAAAATTGTTTTCATATGTTTATATTTGTTTGTTTGTTGATTGTTCTTTGATTTAAAACTATTCCTCTGATGTGGATGTTTTTGTTCTAAAGTATTCCAATATTACCCTTGCTTCAGTTTCTGTTAAATTTTGGTTTGCCATAGGCGCCAAATATTCTTCCAGTAATTTTTTGGCTGCCGCATTTTCCACCACCATTTTTTCCGGGTTTAAAATCATATTCATAATCCATTCTGGTGTGCGTCTTTCCGTTACGCCAGCCAACGCCGGGCCAACCACTCTTTTGCTGATTTTATGACAGGCAGAACATTTTGCCAAGAAAATTGCTTTTCCTTCATCGGCCATTTTTTGATCAATTTCACCAAGGGTAATGCTGGTGATAGGTCCAACACCTTTATCTTTCATCGGATCGGTTTCAACTGCGGCTTTTTGTTCTTCAACAGGCGCTGAAACTTTTTCCTCCTTTTTTCCTTCACCTCCACAACTTGTGATTACTGCTGCTATAATAGCAAATACTAATACTTTAAATTTCATTTGTTTATATTTTAATTAGGGTTGTATGAAATAGCCCCCATTTTAAGTTTCAATAAGAAATCTTGGCTATTTTATTTTTTTTTAGTTTTCATTTAAAATTATTCGACCGGCACCAATACGTTGTCTATGACGTGAATCCATCCATTGCTTACTTGCACTGTTTTCAAAATCTTGGTTCCGCCTACATACATTTCGTCTTCTTTATTCTCAACAAGCAAATATTTTCCGGAAGCCATATATAATTTTCGTCCTTTTTCAGCTTCCTTTTTCAATTGTTTAATAGGGTAATTCGCCGGAGCAACGTGGTTTGTTAAAATAAAAGCCAGTTTGGATTTATTTTCCGGTTTCAACAAATCATCCACAGTTCCTGCAGGCAATTTATCGAACGCGCCATTCACAGGCGCAAAAACGGTTAAAGGTCCAACATTTACAACGGCATCTTCAACACCAGCGGCTTCAATGGCTACCACCAAGGTTTTAAAATCGTCTAATGATTTGGCAACTTGCAATGCGTTTGCAGAAGAAACATCGTCCTTATGCGCTGATTGGCCTTTTAATGCAGGTGCAGTTTCTGTTGGTGTTTCGGTTGCTGCCGGTTTTTTTTCTGCGTTGTTGCATGCAACCATAAAAAGCGCCAATAAGGCTAGAAATGAAATGGTTAGATTAATTTTTTTCATCATATTGTGTTTAACGTTAATAAATACTTAACAAATATAGACTTCCAAAATAAGTTAAAATATGATAAAAATCATATTTCAACGAATAAAAGATATTTTTATCTTTAATTAATGTAATTCATATTACATTGGGTATTCAAAATCTATTTATAAATTTGCATTGGAGATTTAAAAACGCTTATATGATGTAAGTAAACAATCTCAAATGCGTCAAAAACGACATAAATTTAATAAAAAAATGAATAACTCCCTCATAAAAAAGAGCTTAAATCATACAATTTCTTATTCAAACTACAGAAATTTAATAAAAAATTTAATTTCAGAAGGAAAATCTACTGGAATGGAACAATCGGAAGATCACCTGACTTTCAGCATTTTAAATGACAAAAGAATGGACCGTTTGGATAAAACTCTGGAAATTTCTGCGGAAACACAAAATTCTCTGGACAATTTGAACAATGGTTTTACCTTTTTGGTGATTGCCGAAGGCTGGTGCGGCGATGCTGCCCAAATATTGCCTATTATCAACAAAGTTGCGGAAGCTTCCCACAACATCGCTTTTAAAATTGTGTTGCGCGATGAAAATGAGGATTTGATGAACCAGTTTTTAACAAACGGCAGCAAATCGATCCCAAAAGTCCTAATTTTGGATCCCGAAAATAACGTGTTGGATTCCTGGGGACCAAGACCGTCTGTTGCCGCACAAATGGTGACGGATTATAAAGCCCAAAACGGCAGTTTGGACGAAGAGTTCAAAAAGAACCTTCAAATTTGGTACAACAAAGATAAAGGCCACAATACGCAAAATGAATTGGTTGGTTTGCTGCATGCCAATTAATTGAATTACGAATTACAATTTACGATTGACGAATTTTTGAATTTTTGAATTTTTGAATTTTTGAATTTTTGAATTTTTGAATTTTTGAATTTT
>CAZBGP010000112.1:0-1393 GCA_964491495.1 uncultured Lutibacter sp. | reverse complement strand
TACATCAATGCACGAGCGGCACGCTCGTGCCAGCGGAGAATTATGATTGACAATTTTTAAAATTTTCAAATTTTCAAATTTTTTGTTTGTTGACTGCTTCCTGACAGTTTCCGGTTTATTTTGAATACCTTTGCGGCCTAAACAAAACCCATGATTACAGATTTCAACAGCATTCCAGAGACCGCAAAAATTTGGGTATTCCCGGCAAGCAGAAAATTTTACGCACAAGAACTTCCGGAAATTACCGCCAAGATTGACCAATTTTTAACGGACTGGGAAAATGAAAATCAGCCTATTTCAGCGGCATATGTGATTAAATATGACCGTTTTATTGTTGTTACCGCCGATGACACCGAGCAAAGTCTGGGTTTGAAAGCCCAAGACCAATTGGCTACTTTTATACAATCGCTTGAAAGCAGCTATGAACTTATTTTAATGGACCGTATTAATGTGTGTTACAAACAGGGCGAATTTGTGCAGTATAAAACGCTTCCTGAGTTTAAAAAAATGATCAAAGACAAAGGGGTTTCCCAAAATACGATGGTGTTTAATTCGATGATCAACCTGAAAGAAGAATTGGAATTTGGATTTGAAATTAATATTATGGACAGCTGGCTGGGACGGTTTATAAAAATGGGGAATTAAATTAATTATTTAGCTTTTTTTAACCGTAAGGGCGCAAAGAATAAGCAAGGTTCGCTATTTGTATAATATTTTCTTTGTGTGACTTTGTGCTTCTCCGAGAAACTTAGTGTAATTAAAAGATTTAGTTACACAGAGATTCACAAAGCAAAAAACAAAGATTCACAAAGTTTACCAGCAAACAAATATTAAGATAAATAGCTAATTTTTTTTACCGCAAGTGCCGCAAAGTTTTACGCAAAATTCACAAATTGACTTATATTTCTTAATGTAACTTAGTGGTTCTCATCGAAACTCAGTAATTAAAAGGCAATAAAGACAATTGCACAAAGATTCACAAAGTAAAAAAATATTTAACCGCAAGGGGCGCAAAGAATAAGCAAGGTTCGCTATTTGTATAATATTTTCTTTGTGTGACTTTGTGCTTCTCCGAGAAACTTAGTGTAATTAAAAGATTTAGTTACACAGAGATTCACAAAGCAAAAAACAAAGATTCACAAAGTTTACCAGCAAACAAATATTAAGATAAATAGCTAATTTTTTTTACCGCAAGTGCCGCAAAGTTTTACGCAAAATTCACAAATTGACTTATATTTCTTAATGTAACTTAGTGGTTCTCATCGAAACTCAGTAATTAAAAGGCAATAAAGACAATTGCACAAAGATTCACAAAGTAAAAAAATATTTAACCGCAAGGGGCGCAAAGAATAAGCAAGGTTCGCTATTTGTATAATATTTTCTTTGTGTGACT
>CAZBGP010000111.1:0-8328 GCA_964491495.1 uncultured Lutibacter sp. | reverse complement strand
TATAAATAATTACGCAAACTTGTAATTAATCCATACAATATTGAAAACGGAAATGCTATTTTTCTTAAAAACTTCACTTAAGCGAAAATACGAACAATTCGCAAAATTTCTTTATAAATACTTAAACTTTCTTTGGTAAATTTTATCTTTGTTTTACTAACACTTTTGAAAGATGATAATTAAAGATATTGCTGCCTGTATTGAAGAAATTGCCCCTTTAAATTATGCTGAAGATTTTGACAATGTGGGTTTGCTGGTAGGCGACTTCAACACGGAAGTCACCGGAATTTTGGTGACATTGGATACCTTAGAAACTGTGGTTGATGAAGCCATCGAAAACAACTGCAACTTAATTGTAAGTTTTCATCCAATTTTATTTTCAGGCTTGAAAAAACTGAATGGAAAAAATTATGTGGAACGCGCAGTGATCAAAGCCATCAAAAACAACATTGCCATTTATGCGATGCACACAGCGCTAGACAACTCTTTTGAAGGCGTAAACGCAAAAATGTGTGAAGTTTTAGGGTTGAAAAACAAAAAAATATTGATTCCGCAAAAAAATACACTTAAAAAACTCACCACTTACGCGCCAATTGCCGCTGCCGAAAAAGTAAGACAAGCGCTTTTCAACGCTGGCGCCGGAACTGTTGGTAATTATGACCATTGCAGTTTTAATACGGAAGGTTACGGTACTTTTAAGGGCAACGAAAATTCCAATCCTGTTTATGGTGAAAAAGGAAAATTACATCAGGAAAATGAAACCTTAATTGGGGTCATTTTTGAAAAACATAAGGAAAGAAATATCCTCTCCACGCTTTTTGAATCGCATCCTTATGAAGAAGTTGCCTACGAAATTGTTTCTCTGGAGAATACAAATCAGGAAATTGGCTTGGGAATGATTGGTGAATTGGCTGAAGAAAAAAGCGAAACCGAATTCATGAATTTCTTAAAAAACACCATGAATTCAAAAGGCATTCGCCATTCGGAATTGTTGGGAAAACCCATTAAAAAAGTCGCTGTTTTAGGTGGCTCAGGGAGCTTTGCCATTGAGAAAGCTATTGAAGCAGGAGCTGACATTTACGTAACGGCCGACATCAAATATCACGAGTTTTACAAAGCTGAAAATAAACTGGTTATTGCGGATATTGGACACTACGAAAGTGAACAATTCACAAAAAATCTTTTAGTTGATATACTTACAAAAAAATTTCCTAATTTTGCAATCATTTTATCACAAAAAAATACAAATCCAATTTATTACTTATAATATGGCTAAAAGCAAAGAAGTTACTGTTGAAGAAAAGTTAAGAGCTCTTTATGATTTACAATTAATTGATTCAAGAATTGATGAAATTAAAAGCGTAAGAGGTGAATTACCTTTAGAAGTTGAAGATTTACAAGATGAAGTTATTGGTTTAAACAAAAGACTTGTTAATTTAGACGAAGAAGTAGCTGCCCTAAAAAAAGAAATTACCGACAAAAAGTTGGTGATTGATGAAGCAAACGCTTTGGTTAAAAAATATACAGAACAACAAAAGAAAGTTCGCAACAACAGAGAATTCAATTCAATAAGCAAAGAAACTGAATTCCAAGAACTTGAAATTGAATTGGCTGAAAAAAGAATTAAAGAGCACAGAGCTAAGATTGAGCAAAAAAATGAAGTGATTGAAGGCACAAAAGTAAACCTTGCCAGAAAAGAAGAATTGCTTAAACACAAAGTGGCTGAGTTAAACGATATCATGAGTGATACCGAAAAAGAAGAAACTATTTTGGTTTCAAAATCGAAAGAATATGCTGAATTAATTGACGACAATTTATTGTCGGCCTACAATAGAATCAGAACAAACGTAAAAAATGGCTTGGCAGTTGTTTCTATTGAAAGAGGCGCTTCAGGCGGATCATTTTTTACCATTCCACCACAAAGACAAGTTGAAATTTCGAGTCGCAAAAAAATTATTACCGATGAATACAGCGGCAGAATTTTAGTTGACGGCGCTTTGGCGGAAGAAGAAAGAGAAAAAATCGAAAAACTTTTAAAGTAAATTTCCATAAAAAGGCTTCCAAATCGGAAGCCTTTTATTTTTTAGTTGCTTTGATGGAATAGAGTAATGGAAATAATTTTTCACCACCTTTTTGCACAAACATTCCATCTTCAGTTTCCACCATTTCCGGCAACACATTATAAGGCGATTTTTCAAATTCGTGCAAAAATTCAATATGAAGTCCGGCAGCCGTTAATGCCGAAACAACTTCTCCCAAACCATGATTCCATCCATATTCTTTACTGATTATGTCGGCATCTTTGTTGGTGTAAGTTCCTTTGTATTCCTCATAAATCACTTCGCTATTTTGGTAAGGATAAATCAGTTTTGGCGGCGTTTGCAAATAATCGAACATCCAAACAATTGGGTGAAATTCAATCAAATAAAACACGCCTCCTTTTTTAAGTTTTTTGGCAATAATTTCTCCCCAAGTTTTTAAATCGGGCAGCCAGCCAATAACGCCGTATGAGGCGAAAACTAGATCAAACTTTCCCTTTACATTTTTAGGAACGTCATACAAATTGCTTTCAATAAAAGTGGCATCCAAACCCAATGCTGAATTCAGCAACCGTGCATTTTTTATTCCTTCATTGGAAATATCGATGCCGGTACATTTGGCTCCCAGCCTGCTCCAGCTTAAAGTGTCCTGGCCAAAATGACATTGCAAATGCAACAACGATTTGCCTTTCATGTCACCCAATTCTTCCAGCTCAAATTTGTTCAAAGAAGTTTTTCCTTTTTTGAAGCCTTCAACATCGTAAAACATTGATTTGATATGAATACCCACTTTTTTGTTCCAGGTATCTTTATTTACCTCAAAATATTTTTTGTTTTTATTATCCATATAACGCTATTAAACTTTTATAATTTGATAAAAATAAGCATTCCCAACCAAATTACGGGAATTGATTCTACCCAAAAACTGGTATAATACCGTGACCTTTTTGGTGATGAAAACCATAAGAAAAGTCCTGAAAAAATTGAAATTATCAGCACAATCAATAAACCAAGATACGTAAAATTTTCTTTGAAAATTTCCAACAAAACAAAACCAAACAACAGTAAAATTCCCAAAACTTTAGATGAGGTTATTCCCAATTGTTGAGGCAAGGTTTTTAATGATTTTGAATCGGCATTCATATCTCGAATGTCAAAAGGAATCGTAATTGCCAAAAGGAATAAAATCCGCTGAAAAAACTCCAGATAAACTGCGGAAGTAAATTGTAAATTCGCTTCATATAAAGGAAAAAATACCGAAATGCCTGCCCAAGCTATCACAATACTGAAAATTTTCACCATTGGGAAATTCCGAAATGAAACCTCCAATTTCCCTATTTTAAATAATGGAATCGAATAAAAAAAAGTCATAAAAGCAAATGGAAACAATAGTAAAAGTGATTTCAAATTAAAATCGGCAAAAAATAAAATAGTTGCCAGTCCAAAAATCGACAAAATCATCAGCAGCAATATTTTTTTTATATTCATAAAAAACCAGTCCTTAAACCAATTCAATCTGTTATTTTTAATTTCGTAGAATCGAATAAAATTATAGGAAATCAGAATAGAAAAAGCCACAAATAACGGCGTCAAGTTATCATCAACTCCAAAATTAATCAGCGTGATTTTTGTCAATGAAAATCCGGCCAAGGCAACGTGGATATTGCTGAAAATATAAAAATCAACTATTTTTTTAAATAACTGCATCTTACAAAAGTACCGATTTGCCATCATAATGGATTTCATGGTTAACAAAATATTATAATTAAGTAATATGAATGGCAGTGCTTTCTGGAATTTTCATTAAATTTGGAATCATTAAAATAAAAAAATACCAAAACATAAATGAGAACAGATTCCTTTGTTTTAAGACATATCGGACCTCGAGAAGATGAGGTGAAAGAAATGGTTGCCACTATTGGTGTTCAATCGTTAGATGAATTAATCGACAAAACAATTCCGACTGATATTCGATTGGCTCATGATTTGAATTTACCAAAAGCAATGAGTGAGTTTGAGTATTTAACACACATTCAAAAACTTGCCAACAAAAACAAGCTGTATAAAAATTATATTGGCTTGGGATATCACCCAACAATTCTTCCGGGCGTTATTCAAAGAAATATTTTAGAAAACCCGAGCTGGTACACTTCTTACACGCCTTATCAAGCAGAAATTTCACAAGGCCGAATGGAAGCTTTGATCACTTATCAAACAATGATATGCGATTTAACAGGTTTAAAAATAGCGAATGCTTCATTATTGGACGAAGGAACTGCGGCAGGTGAAGCCATGTTAATGCTTTTTCATTCAAGATCACGCAATCAGGTAAGTACAAACGCATCAAAATTCTTTGTTTCAAATGAGGTTTTGCCGCAAACCATGGATGTTTTAAAAACACGCGCAATTCCGTTGGATATAGAACTTGTTTTTGGAGATCACGAAAAATTTGAATTTACAAATGAAATATTTGGGGCATTAATTCAATATCCGGGAAAAAGCGGCCAAATTTATGATTATACAGCGTTTGTTGAAAAAGCGAAAGCTGTTGAGGCTAAAATTGCTGTAGCTGCAGATTTATTGAGTTTGTCTTTACTAACACCTCCTGGCGAATGGGGCGCTGACGTGGTAGTTGGAACTACACAACGATTTGGAATTCCGATGGGTTATGGCGGTCCGCACGCTGGTTATTTTGCAACCAAAGAAGAATATAAACGCAATTTGCCAGGACGTATCATTGGCGTTTCTGTTGATAAAAATGGAAATCGTGCCTTGCGTATGGCTTTACAAACCAGAGAACAACACATAAAACGCGAAAAAGCAACTTCAAATATATGCACTGCCCAGGTTTTATTGGCTGTAATGGCAGGTATGTACGGTGTTTACCACGGGCCAAAAGGCATAAAATATATTGCAACCAACATTCAAAACCTGGCTTCAACCTTAAATAAAGGTTTAAAAGATTTCGGTTTAAAACAATTAAATAGTACGTTTTTTGACACTTTGCTTGTTGAGGTTTCAAACGCGGCCAAAGTGAAAGAAATTTCAGAAAAAAATGAAGTAAACTTTTATTATCCGTCAAAAAATTTAGTGGGAATTTCAGTGAATGAAACAACCAATTTAGCAGACATTAATGAAATACTCGCTATTTTGGCCGAAGCAGAAGGCAAAAAACCAGTCCTTTTAAATGCGATTTCTGAAAATACCATTCCGTCAAAATTTGCAAGAACTTCTTCATTTATGGAAAATGAAGTTTTTGAAAAATACCATTCGGAAACCGAAATGATGCGTTTCATCAAAAGGTTGGAAAGAAAAGATATTTCATTGACACATTCTATGATTTCGTTAGGCTCTTGCACGATGAAATTAAATGCAGCTTCTGAAATGTTTCCGATAAGTTCTCCAAGTTGGGGGAATATGCACCCATTTGTGCCAATTGAACAAGCACAAGGATATCAGGAAGTGATCAAAGGTTTAGAAGAAGCGCTTAATGAAATCACAGGTTTTTATGCCACATCATTGCAACCAAATTCAGGTGCGCAAGGTGAGTATGCCGGATTAATGGTGATAAAAGCATACCTCGAATCAAAAGGCGAAGGCCATAGAAATATTTGTTTAATTCCTTCATCGGCACATGGAACCAACCCTGCATCGGCAGTAATGGCGGGTTTTAAAGTGATTGTTACCAAGACAAATGAAAATGGAAATATAGATGTAGACGATATTAAAGAAAAAGCATTGTTGTACAAAGACAGTTTGGCTGCTTTAATGGTAACTTATCCTTCAACACACGGTGTTTTTGAAAGCTCAATTAAGGAGATTACGAAGATTATTCACGATAATGGCGGACAAGTTTATATGGATGGCGCCAATATGAACGCCCAAGTTGGATTGACAAATCCTGCCACAATTGGTGCGGATGTATGCCATCTTAACTTGCACAAAACTTTCGCAATTCCTCACGGAGGCGGTGGACCGGGTGTTGGACCAATTTGTGTTGCAAAACATTTAGCGCCGTTTTTACCTTCAAATCCAATCATTAAAACTGGCGGTGAACAAGGAATTACGGGTGTTTCATCAGCTCCTTGGGGCTCGGCGTTGGTTTTGTTGATTTCTTATAGCTACATAAAAATGCTAGGTTCGAACGGATTGAAGCAAGCAACAATATATGCTATTTTGAATGCAAACTACATGAAATCCAGATTAGAGAAACATTTTAAAATTTTATATACCGGAGAAAATGGATTTTCAGCGCACGAAATGATCGTCGACTTTAGAGAATATAAAAACTTTGGTGCTGATGTAACGGATATTTCAAAACGATTGATGGATTATGGTTTTCACGCACCAACACTTTCTTTTCCGGTTCATGACACCTTAATGATTGAACCTACAGAAAGTGAAGGCAAACAAGAATTAGATCGTTTTTGCGATACACTCATCAACATAAAAAGCGAAATTATGGACAATGATGGCGTTTTAATTCCAATGTTAAAAAACGCACCACATACCGAAAGTGTAATTACCGCTAATGAATGGAATAATTCTTATACACGTGAACAGGCCGCATTTCCGCTTCCTTACACCAGAGAAAATAAATTTTGGCCATCTGTGGCAAGAGTTGATAATGCGTTGGGTGACAGAAATTTAATTTGTTCTTGTAACCCTATTGAAGATTATATGGAAGATTAAAACTAAATACCTTTTAAAATAAAAAAAGTCTCGAGAAATCTCGAGACTTTTTATTTCTGATGTTTTCTATAAAAGTAATAATATTTTTAGTCCCCACAACTGTAGTATATTATTATAGCTTTTCTTATCTATCAGAAAATTAACTTCAAAAATAAATTAAAGAATTTGTCGTCACCACAACTGTAGTATTATCTTCAATTCTTGTAAATATAACTCTTATACTTCAAAAATATTGCTGAATTGATTTTATTTGATAACTATTTTAAAATCATATTTAAATTTTATTGCTTCATTTCCCTTTACGAAAACATTATAGTAAAAAAAATAGTGGTTTGTTTAATTACTACAATGCAAAATGGTATTTTTGCACTTCGACTTAAACTAATATTTTTTTAGATGAAAAAAATAACTAAAGAAACCTATATCAATTGGTATAAAGACATGCTATTTTGGAGAAAATTCGAAGATAAATTGGCGGCACTTTATATTCAACAAAAAGTAAGAGGCTTTCTGCATTTATATAATGGACAAGAAGCTGTTTTGGCAGGCGCTTTGCACGTGATGGAAAAAAATGACAAAATGATTACTGCTTATAGAAATCACGTTCAGCCAATTGGTTTGGGTGTTGATCCTAAAAGAATTATGGCAGAATTGATGGGAAAAGACACTGGAACTTCTCGCGGAATGGGCGGTTCTATGCACATTTTTTCTCCTGAACATAATTTTTACGGCGGTCACGGAATCGTGGGCGGACAAATTCCTTTAGGCGCAGGTTTGGCTTTCGCCGATAAATATTTTGGACGTGATGGTGTAACCTTAACTTATTTTGGTGACGGAGCGGCCAGACAAGGTTCTTTGCACGAAACATTTAATATGGCAATAACCTGGAAACTTCCAGTTGTTTTTATTTGTGAAAACAATGGTTACGCGATGGGAACTTCTGTTAGCAGAACTTCTAATCATGAAGATATCTGGAAACTTGGTTTGGGCTATGAAATGCCTTGCGGACCAGTGGATGGAATGAATCCGGTTAAAGTGGCGGAAGCGATGGATGAAGCGATTAAACGCGCCAGAAGAGGTGACGGACCAACGTTGCTTGATATAAAAACTTACCGTTACAGAGGCCATTCGATGAGTGATGCCCAAAAATACAGAACCAAAGAAGAAGTGGACGAGTACCGTAAAATTGATCCGATTTCTCAGGTATTGACAGTGATTCAAGAGAAAAAATACGCTACAGATAAAGAAATTAAAGCTTGGGATCAGGAAATAAAAGATAAAGTTGAAGAATGTCAAAAATTCGCCGAAGAATCTCCTTATCCAGACAAACAATTATTATACGATATTGTATACGAACAAAAAGATTATCCGTTTTTAAAACATAGATAAATGGCAGAAATTATAACAATGCCGCGTTTAAGTGATACAATGACTGAGGGAGTTGTGGCACAGTGGTTAAAAAAAGTTGGCGATAAAATTTCAGAAGGCGATATTTTAGCCGAAATTGAAACCGATAAAGCAACAATGGAGTTTGAATCTTTTAGTGAAGGTACGCTTTTATACATCGGCTTAAAAGATGGACAAAGTGCTCCTGTAG
>CAZBGP010000110.1:0-8399 GCA_964491495.1 uncultured Lutibacter sp. | reverse complement strand
GTAAAGTTATCGGTTAAAGTTTAAAAAGCAAAACCAACAATGGGCAATCAATAACTAATCGGTATATCCAAATCGTCTAAGCTGGCGTTTATCGCTTCGCCAGTCTTTATTGACTTTTACGTACAATTCCAGATGAATTTGTTTGTCGAAGAATTTTTCTAAATCTTTTCTGGCTTCAACACCTACACGTTTAAGTGCAGCGCCTTTATGGCCGATGATAATTCCTTTTTGGGTTTCGCGCTCCACCATAATCACAGAACGGATTCTAATAATTTTATCGCTTTCAATAAATTCTTCAGTTTCCACTTCCACCGAATAAGGAATTTCCTTTTTGTAATGCATCAATATCTTTTCGCGAATGGCTTCATTGATAAAAAAGCGCTCCGGTTTGTCGGTCAATTGATCTTTAGGGTAAAAAGCAGGCGATTCAGGCAATAATTCAATAATACGTTCAAAAAGTCCGTCAACATTGAATTTTTCCAAAGCAGAAATCACATAAACTTCTGCATTGGGTACTTTTTCTTTCCAGTAAATTACTTTTTCTTCCACTTCTTCCTGCGTGGACATGTCAATTTTGTTGATTAGTAATAGAACAGGGATGGATGTTGTTTTAATTTTTTCGAAAAAAACCTCGTCTTTTAATTCCTTTTCGCCAATTTCAACCATATAAATAAGTACATCGGCATCTTCAAAAGCCGATTTCACGAAATTCATCATAGAAGTTTGCAGCTCGTAGGCAGGTTTTATGATTCCCGGTGTATCGGAAAACAGGATTTGAAAATCCTCTCCATTTACAATTCCTAAAATTCTGTGGCGTGTTGTTTGTGCTTTTGAAGTGATAATTGATAATTTTTCACCTACAAAGGCATTCATTAACGTAGATTTACCCACATTAGGATTCCCTATAATATTTACAAAACCTGCTTTGTGATTCATTTTCAAGAGTTAAAATGCAAAGGTAACTTTAAAAAATTTTAATTTTAAAAAACTTATTGCTTTTTTAAAAAAAGATGTATCTTTGCAATCCAAATCGCGGGGTAGAGCAGCAGGTAGCTCGTCGGGCTCATAACCCGAAGGTCGCTGGTTCGAGTCCAGTCCCCGCTACTAAGGCAAAATCCTTTAAAAAAACAGTTTAGTTTTCTAAACTGTTTTTTTTATGCCTACCTTAAATGAAATGCTTATCTTTAATACTAAAGTGAATACAATACTTAATACGATTTGTCTCCAAAGAAGCAATTTTCCGATTCCAAAATATATTCTGCCAACGTCGATTTAAATAAGCTTTGGTATGTTTATTTTTTCTGCCGAAATCCTAAAAGTGGAAAACTAAAGCGACTAAATCCAATCTATGGTGCGGCGAATACATTTAAATCAATAGAAGAACGGCTTACTATATTGATTGCCTAAAGAAAAAGCACTATTAAATATTTAAAAACAAGGATTAATCCCTATAAGAACAATACGGCGCTTTTTAAGATTAGTACTATAAGAGCAGAATCCGGTCTTCGGCAAAGAATAAAAACCTGTCTAATTATTTTGCGATTTTTGAAAGAGTACTAAAGCATTAAATTGCGGATTTAACGACACCAAATTTTGGTGCAGTTCACGTTTAAATTAGGAATAGTTGTTGTATAATTTTTTTATGATGGCGTATTCCTGACTAATAGATTGGTTTTTATTTTTTTGTATGTCCTTTTCAATATTTTCAAAGGCCAAATGCAAATACGTAAATTAAAGTCCTTTTCGTTAAGTGTGAATAAATTAAACTCAATATGCTCAATGGCATTGTCTATATAAAACCGTAATTTTTCAAAATTAGAAGTGATGACATAGGCGTACTCAGGTTGATTATTTTTATAGCCAAAAGCCTGAACTTCTATTTTGCCCAAATCGGTGGTGTTGGTGCCTTTTAATTCTATAACAGCCTTTACGGCATCGTTCACAATAATGGCGCCGTCAGCTTTTTTGCTGTCTTTTATGTTTTTATACGCTGTGGTTAAATTGAATTTTGTTTCAGAGGAAGATGCAGGTTTGGTTTAGCCTGAAATTTTAACAAAGAAATCTTCTAAAAATTCACTTTGATATTGCTCTTCCTTTAAACTTTTTGAGTTATAAATAGAGTTTTATGCACTTACTAATGAATTTCATTTGATTTTTAACTAAAATAATGTATTAAATTCTGCTTTAAACTTGTGAAAAATTGCTATATATTCCTAGTTATTAAAAAATGCAAGGCCAGTAAAAAAAATTGGAACTAGCCTCCTAATTTCTTTGAAGCTATTGAAAAACCTGAGGTTCCGAATTTTTTTGGTTTAATTAAGAGGAAAGGCATAAAAAACCTGTTCTCATTTTTTAATTTTGATTGTCAAGCGCTTTATGAAATAAATTTAAAACAGCCGTAATTTGATTTGCTATTTTTGTTCCGCAATCCAATGTTTTGCTTACTATCTTCACTTCCACAATAACAAAAGGTTCAGTTTTAGAAATATTTTTTATGCTGAAAAAGCCGTTGGGAAAATAAACCAATAAACTTTCTGACAATGACTCATTCATTAAATACAAATCGAATTCCCCTTTTATCCAGTTAAGAAATTTATCATAAAAATCGAAGGTATCAAGTTTTATCAATTGGCTTGCCTGATAAGAATAATTTGCATTCCCATTTACTATTTTGTCGAACAAAAAATTGCTGTCTTCCATTTTATAACCCAATCTTTGATTAATTTTAATTAGCTGTTTATTAGAAAACCAAAATCGATTAAAATATAAAACTTTTGAAAGTATCCAATTAAACTATTCATTTCTTCCAACTTTTATAATTATGCCCCCACAAAGCGAAAAAAAGTATGATAGCGTAACAAGGCAATAAAATCCAGTAGCTGCTTGTTGCTGCTGTTGCAATGGCGTCAGCTTCAGTAAACCCGCTTGCAATTAGTTCATATTTATTTGAATCTACCAACCGGCCATATAAAGGAGGGATTATGGCGCCACCAGAAATCGCCATAATTAACAATGCTGAAGCTGTTTTGGTAAATTTACCTAAACCTTCCAATGTTAAAGGCCATACTGCCGGCCAAACCAAAGCGTTTGCGATACCCAATGCCGCAACAAATAATATTGAAGTGTAACCGGTTGTTGAGATGATACAAATGCTGAATATAATTCCCAACAATGCGCTGATTTTAAGTGCGGTTCCTTGTTTTATATATTTAGGAATTAAAACTACGCCCAATCCATAAGTGGCTACCATAGCCATCAAGGTAAATGTGGTAAAATATTTTGCATCTTGGGCCGAATAGCCAAGTGATATACCATAAGCGATAATGGTATCGCCCGCTATTACTTCTGCACCAACATAAACAAACAATGTTAAAACGCCCAGCCATAGATGCGGAAATTGGAAGATACTGGTTTTGGTTGTTCCTCCTTCAGTAGATTCTTCAATCGGATTTGGTTCTACATGCGGCAGCGGTGCTTTTCTTATAAGCAATCCAAGCACAAACAATACAATAGCCATAATCATATAAGGCATAAAAACACTATCGGCCATAGTGTCCAGCAACACTGCTTTTTCCTCTGGGGAAACTGTGCTTACTTTCTCTTTTACTTCATCAATGCCCGACAATAAAATAGCGCCAAATATTAAAGAACCCAAAGCGCCTGCAACTTTGTTCGCGATTCCCATAACGGCAATGCGTTTAGCGCCGCTTTCTATTGGTCCAAGAATGGTGATATACGGATTTGAAGCTGTTTGTAACAAGGTCATCCCAATTCCTTGAATAAATATCCCTGTTAAAAACAACCAATAGGTTCTTGCTTCAGCTGCAGGAATAAAAACCAGTGCGCCAATAGCCATAACAAATAATCCGAGCGACATTCCTTTTCTATATCCAATTTTATTAAGGATATAAGAAGCCGGCAAGGCCATAACCACAAAAGAAATGTAGGATGCAGATGCCACAAAATAGGATTGTGCATCGGTTAATTCATTGATGGTTTTCATAAACGGAATTAACGCGCCGTTAATCCAGGTGACAAACCCGAAAATGAAAAACAATCCGGCGATTATAAGCGTTGGAATTAACGTGGAATTTTGGCTTTTTGGAATGCTGCTTGATTTTGACATGAGTGGTTGGTTGGTTAAGTGAAAAGTTAATTTTAAGTCACGGGATAAAAATTTTATTTTAAAAATGGTCAAAAAAATATTGTTTAATATTTTTTCATGGTCATATTTTCGGCATCATAAAATAAGGCTGCAGCGCCAAGTATGGCAATGTCTTCATTTTCTGATTTAAATATTTTTAGTTTGTTTAAAATATGTTTGTACAAAAATGTTTTTACAACTCGGTGCATTTCTTTTTCAAAAAAAGGAAAAGCTTTTGCCATGCTTCCGCCAATAACAATAACTTCAGGGTCGAAGGCGAAGATGAGTGCTTTTATGGCATTTCCCACATCCTGGCCATATTGCTCATATATTGCCAATGCAATTTTGTCTTTTTGCAGCGCTCTCTGGTAAAGAACATCAGCACTTAAGCCATATTTTTCCTCAAAATAGCCTTCACTGCAATAATATTCAAAATCATTATCCTTATAAGGCAAAGACCCAAATTCTCCGGCGCCACAATTTGTTCCGGAGTATAAATGTCCTTTAAAAACAATGCCTGCGCCAACGCCCGATCCAAGGATCAGGCCCACAATATTTTCATAATTTTTAGCCTGACCAAAGTATTTTTCTCCAACGGCAAAGCAGTTTGCGTCATTGTTTACATATACTTTTACATTAAATCGGCTTTCAAGAATGTCTTTAAGATGCACTTCACGCCAAGATGGAATTTTTTGTACCCGATAAACGATTCCTTTTTCAACATCTACCAAACTTGGCACCCCAATTCCAATTCCAACAACATCTTTGTCAATAACTTTATCTATAATATTAATAACATCCGCAATGATTTGTTCTTCAGAAGCCAAATTATTAATTTGTTTGATGATGCTGTTTTCGGTTTTTCCATTATTTACTTTACCGGCAACCAAGGTTCTCCCGCCAAGCCAAACACCAACAATAGATTTATCAGTCATATCTCTTTTTTAGTAAAATTGTATTTTTAAATGATGGACATTCTGTCATAATATAAAGAAATAGCGCCCATAATTGCGATATCAGGAGTGTTGGAATAAATGATTTCAAAATTCTCTAGCATAATATCATAATCAATTTCCCTGATGGTTTGTTTTAAGCTTTTATCAAAATATTTAGCTGATTTGACAACAGATCCTCCTATGATAATTTTTTGAGGATCAACAGCATACATAATTGCTTTGATAGCATTTCCAAGATGCTTTCCAAATTGTTCGAATGCATCAAGCGCTTCCAGATTTCCTTGATTTGCAAGATTCAATAATGCTTCCCCGCTTAAATGATACTGTTTTTTAAAAAATTTACCGCTGCAATAATCTTCAAAGATTCCATCCTTATATTGAATCATACCAAATTCCCCGGCGCCTCCATTGGCATCGCTAATTAAATGTCCGTTGGTGATAATTCCCGCACCCATTCCGGTGCCTATGGTCAGTCCAACCATATTTTTGCAATTTTTCCCCAACCCAAATTGGTATTCTCCAAGTGCAAAGCAATTTGCATCATTGTCTAAAAATACCGGAATTCCAAATTCTTTATATAAGATGTCGGCCAAATGGACTTCTTTCCAGGACGGAATATTCTGTACATTATAAATAATTCCTTTTTCTCTGTTCAAAATACTGGGAACACCAATACCAATGCCTATTGCATCATTTCTTGAACGCAAATCTTTAATTAAATCAATAATGATATTGATGATTTCCCATTCACTTTTTGCCTGCTGCGGAATAAGTATGTAATTTTTATCTATTATTTTTTGACCCTTCACCAAACCTGCATTTATTTTCGTTCCGCCGAGGTCAATTCCAATAAGATTAATTTCGTTATCTAAAGCCATAGCCATTTTAATTGTTATTTTTTTTGGTAAGAATCGTTTTGTTTTTTATGATTGGTTTTGCCCAAATGCCTATGCTTAAAATATAGGCCAGCGTTATATAAATAAATAACATCCCTGTTTTTAAGGTTGTAAAATCACTTATGAAACCAATTAACAATTGCACAACTGCACCACCCATAATGCCGGTCATTAATATTCCGGCAAAGGAGCCGTGGTGTTTACTTACTGAATTTAGCGCCAATGAAATGATGATTGGATACATTACTGACAGGAAAAAACCGGAAGCTTGAAAAGCCAATAACGAATAATTTGCACTGCCAAATAATGCGATTGTGAAACTAAGTATTGCCAATGAGGTGAACAACCTTAACACCAATTTACTGTCTAAAATTTTAAGTAAAATCAATCCCAAAATACCGCCAATAGTCATTAATCCCCAAAAATTTCCAACGGCATTCGCACCAACGGTTTTGTAATCAATCCCATGATAAACTTGTAAAAATTTAGACATCCAATAAGAGATTCCTTGCTCCGCGCCAACGTAAGCGAAAATTCCGAAGAAGTATAAAATCACCAATTTGTTTTTGAAGAGCACTGCATAACTGTCTTTTGATCCTGTTTTTTCTTCATCTTTTAGGACCACCTTTGGAAAAGAAAACGAAAAAATCAGGAAGATCATTAAAAGACTTGCAAGGGCAAATATCCAATAAATCGATACCCACGACATCTCTGCGGGCACAAATTTTGACAAAGTTGCAATAATAAAGTTTTTTTCACTTTCAGTATTTTCAATATTAACAACCAGCCAGGAATAAACCTGCGGACTAATAAATGATGCGAGACCAAATATTAATTGTGCCAAAACGGAGGTAAATGCATAATTTTCTTCACCGCCTGAAACGCGCAATAAAGGATTAATGGTAACTTGTAAAATGGCCATTCCGGTACCTATAGTAAATAATGAAAACAGAAAAACCTTAAAAGTAGGCAGGTATGCAAATAAAACTGCGCCGAAAAGCGCCAATAAAAAGGCAAAAACCATCATTTTTTTTGCTCCAAATTTTTCTAACATAATTCCGGCCGGAATAGACATTACCCCATAGGCGATAAAAAATGAAAAGGGTAAAAAACCAGCCATAGTTTCGCTAAGGCTAAAGTTTAAGGATACGCTTGGGTTAAGTGCTCCCAAAATATTTGTTAAAAAGGAAATCACGAAAAATGTGATCAAAATCAATGCTACAATTCCATAATTACGCTTCATAAGTTGTTCGCCATTTAGATTAACAAATTATTATTTCCAGCATAAAAGTCAAAATAATAATTTTTGATTATTTTATATTTCTGTTCTGTTTTATTGGGAAAAAAGAATAAAAAACACAAGAATAAAATTTAGGATTTGTGATTTCCTTACAATTTTAAATATGGGTAATTTAATTTTTTTATGGTGCTAAAATAAGAATATTTTTTTATCACTGCATAAAATTGCATTATTTTTTTTTAAATTATTTTTTTAAATTGATTTTTATATCTTTATATAGTGCTTATTTTATAAGGTTTATGTCAGGTTTTAATTTTAAATCACTATTAAAACTTTATGCTAACACATGTGTAAATTTATCTTATTATAACTCACCTTATTTTTAATGCAAAATATTGCATTAAAAAATAACGTCGCTAAAACAGGTGTAATTATAATAATTTATAATTTTTTGAACTCCTTAATAAATATGGCAGATTGGCTTTTTTGTAAAATAATTTTCAGTAATACAAAATCAAAAGTTAATTTGTTGAAAATTTTAATAAAACTGGAAGTGGTTTTTTGGGATACTGTTTCAATTAGTCCTGAAATATTTTTAAGGAAGATGCCCTGATAATTAATTTAGCGGGTTCTATCAAAAATTTATGTTCTGTTTGTTCATTGTTGATAATTTCTGCCAGTTGTTCCGCAGCAATCCTTCCCATATTTTCCGATGAATATTCAATGGTTGAGATCCCTGGTGAAATTAAATTGATAAATGGTTCATTCCCAAAACTAATAAGCATTATATCATTTGGAATTGATATATTTTTGGAATGCAGAAAAGCATGCAATTGGCAGGCAACATAATTATTGCAAGTAACAATGCCATCAAAAGGAATTTTCTCTCCAATAATTTTCTCAAAAACTTGTTTTAAAATTTCTTTATTTAAATCACTCTTGATAATTTTATTACTGCTTTCAGATTCAGAAGTAAAAGCCGCCTGAAAACCATCTTCCATATCGCGAAAGGAAAAATTTTCTGAATCCCCAATAATCAGCGCTATTTTTTTAGCACCCTGATTAAGCAGATGGTTTGCACATAAATAAGCGCCATTATAAATATCGGGCAAAACGTGAACTTTCGTAAATTCCGCTTCAGATTTATTTATTGACACCATTGG
>CAZBGP010000109.1:0-8481 GCA_964491495.1 uncultured Lutibacter sp. | reverse complement strand
ACCATTGGCGCCGGTGACAGCATGGTGGCCGGATTGATTTTTGGCATTCAAAATAATTTTCCGCCTGAAAAAATATTGAAATATGGTGTAGCTTGCGGAGTTGCAACTACCATGAGTGAAGGAACAAATTTAGGCTCAAAAGAAAATATAGACTCGGTTTTAAAATTGATGAAGTAAAGTTGAAATAATAAAATTATTTAAAAAACATATTGCCACAGTTATTATTACAAAAAACAATCTACTTTTAAATGGCTAAAATCTTAAGCCAATTTTAAGAAAATCCTTAGGATTCTTAAATAGCAAAGGGCTGATCTTTGATGACATAAAACTTAATGTTATGATTTCAGCCACACACCTTCACGCAATGCTTATCCATTTTCCAATTGCTTTATTAATGGTTGGATTTCTTTCGGAACTTATTCTATTTAATTAAAACTATTCCTGTTAAAATATATAAAATGAAAACACTTATTTGGACATTACCCACAAGAATTTTCCACGTATTACTTGCTTTAGGATTTACAACCGCTTATATTTTGGGTGACTTTGAGGAACTCCTAAATTATCATTTTGCTTTTGGCGCTTTTGTAAGTGTTCTTATACTTTTCAGAATATTATTTGGACTTATTGGTCCAAAATATTCAAACTTTAGGGATTTTCCCATCGGATTAAACAATCAGAAAGCGTTCATAAAAAACTATTTTTCAAAAGAATTATATGTAGGCCACAATCCGGCAGCCGCTTTGGTAATGCTTTCTATTTTATTGATTGGTTTGTTTTGCGGTATTACCGGATACTTATTTTATGCCGAAGAAACTGGTATTTTATATCTGATTGGGAATGCAGATTTTCTTAAAGATATTCACGAAGTATTGGCAAATATTTTTTTGGGCTTGGTTATTATGCATTTATTGGGTGTTTTTTCAGATGCTCTTTTTCATTGGAAAACAGGAACTTTAACCTCCATTTTTAACGGATATAAAAATGTGGAAGCCGAACCTGCGAAATTAAATATTTTTCAAAAAGCATTTTCGGTTTTATGGTTTGTGATTCCTTTTATTGTTTTCTATCTGGCTTTTGGTTTGCAGACAAATAAATTTAATGAGAACAGCCGCTATAGCAATGAAAGATCAAGAGATCATGATGACGATGATGATTAGATACAGAGCTGCGTTAGGGATAGCAGCAGAAAACCTTTTTGAGGTCTTTAACCGAGAAAAGTTTGGAGCGAATAGCCCGACCCGTAAGGGAACGCCCAGAATATTGTTCATTTAGAATTTTGCTGAAATAATTTGATTATTATGAAAAAATCTATTCTTTTTAAATATGCTTTTCCTTTTATTCAGTGGTACTCTTTAATGATTTTTGTAACCATTCTGATAGATTATTTTCTTCATAGGTTTCAACTTGTTTTAAATGGAAATTACCTTGGTTTTGCAGGAACTTTTACAATTCTTTTGTCCTTTTTATATTCTTTAAAAAAACGAAAAATACTTAAAACGGGATCGCCGAAAAAACTGTTGAACTTGCACGAATACTTATCTTGGTTAGGTTCTTTAATGCTTTTGGTGCACGCGGGCATTCATTTTAACGCCATTTTGCCTTGGTTGGCAATTTTGATGTTGTTGATTACTGTTGCAAGTGGTTTGGTTGGGAAATTTTTATTGAAAAAATCGAATGAAAATTTGAAACAAAAAAGGCAATTGTTGGTTGCTGGCGGAATGGACAAGGAAGAAGCCGATAAAAAACTTTTTATGGATTCGATTACTGTTGATTTAATGAAGCAATGGCGCGTGGCTCATTTGCCAATCACCTTGCTATTATTGATTTTTTCCTTAATTCATATTGTTACCATTATCCTATTTAGCTCATGAAAAAAACACTTCTTTTATTGGTAGTAATGATAACTGTTGCATTGACTTACTTATATCCCCATATGTTGATAAATCCGGGAGAATTATCGCAAGGGCACCAGAATTTGGCTAATAATTGCCTTTCTTGTCACCAGCCTTTTAGGGGAATTTCAAATGATAAATGTATTTCTTGCCATAAATTGGCGGATATTGGAAAAGACACGTTATTTTCTGCGGATATGCTCACCAACAAAAATAAAGTTCTGTTTCACGAAAGTTTCACAAATCAGGATTGCATTGCTTGCCATACAGATCATAAAGGGAAAAATCCAAGCTTATCATTAAGTAAATTTGAACATTCATTAATTGCAAAAGCGGTGCTAAATAATTGCGTAAGTTGTCATAAAACACCTGATAATAAACTCCATAAACAACTATCAACCGATTGTAAAAGTTGCCATAACACAAACGATTGGAAATCTTCTGCAACTTTTAATCATGAACTGATTGTTGGCCTCAATAAAAACAATTGCATTGCTTGTCATCAATCGCCAAAAGACGAATTTCACCAATCGGTAAAAACCAATTGCAATGAATGCCATACCACCAAAAAATGGCTGCCGTCAACTTTTGACCATTCCAAGTTTTTTGTGCTCGACAAAGACCATAGTCCCAATAAATGCAGTACTTGCCACGTTGGAAATGATTTTAAAAAATATACTTGTTATGGTTGTCACGAGCATTCCGAAGCGAAGATTAGATCGGAGCATTTGGAAGAGGGCATAAGGAATTTTCAGGATTGTGTTTTGTGTCACAAAAGCGCCAATGAACACGATATTAGAATGCCAAATAATATTAAAAATAGTTCAAAAAAGAACAATTACAAACAATCAAATCATGAAGAAGATGATGAGTAATACAAAGTAAAATGTGAGGAATTAATGGGACATTATTTGTAGATAACAGTTCTTGGTTTTCCAAAATCAAAATCCTGTAACCCAAAATCTGAAGTTCCGTAAGAATTGGTCTTAAAAATGTTATTTCCTTGACCCGGAATATTTGGATAAAAGGAAATGGAAAATTGAAATGAATTGAATACCAAATAATCATTGTTAATCATAACACCAATTCCGATAGAAGAATATAATTTGCTTTTAGTCAATCCGATATTTTCATTTCCAAGCATTGCGGCGGTATAATTAATATAAGGATTTATTCTGAAACCAATAATGTTCCAAGGCGAATAAAGCTGTGTTTGCAATGAAAGCACTAATTTTTTTGTACCGAAAAGGGCACTGTCAAACCCGTTAATTCCCGCACCATTATCACCTTGAAAACCCGCGCCATAGGTTCCCTGAAAAGGAACATTTTCATTCAGGGCCAAATAGTCAGCCTTAGATTTTAGCCGATCATTGCCTATAATAATTTGTGGCTTTATAAATTGTCTCATTTTCCATTTCTTTCCCAATTCAACCAAATTTGTGAAATAATTCACCTGAAATGAAAAAGTAGATTGTTCCGTTTTTGAATCGTTGAAAAAAGTGCCATATTCAAAATTGGTGCTTAAATAGCCCCAACTATGGTAGTTTCCAAATGAAGCTCTGGCGCCAACATACAATCTTTTTTGATTGTTTTTTAGTTGATAACCTCCCGTAATACCGAAAATCCTCCCAACAGGAACATTTTCAATAATGCCGTAATTATACAAATATTGGTCTTCAACAAATTGCCTTGAACTAATTCCAATACCGGTTAAATAAAAAGTTTCCCCTGAATAAAAATTGATGCTGTCATACTCAATTGTTGGACTTTCTTTAAACTGAACATTTAAAATTCTGGTTGCAAAAACCAAGTTTAAGTGATTGTATCTTGAGACTATTTCATTAAAAATTGGCACGGAAATACCGCCCCATATATCTTGCGACCTGTATTTTAAATTTTGGTTATTGTATTCAAATTTCGCATTTTGAAGAGAGTCAATGCTGAATTGTTCATCAAGATAAACACCTCCGGCCCAGCGCGTAAAAGGCGAATAAAAAGTACGTTCAACATTTAAACTTTTGCTATAATGATCGTTCAATTCCCTATGATAAATGGCGGTTGTTTTAATATAGGTGTTTTTAATGTTTGGAATTTCATACTTCATACTGTATGCATTTTTTCCGTCATCAAAACGCTTTGAAAATCGGTTGTAAAACTCGTGGCCTGTTCCAAAAAAATTCCGCTCTTGAAGTCCGAGGCTGGTTGTTGAAGAAGAAACAGATCCTTTTGGTATGGAGCTCCAAGTATCCAAAACTCTTATGAAAACATCAATCGAATCAGAATTTTGGGTGGCTAATTCTAGAGTGATGTTAACATCTCTTACATATTTTTGCAGCCTAATTAAACGTTCTGATTCCCTAACCAAAAGCGAATCTAAAGGTTTGTTTTTTCTAAAAAGCAATAAATTTTTTATCGCCAATTTACGGGTTGTGACATGCAGGCTGTTTCCCGATTTTTCAATCCAGTTTTTTGCCTTTTTTGTGGTATCAGAAATTGAAAAGCCAAATGGATCCAAAGTTTGGATATTAATATTTCTGATAATTTTTCCTTCTACATTTTTGCCAAATTTCTGCTTCTGATTTCTATAAATAACGGCATTTTTAATTTCTACCGATTCAAAAATCCATTTGTGAAACATTTTTGTGAACTTTCTTTTTTTGGAATATTTTTCAATATTTTCATACATTTTTGTTGAATCTTGTTTTACAGGTTTTACTTGGGAAAATCCTGTATTGAAGCACAACAGCGCTACCAAAAAGAAGTAAAATTTGAATTTAAAATTCATTTTGGTTTTCCTTAGATAAAAATGCGTGAAACGATTGCATATTTAGAAATTTTTGATTTATTCAAAATAAATGCGATATAAAAGTTCAATTTTAAAAATAGCGCCTTTTTCAAAATTTGTGTTTAATTGCGTGCGGTCATCACCAATATAGAATGAAGCCAGCGACAAATCAACTTTATCGTCATTGTTGAATATTTTATATGTGCGGCTAATGGAATAACCGAGCTTGGTTTTGGCCATTAAAGATTTTCCAAGTTTAAATTGCAGATAGGTATATAATTCATTTGAACTTCTTACAACATATTGTCCTTTAGGAGTATAAGTTGATTCATGTAAATTATAGCTGGAAGTCATTCCGTCGAAATTAATTCCTAAAGCGGTTTTTTTAGTTAGCTTGTAATTAAAGTCAACTTGCCCGGGCAACAACAAAGTTGATTCAAATTTTGCGTTCGGACTTAAATAATACAATCCGAATAATGGTACAAAAAGCGGACCGTAATTTTCGGTATTGGCATAAAACCCAAATTTATATTTTAAATTTTTCTTTTTTGTGTAAGTCAATAATGTTAACAATCCGATTTGGAAATCTTCATTTGTAACTTTTTCAAAATCTGAAGCAATACTTGGCAGCAAAACATAGGTCCCTGTCCATTTTTCTGAATGTACCTGATTTAAACCTAATTGCAGCCTTACTTTATTGAGCGCTGTATGGTTTGCAAATTCAGGATCCAGTTTTAAACGACTTCTATCTGCAGAGAATCCGGTTAAAATAACGGTTTTTTCACTAAGCACAATGGGAAAAGTCAGTTGCAAACCAAATTCTTCGACCTTTGTTTTTTCAGAAGTTTTTTCAAAAGTATTTAGCGGGGTATTTCCATAGCTAAAACGCGCAATATCAATATAATTTTGTGCATTGGCCATGAATGCAAAAAAACCTAAAAAAAAGGTTAAAGCTGTTTTCATTATTATTTATTAGTTGTATAAAGTTAAGAAAAATGCTTTAAAAATGATAAATGGCTTTCGCAGCAAACAGGCTGATTGAACCTGATAGCGCTTTTAAAATTAAAGCGAATATATGTATAATTAATCAATTTGTTTTCCTTAATATTGGGGTCTTAAAAACCACCTCTTAAATCAAAATAATTTTGTCATGGGCAAATTAAAAAGTCCGGCCTTCCTAATCGTTTTGGCGTTTTTTGCCATTTATGTAATTTGGGGTTCTACATATCTTTTAAATAAAATAGCGGTCACTGAATTACCGCCTTTTATGCTTGCCTCCATACGATTTATCACTGCGGGTACCTTGATATTTATTATCGCAAAGTTGATGAAAATTAAATTAAGCGTTACACGTAAGCAATTTATCAACAGTGTTATAGCTGGTTTTTTGTTTTTATCCTTCGGAAATGGAGTAGTGGTTTGGGCACTTAAATATGTCGACAGCGGATTTGCGGCACTTGAAACAGCCGCGCAGCCATTGGTGGTGTTGTTGTTAATGCGAATTTTTGAAGGAAAAAAGATTAAAACAATGTCGGTTATTGGTATTTTATTAGGAATGATTGGAATGTTTCTTTTGGTTAGCCAAAAACAGATTATAAGTCAGGAAGGAACTTTGTTGGGAATGTCTATGATTTTTGTGTGTATCATCAGTTGGGGTTATGGAAGTTTGTTTGTGGCCAAAGCTGATCTGCCTCCAAACTTTTTTGTAAATACTGGCTATCAAATGGTTACAGGTGGCATCACGCTTTTGGTGGCGAGTTTGTTATTTAGGGAAGAATGGTCTTATCCAACACAATGGAGTTCGTCGGTGCAATTGTCAATGGTTCTTTTAATAATATTTGGCAGCATTGTCGCTTTTACATCGTTTAATTATTTGTTAAGGGTGGTTTCACCCGAAAAAGTTGCGACTTCTTCCTATGTAAATCCAATTATTGCCATGGTTGTTGGCTGGTATTTTTTAAATGAACAAATTACTTTTCAGTCGGTTATTGCCGCTTTGGTGCTGTTAACAGGCGTTTATTTTATCAACACGAAGAAAAGCTTGATTATTTTTTCCCGATTTACCAAGCGAATTAAATACAAGCAAGGAGAAGTTATTATTAAAAAGATGGAGTAATTTTGTAATTATGACAAACGAAAAAGAGATCAATAAACGTCCTATTATAGAAAAAGCAATAGTTTCAACAAAAATGACCGAAGTTGAAAAATTTCAAAACAAAACATTGCGGCCAATAATTAAGATGAAACATGAATTGCTGATTGCTTATTTTAATCATTATTTATCAATTCAAAAATTTGATTTTCAATCTTTTAGTGACTTAAAAAAGGTTGAATTCATTGAGCGCGCTTTTTCAAAAGACAGCCAGTTAAGAAATGAAACTAAAGGAATGATTATCGGTCATTTTACTTTGGATGAATTTGCCATCTATAAAAACTTCATCAAAGAAAGCAATAAAAGAATTTTAACGATGGTTAAGGAACGTATTTTAAGTACGTTAACAAGTTAGAAGAATTCTTTATTTTGTTTTTCTGTCCCTGAAAAAAACAAATCATAGCCAAAATTTTAAAACTATCTTTGCGGCCTTAATCGGTTTTAGGATACGTTTATATTATGGAGATAGGAAAAACAGACAATATTAAGGCAATTACTTCTGAAGAAATTGAGAAATGTATAGCCATATTATCACAATTGGTTACAAATACCGATGAGATTTTTGACATTGCAAAAGAACAAAGAACGGAACTGATAAAAGTTGCCGGAATGTTTTCCAGACCCGATCGGGATGAATTTTCACGAAGAAAAAAGGACGGAAAAAAAGTGGCAAAAAGAATTTTAGCTGCCAAAGAAAAAACAGCAAGAAAAGAAACCGGCATTAGAAACGCCCGTGAAGCATCGGTTTTTGTCGCACCAAAATTGCTTCCGATGGCTCATTTAGCGAATAAAGAACAAAAAGAATTTGAGTCGCATAAAAACTGCTATGTGTGCAAAACGCCCTTTATAAAAGTGCATCATTTTTACGACAGTATGTGTCCGGATTGTGGTGATTTTAATTACGCAAAGCGTTTTCAAACGGCGAATGTTGCAGGACAAATAGCTGTAATTACAGGTTCTCGCTTAAAAATTGGCTATCACATTACGTTGATGTTGTTACGTGGTGGCGCCACTGTCGTTGCAACTACGCGTTTTCCGGTTGATTCAGCTTTGAGATTTTCACAGGAAGCTGATTTTGCAGCGTGGGGGCACCGGTTAAAAATTCACGGACTCGATTTAAGACATATTCCAAGTGTAGAAATTTTCTGCAATTTTGTGGAACAAAAATATGGAAGATTGGATATTTTGATCAACAATGCGGCACAAACCGTGAGACGTCCTTCCGGATTTTATCAGCATTTGATGAAAAATGAGGAAAGTCCGATTGCTTCTTTACCAAAAAATACACAAGATTTATTATTTGACCATTGGGGTTGCTTGCAAGAATTATCGGCTTTAACTGCAGGTGCGTCATCCAACCAAAATATGCCGGTGACTTGGCACGGACCAGAACCGGGAATAGGATTGCGGGCTTCAGCAAGGTTGTCACAAATTCCGTATAGTTTTGACAAAGAACTCATTACAACAGAGGTTTTTCCGGAAGGGAAACTGGATGCCGATTTGCAACAGGTAGATTTGAGAAAAACAAACAGCTGGCGTTTAAAACTTGGAGAAATTGAAACTACGGAAATGATTGAGGTACAGCTGGTAAATTCTGTAGCGCCGTTTGTGTTGTGCAACCGACTTTCTGAAGTGATGAAAAAAGACAA
>CAZBGP010000108.1:0-8487 GCA_964491495.1 uncultured Lutibacter sp. | reverse complement strand
TCGACACATGTTCTGCAGTAACAGGATAAGTTCCGGAGCGGGGAGAAGGCGGAAAACGGAGTTTTAAATGAGAAGTGTCTATTTCATCAACTTCAACAATTTCAAGCTTTTCGAGCATTTTTACGCGCGATTGCACTTGTAAAGTTTTTGAGTACGTTCCTTTAAAACGATCGATAAATTCCTGCGTGTCTGCAATTATTCGTTGTTGTTCGTCAAGTTGTTTTTGTTGTTGTTCGCGGCGTTCTTTGCGCAGTTCAAGATATTTGGAATAATTGACTTTATAATCGTAAATACGTCCCATCGTCACTTCAATGGTTCGGGTAGTAATTTTATCTACAAAAGCCCGGTCGTGAGAAATCACTATGACGGCTTTTCCACTGTTTACCAGGAAATTTTCAAGCCACTGAACAGAATCGATATCGAGGTGGTTTGTTGGCTCATCCAATAAGATTAAATCTGGATTTTGCAGCAATATTTTTGCAAGTTCAATGCGCATGCGCCATCCACCGCTAAAATCGGAAGTTGGGCGGTTAAAATCGGCACGTTCAAAACCCAATCCCAACACAATTTTTTCGACTTCCGCATCAAAATTAATTTCGCCGTTGCTGTACAATTTTTCACTGAGTGCAGAAACCTGTTCAATAATATTGTAATATTCGTCAGATTCATAATCGGTGCGAATGGTGAGCTGGTGGTTGAGTTCATCCATTTTGGTTTGCATGGCCAAAATTTCAGAAAAAGCCTGGGAAGCTTCTTCAAATACTGTTCGGTCATTTTCTGTCATTAAATGCTGCGGCAAATAGGCGGTAATTTTGTCTTTCGGTACAGAAATTCTTCCGCTGGAAGCTTTTTGATGTCCGGCAATTATTTTTAGCAAAGTCGATTTTCCTGCGCCATTTTTGCCCATTAAGGCAATGCGATCCTTTTCATTTATCACAAAAGAGATGTCCTTAAAAAGTGTTGTACCTCCAAACTCAACACTTAATCCTTCTACTGAAACCATATTTATTTTTGAAAAATTTTGCGCAAAGATAATGAAAACTTGTTCGTTTTAATGATGTTACAAAATCGTTGCTCGAATTTAAATTATTTTATTGTTTAACGCTTGTTGAAATTTAAAAATCGTAAACCTGCCTGACCGGCAGGAAGGTCAAAATTCTTATATCGTAAATTAGAAAGGTTGTTTGCGCTTTTTCTTTGCGTTTTTATTGCGGTTAAAAAATCAGTAAAATATAGAGCATTATTAAATTTTTACGCTACCTACTTTAAACTTTTTATCTTTGGTGCTCATTAACAACAATAAATGCAGCGATTTTTAAAATTTAGCCTTTTATGGCTATATTTGCCGCTTGAAACAGCGTTTTATGAAACCTAACATTGAGGAAACATCCAGTAAAGTAAGTCAGGAACAAATTGATTCCTGCATTGCTATATTGGAACAATTGGTTAATGACACCAATCAGGTTTTTGAGCTCTCGGAAGAAAAACGAATTGCATTATTTAAAGCTGCCGGAATGTTGACCAGGCCAAGCCGAGAAACATTTTCCCAAGGAAAAAAAGATGCCAAAAAATCCATCAAACGCAAAATGATTGCACGCGACCGGCACACGCGTAAGGAAACGGGAATTAGAAGCGCTCGTGAAGCAGTCATTTTTGAAGCACCAAAGTTAATGGCGCATATTGATGCATCAAAAAGTAAAGAACTCGAACTTGAATCTCCCCGAAATTGCTATGTATGTAAAGCGGTTTACACGAAACTGCATCATTTTTATGATACGATGTGCACAGAATGCGGCGATTTTAATTATGCCAAACGTTTTCAGACTGCCGATCTTACCAGACAAGTTGCAGTTGTTACCGGTTCTCGCTTAAAAATAGGTTATCACATTACCTTAATGTTGTTGCGCGCCGGCGCAACGGTAATTGCAACCACAAGATTTCCTGTGGATTCAGCATTGCGATTTTCCCAGGAAAAAGATTATTTTGATTGGGCAGATCGTTTAAAAATCCACGGACTCGATTTAAGACATATTCCGAGTGTGGAAATTTTTTGCAATTATATAGAGCAGCAATATGACCGATTGGACATTCTAATCAACAATGCTGCACAAACTGTTAGAAGACCGGCCGGATTTTACCATCATTTGATGGCAAAAGAAGAAATGGATTTTGATGATTTGCCACTGTTTGCCAAAAATTTGCTCAGCAACCATCACAGTTGTTTGCAGGAATTACGGAATTTATCTTCAGAAATCGCGAACAACCAAACCAATATTCCGGTAACCTGGCACGGATCAGAACCAGGAATCGGACTAAGTTCTTCAGCAAAATTATCGCAAATTCCTTATAGTTTCGACAATTCTTTGGCTGCCAGTGAAGTTTTTCCAGAAGGAAAACTGGATGCCGATTTACAACAGGTTGATTTAAGAAAAACAAACAGCTGGCGATTGAAATTGGGAGAAATTGAAACAACGGAAATGATAGAGGTTCAATTGGTAAATGCCGTGGCGCCTTTTGTATTGTGCAACCGCTTGTCTAACTTAATGAAAAAAGAAAATACCGGCCAAAAACACATCATCAATGTTTCTGCGATGGAAGGCAAATTTCACCGTTTTACCAAGCAGGATCGCCATCCGCATACCAATATGGCAAAAGCTGCATTGAACATGATGACGCATACTGCGGCTTCAGATTTTGCCAAAAACGGTATTTATATCAACGCGGTGGATACCGGTTGGGTTACCGATGAAGATCCGGTTGATTTGTCCAAACATAAAATAGAAGTGCACGATTTTCAGCCGCCTTTAGATATTGTTGATGGCGCGGCACGCGTGATGGATCCCTTATTCGACGGCATCAACACAGGAAAACATTGGAGCGGGAAATTCCTAAAAGACTACCGACCGATAGACTGGTAAAAAATAAAACAATGGAAGAACAGCCAAACAATCCGCTTCACGGCGTTAAACTTGCAGAAATACTTCAATTTTTGGTGGCCATGTATGGCTGGGAAGAACTAGGTCAATTGATTAACATCAATTGCTTTAAATCCAATCCTTCCATAAATTCAAGCTTAAAATTTTTAAGAAAAACGCAATGGGCGAGGGATAAAGTTGAAAATCTTTATTTGCGTTCCATTAAATAAAAATTCTAAAATTGATACTTACATCTGTTTGTAAAAAATACTACTTTTACATGATAAATTCTTAGATATGCCAAATCCAACATATAAAATAGCCGTATTGCAGCTAAATTTAAACGATATCGCTGAAAATAATTTAAAAAAATGTTTGAGCTGGGTGCGAGATGCAGCAAAACAAGGCGCTGAAGTTATTTCGTTGCCGGAATTGTACAGCAGCCATTATTTTTGTCAGAGTGAGGACACCGATAATTTTGCATTGGCAGAAGAATTGTACAGCACTTCATTCATCGCTTTTAGTGCTTTGGCAAAAGAATTGGGCGTGGTAATCATTGTGCCATTTTTTGAAAAAAGAATGGCGGGAATTTACCACAACAGCGCTTATATTATTGATTCGGATGGCTCTGAAGCAGGTTTGTACCGTAAAATGCATATTCCGGATGATCCGCACTTCTATGAAAAATATTATTTCACGCCGGGGGATATCGGCTTTAAAACATTTCCTACAAAAAAGGGAAAAATTGGTACGCTTATTTGCTGGGACCAATGGTATCCTGAGGCTGCGCGATTAACGGCTTTACAAGGTGCGGAAGTGCTATTTTATCCTACCGCAATTGGCTGGCATCCTAAAGAAAAAGAACAATACGGCATAAATCAGCACGGCGCTTGGATGAATGTTATGAAAGGTCATGCAGTGGCAAACGGCGTTTATGTGGCTGCCGCAAACAGAATTGGCTTGGAAAAATATTTACCAGATACTGATGGTATTGAGTTTTGGGGTTCATCGTTTATTGCCGGACCGCAAGGTGAAATATTGGCTCAGGCGTCGCACGACAAAGAAGAAATTTTAATTGCCGAAGTAGATTTAAATTTACAGGAAAATGTGCGCCAGAACTGGCCGTTTTTAAGAGATAGAAGAATTGACGCTTACGGCGAAATCACCAAAAGAGCCATCGATAAATAATGGAGCATAACAGAAGATTTCCGGCAGAATGGGAAAAACAACAGGGCTTGTTGCTTTGTTTTCCGCACAACGGCAACGATTGGCCAGGAAAATACGGCGCAATTCAATGGGCTTTTGTGGAGTTTATAAAGAAAGTTGCCCATGTTGAAGAAGTTTTTTTATTGGTTGCCAATAAAAAGTTGAAAGAGAAAGTAATTGGGATGCTTGAAATGGCGCACGTAAAAACTGAAAACATTTCATTTATCATTCAGAAAACAAACAGAAGCTGGATGCGGGATTCCGGGCCAATTGTCATTAAAAACGGCAAAAATGGGAGGGAAGCCCTGAATTTCAATTTTAATGGCTGGGCAAAATATCCCAATTACAAACTTGATAAATTGGTGCCTTCAAAAGTAGCATCATTTTTAGACATTCCGCTAACTCAGGTAATGTACAATGGAAAACCCGTAATTGTTGAAGGCGGCGCTATTGACAGCAATGGAAAAGGAACATTATTAACTTCCGAAGAATGTTTGCTGCATCCCAGCATTCAAGTCAGAAATAAAAATTTCACCAAAGCCGATTATGAAGTTGTTTTTAAAGAATATTTAGGAATTACCAATGTGATTTGGCTTGGCGACGGCATCGAAGGTGATGATACCCACGGACATATAGATGATTTGTGCAGATTTGTGAATGAAGATACCATTATTACAGTGGTGGAATCTGATATAAAGGATGCAAATTATTTACCATTACAAGACAATTTAAAGCGGTTGCAACAATCAAATTTAGAAAATGGAAAATCACCAAACATTGTTTGTTTACCAATGCCTAAACGAATAGATTTTGACAATGTGCGAATTCCGGCGAGTTATGCCAACTTTCTCATTTTAAATAAATGTGTTTTGGTGCCTACTTTTAATGATCCGAATGACAGGATTGCTTTAAATATTATTGCAGACTGTTTTCCCGAAAGAGAAATTATTGGCATAAGCGCTATAGATTTAATTTGGGGTTTTGGAACGTTGCATTGTTTGAGCCAGCAAATTCCTGCTTAATTATTTATTTTATATTCAACAAGCGTTAGGGATTGAACGGTTTGTTTGAGCTATTTTTTAGTTGCTTTTCGCAACTGAAAAATAGCGAGTAGTGAAAGCCCGACCCTTGCGGTAACGCCCAATATATTATATAAATGAGTTTTCTGTTGTTTTTTGACTTTTATTATGAATATAAAGGTCAATAATATTTTTTTAACACATTATTGACAACAATAAGGCAAATTTGATTTTTTGCAAATTAATATTTCACTTATAATTTTTTTTATTATCGATCATTTAATTTACTAAATATCAGTTATTTATATAATTTTAAATTGGCTTTAAATTTAGACTGAATAAAAATAATTTTAAATCATAGCGAAATAAACCTTAAAAGGCGGTACTTTTGTTGGTCATAAAACCAAAAAATTTGTCCATAACAGCCACAGAATTAGAAGAAAGAAAAGCAGGTAAAGATTTATACAGCTACCAAAAAGAAGCAATTAACAAAATTTTTAAATGCTTTGAGGATAAGCCGGAAGATTATCATTTGCTATTCCAGTTGCCTACAGGTGGTGGAAAAACAGTCATCTTTTCTGAAATTGTGCGACAATATTTGAAGCATCACAACAAAAAAGTATTGGTTTTGACGCATCGTATTGAATTGTGCAAGCAAACATCAACTATGCTTACCGAATTTAACGTGAACAATAAGGTAATTCACAGCAAAGCAAATTTAGACGACCAGGAAAATTACAGCTGTTTTGTGGCCATGGTAGAAACCCTGAACAACCGATTAAATGACGACAAACTTGATATTTCCGATATTGGTTTGGTGATTATTGATGAGGCGCATTACAATTCCTTTACAAAACTCTTTAAGTTTTTCGACAAATCGTTTTTTTTAGGCGTTACCGCAACGCCGTTAAGTTCGAATATGCAATTACCAATGAACGACAATTACGATGAATTAATTGTTGGGGAAACGATTGAATCGTTAATTCAAAATGAATTTTTGTCGAGCGCAAAAACTTTTTTATACAATGTTGGCTTAACTTCTTTGGTTGTTGGCGCTAACGGCGATTATACGGTAAAATCATCCGAAGATTTATATTCCAACAATGATATGCTGGGGAAATTATTGTCGAGTTATGAAGAGCATTCCAAAGGGAAGAAAACCTTGATTTTCAATAACGGAATCAGCACTTCACAGCATGTGTATGAAATGTTTAGGGCAGCTGGTTATATAATTGCGCATTTGGACAATACCGCTACAAAAAAAGAACGGGAACTCATTTTAAGGTGGTTCAAAAAAACGCCAAATGCTATTTTAACTTCCGTTAGTATTTTAACCACCGGTTTTGATGAGCCAACGGTTGATACGATTATTTTAAACAGGGCAACAAAATCACTAACCTTATATTATCAAATGATTGGCCGTGGTTCCCGAATTTTAAAGACTAAAAACACGTTTAACGTCATCGATTTGGGAAATAATTTTCACCGATTTGGTCCGTGGGGCGCCGATTTAAACTGGCAGAGTATTTTTACATCGCCAAATTATTATCTGGACAAATTGCTGAATGATGAAGAATTGGAAAGCAATTTTGAATATCAAATGCCACAAGAACTCCGTAATGAGTTTTCCAACTCGCTAACTGTTCATTTCGACATCAAACAAACCTACAAAGATGCCGTTAAAATAGGAGAATCTTCAAAAGTGGTTTTGGAACGTTCCATTGCGCAACACGCTAAAATATGTGTCGAAAACAGTGAGGATGTTTATGATGCCTTAATTTTAGCAAACAAATTAGGCGAAGATATTGAATATAGAATACACCATTATACCAAATGCATCAGCAAAAGCACTACAAATTTTGCCGATTGGCTAAAAGACGATTACGGAAAAAAACTTCGTTTGTATTTACGTGATAATTTCGACACCGTTTTTGAAGAAGTTTATGGCAGGCCACCGGAAGATTAAGTGTGCATCACAGAAAGTTATTTTCGCATAATTCACCTGTATAAAAAGTTTTTTTGCATAATATTTCATTTAATAAAAAAATATAATAAATTGAAAATCAATTTATTATTATGTAATACTTCAATAAGTAATTTAATTATCCGCATTTTTGCAACATGTCAAACATCATTAAAGAACAGCAACATATTTTAGACAAATTGAGTATTGAAACACTCAATGAAATGCAAATAGCGGCAGAAGTTGCTATTAATTCCAATAACAATATCGTTTTATTGTCTCCAACCGGAACCGGAAAAACATTGGCGTTTTTACTGCCGATAATTACATCATTGGATGCTGATTGCGGGGAAGTTCAGGCATTAATTATTGTGCCTTCACGAGAATTGGCCATTCAAATTGAGCAAGTAACACGTGAAATGGGAACGGGTTTTAAAGCGAATGCCGTTTATGGCGGACGCCCATTTTCAAAAGATAAAATTGAACTGAACCATTTGCCGGCTATACTAATCGGCACGCCGGGAAGAATCGCAGATCATTTGCGAAGAGGCACTTTTTCAACCCAACAGATTAAAACCTTAGTGTTGGATGAATTTGACAAATCACTTGAAATTGGTTTTGAAGAAGAAATGAAAGAAATTATTTTGGCATTGCCAAAAGTGAACAAACGTATTTTAACATCGGCCACACAAAGTTTAAAAATCCCCAAATTTGTTGGATTGAACAATCCGACCACCATCAATTATCTAAAAGAAGATGGGGAAGAAGCACCACTTTTAAAAATAAAAACCATTATTTCTCCCACCAAAGATAAATTGGAAACACTGGTAAAAGTGCTTTGCCATATTGAAAATGCACCCGCAATTGTTTTCTGTAATTTTAGGGATACCATCGAAATGGTGAGCGATTTTTTGAACAAAAACAACATAGAACACGGCTGTTTTTATGGCGGAATGGAACAAAAAGACCGGGAAAAAACTTTGATAAAATTTCGTAACGGCACACATCAGGTTATTGTGGCTACCGATTTAGCGGCCAGAGGATTGGATATTCCTGAAATAAAATATATAATTCATTATCAGTTACCATTAAAGCTCGATGAATTCACCCACAGAAACGGAAGAACAGCACGTATGAACGAGAAAGGAACCGCATATGTGATTCAGTGGGAAAAAGAGAAAAGATCAGAATTTACGTCAGATACCGAAATAGAAATTTTGAAAAATAAACCAACGCCTAAATCTTCAAAATGGGAAACCTTGTATATTTCAGGCGGAAGAAAAGACAAGATTTCAAAAGGTGATATTGCCGGATTGTTCCTGAAACAAGGAAACCTTAGCAACGATGAATTGGGAATAATAGAACTTAAACAAGATTGTGCTTT
>CAZBGP010000107.1:0-8589 GCA_964491495.1 uncultured Lutibacter sp. | reverse complement strand
CCGTTTAAGAAATTGCGCAAAATTTGATCGCCTACTTCTTTATATTTCTCGTGGTCTTCATTTCTGAAAAATGCTCCCAATTCACTTTTTGTAATATCAAAGTCAACCAGTTTACAAATATTCACAATGTCCTCATCGCGCAATTTGTGTGCTACACGAAGTTTTTTAAAAATGTCGTTGTTATTTAGTCCCATAGCTACAAATGTACTTGTTTTTGAAAGAAAAATTAATAAAAATGGCTAAATTCTAAAATTACGGTATATATAAAAGCATAATTAAAATTGTTTTTGGCAGAAAGCTGCCTTAGTGATTGCAACGAAAATCCTTTTATGAGGTTTTTTTCCGAAAAAAAGATTGAAATGAAAAGCACGACCGCTTTTTCAGCGGTAAGGCCCAAAATAATTTCAGCATTATATTGCTGCACTTTTTTATTATTTGGCCTCGAAAATAAAATAGGCGCCATTGGCCTTACTTGGTAAAAATTAATTTTACGGCAACAAATAACATAAAGACGCCAAATATTTTCCGAAGCATTCTCTGGTCAATTTGCAAGGCTATTTTTGAACCTATAAAACCGCCAATTGCAAAGAGCAAAGAAACGGTAAGCGCTATTCGCCAATCAATATTGCCGCCGGTGCCAGCGGTATGATAATTGTAAACCGCGAGAAATGTGACAGGCGGCAACATAACAGCCAGGCTTAAACCTTGCGCATTGTGTTGCGTTAAACCTAAAAACAACACAAATAAAGGGACCATAACGATGCCGCCGCCAACGCCCACCAATCCGCTTAAAATCCCCGCGGATAAACCAATGATAATCAAAGTAATAATTGTTTCTACCGTCATTTTCATCTGTTTAAATGTTGTTTTTAAGCGGTAACAGCTGCTGTTCGCTTTTAACTATTCCATTATTTATCAAAATTTGTGAGTCTCGTTTCATTTAGTTTCAATAGGAATTTTTAATTGATAGGTCTTTCCGGTTTTATTCTCCAATGTATTTTCACGCAACCACGGATTGTGTAATTTTAAGATTTTGTAATTAATACCTAAATCTATGGAATATTGGGCTAAATCGGCAATTGGTGTACTTACTTCAATAAATTTGGTGGATGTTGCAGTATATAAATCCTCTTTATCGAAAATAAATCCGTATTTCTCAGGATTTGACATAATTTCTTTAAGGGCAACGATTCTTAGAATGTAGCGCTCTGTTTCATCTCCCAAAAGCAAATCATAATAACTGTTCATTTTTTGGGTTTCCATTTTGCTTGAAACACCTCTGTTTCCTGCATTGTACGCTGCCGCAGCCAATGTCCAGTTACCAAAACGAGCTTTGGCTGATTTTAAATAATCGCAGGCCGCTTGTGTCGATTTTTCTAAATGGTAACGTTCATCAACATTTGTGTTGACTTCCAATCCGCTTTCTTTGGCGGTGCCTTCCAATATTTGCCAAAAACCTTTGGCGCCTGCTGGAGAAGTTGCGTTTAGCAGCCCGCTTTCAATAACCGCTAAATATTTAAAATCGTTTGGAATGCCATTTTCTTTCAAAATAGGCTCTATCAAAGGAAAAAACTTATTGGCTCTTTTAAAAAGTAACATGGTATTGGATTGCCAATAGGTATTTGTCAATAATTCCCTGTCCATTCGCTCTTTAATGTCGTCGTTTTCAGTAGGAACGCGCTCTCCCGCAAAATCCAAATTTTCTGGGATTTTCAGCGCTTTGATCTCATAAGTTTCACTTGTATTTTTATCGCCTTCTTTAAGGTAATTGTCAGATTCTGAATCTGATTTTTTTGCTGCAAAAATTAACAATGAACTTATCATTATCACCGCAATTAATCCTAAAATTTTAATTGACTTGTCCATTTTGTTCTTCATTTTAAGGGTTTGTTAAGGGGCAAAATACAAATTTATTTGATGAAAATACACTGCACATGTTTATTTTAACATTTTATTTAAGGGAATCTATAATTATTTTACTGATTGTTTTTGCCTTGTTGATAATCATAATATGTGTGCCTTTTTCAATGGGAATACAACCATTTATATATTTAAACGAAAAAATAGCATCGGCAGTACCGTGAATGTGAAGTATATTTTCAATTGGTTTGTTTTGTTTCCAATGCAACACGTTGTAAATAGACCATTTTAGGTATTTTCTGTCCCTGACCGAAAAGTATTTTTTGTATAGTTTTAACCGATTTTTGGAAGTGTTTCCAAAGGCTAAAAAAGAAAAAAGCTCAATGTTTTCAATCGCTTTTGACGGAAATAATTTATAGATTTTAAATTTTTGAATGAATTTTAAGGCTTTGGATAATTCATCGCGATTTTTTATACTTGAAATAATGATTACTTTTTTACAATGAAGGTGTTTGCTCATTTCCTGCACCATAATTCCGCCGAAAGAAACGCCTATTAAAACCGGATTTTCTTCAAGCACCAAATCTGACATTCTTTTTGCATAGGATTCAAGAGACTCGTGAGCCGTTAATGGAATTAACCATTCCAAAAAATGCAATTCAAATTTGTCTTCCGGGAAATGTAAAAATTCAAAAATTTCCGGACTTGCCGCCAAGCCGGGAACAAAATAAACAGGTGTTTTTAAGTTTTCCATTAACTGTTTAAAATCTCTAAAATGATGGGTTTTAAGCCGCTGAAGAAAAATTCGACAGCAATAACCATCACGATTAAACCCATCAAACGCATCATCACCTTATTTCCTGTTTTACCAATTTTTTCAGTAATTTTGCTTGCGCCAACAAGTATTAAATAGGTTAATAACAGGATGAATGCCACGGTGGCAATTAACACTATTTTAAGCGGTATTTCCTTGGCGTCTTCCATCAAAATAATAGCATTTGTGATGGCTCCGGGTCCGCAAATCATTGGAATTGCCAATGGCGTAATGGAAATATCTTCCACATAGGCATCAATTTTGTCTTCATCTTCCGTATGTTTAAAATTTCCCAATCTGGCCTGCAACATGTCCCAACCCATGGTAAAGAAAATAACACCCCCAACGATTCTGAAACTGTTTACTGAAATTCCAAAGAATTTAAATAAAATCTGGCCCGAAAAGGCAAAGGCAATAATGGTAAAAAAGGCCACCAAAGTTGCTTTTTTAGCGGTTTGTTTGCGGCGCTCCTTGCTCAAAGTTGCCGTCATCGACATAAATATCGGCATCGTGCCCAACGGATTTATCAGGGTAAAAAAAGAGGTGAAAACCAATAAGGCAAAAGGATATAAATCGCTCACAATTTTTATTTTTTGATGTAAGATTAGTCAATAAAAACAGGAATTTTTTTCCAGTCAAAACGCACAATGCCGTCTTCATTAATTTCGGTTAATTTAATTTCATGCAGCGTATTTGCCAATTCGGGATTCCAGGGTGTTTTCACTTTAACGTAATTTTCTGTAAATCCGTAGATATAACCGTCTTTGTTTTCACTTTCAAATAAAACAGTGAAATTTTTCCCCAACTGGCTTTCATAAAAAGCCCTGCGTTTTTTAACAGACAGGCCTCTGAGCATTTTACTGCGTTTGTTGCGAACATTCTGTGGCACAACGCCTTCCATCTCAACAGCTTCTGTATTTGGCCTTTCCGAATAGGTGAAGACGTGCAAATACGATATGTCCAATTCGTTTAAATAGTTGTAGGTTTCTAAAAACAATTCATCCGTTTCCCCAGGAAATCCAATAATTACATCAACACCAATACACGAATCAGGCATTTTGTTTTTGATGGCTTCAACGCGGTTGGTATAAGTTTCTTGTAAATAACGGCGCTTCATTAATTTGAGAAGCGTGTCGCTGCCGCTTTGCAGCGGAATATGAAAATGCGGTACAAAACTTCTGGATTCGGCCACAAAATCGATGGTTTCTTTTTGAAGCAAGTTTGGTTCTATGGAAGAAATTCTGAAACGATGAATGCCGTCAACATTGTCAAGGGCTTTTACCAGGTCGAGGAAAGTGTGTTCATGTTTTTTGTTGCCAAATTCACCTTTACCATAATCCCCAATATTTACACCGGTCAGCACAATTTCTTTAATTCCTTTTTCTGAAATTTCTCTGGCATTTTCGAGCACATTTTCCAAGGTATCACTTCGAGAAATTCCTCTTGCCAGCGGAATGGTGCAATAGGTGCATTTATAATCGCAGCCGTCTTGTACCTTCAAAAAAGCACGCGTTCTGTCGCCAAAAGAGTAGGAGCCCACGTAAAAATTGGCATCTTCAATTTCGCAGGAATGCACCTCACCCATGTCATTTTTAGAAAGATTATTGATATAATCGGTCACTTTAAATTTTTCCGTGGCGCCCAAAACCAAATCAACGCCGTCAACGGCAGCCAGTTCCTCAGGTTTTAACTGGGCGTAACAGCCAATGGCAATTAAAAACGCTTTTTCATTTAATTTCAACGCGGATTTAACGATTGTTTTAAATCTTTTATCAGCATTGTCCGTTACGGAACAGGTGTTAATGACGTAAATATCAGCCACTTCCTCAAAATCTACACGTTCAAAACCTTCTTGCTGAAAGCTTCTGGCGATGGTGGAAGTTTCAGAAAAATTAAGTTTACACCCCAATGTGTAAAATGCGACTTTTTTTTGTGCGCTCATTCTTGTACATTTATCGGATGCAAAAGTACTGAATTTTATTTTTATGACAATGATTGCCAAAACGCCAAAACCACCTTATTACGCAGTAATTTTTACTTCAATGAGGACTGAAGGCGATTTAAAATATGCTGAAATGGCTGATAAAATGCTTGATTTGGCTGAAAAACAAGAAGGTTTCTTGGGGGTTGAATCAGCAAGAAGTGAGTTGGGTATTACAGTGAGTTATTGGGAAAGTCTGGAGGCGATAAAAAAATGGAAACTGCACACAGAACATACAAAAGCCAGAGAAAAGGGCAGAAGCATGTGGTATAATGCATTTAAAGTAAGAATTTGTAAAGTGGAACATGAGTATGGGTTTGAGAAGTAGTTATTGGTTGTTGGTTGTCGGTTTTTTATTGGTATCGTGCTCCACAAAACACAAAAAACATGAGGATAATTCGGTTTTCAGGTACAATGAGCACGCAAACATCACCACGCTAGATCCGGCGTTTTCAAAAGATTTACGAACTATTTGGGTCACCAATCAATTATTTAACGGTTTGGTGCAACTGGATGACAGTTTAAATGTTCAACCTGATATTGCGCATTCCTGGACCATTTCTGAAGATGGAAAAACGTATGCATTCAAATTAAAAAAGGGCATAAAATTTCACAAGCATATCTTGTTCGGTAAAGATTCTACAAGATCAGTAGTGGCGAGCGATTTTGAATACAGTTTTAACCGTTTGTTGGACCCAAATGTCTCTTCTCCCGGAAAATGGGTGCTGGAATTTGTTTCAACATTTGAGGCAAAAAACGACAGTACATTTGTTATCCAATTAAAACAGCCTTTTCCGCCATTTTTAAGTTTGTTGAGTATGAAATATTGTTCTGTGGTTCCTTTTGAAGCAGTGTCGCATTTTGGAAATACCTTCAGGGCCAATCCTTTAGGAACAGGACCTTTCCAATTTAAATTGTGGGTTGAAAATACCAAGTTGGTTTTCCGTAAAAATAAGGATTACCATGAAAAAGATGAAAATGGAATTCAATTGCCTTATTTGGAGGCGGTTGCCGTTACATTTTTACCCGACAAACAGAGTGAGTTTTTGCAGTTTATTCAGGGAAATATCGATTTTATGAGCAGTATAGACGCTTCTTATAAAGATGATTTATTGACATCGGAAGGACAGCTTAAGGATCATTACAAAAATCAGATTGATATGGTTTCCGGCCCATATTTAAATACCGAATATTTAGGTATTTATGTGGATGCCGCTGAAAAAGAAGTCAGTTCCCTAAAAATAAGGCAGGCAATTAATTATGGTTTTGACCGCGTAAAAATGATTAAATATTTGCGTAATGGCATTGGAACGCCCGCCGTAAATGGTTTTATTCCTAAAGGTTTGCCATCGTTCAATCATATGAAAGGCTATACCTATCAGCCTGAAATAGCGAAGGAATTGGTGCAATCTTATATCGCTGAAACCGGAAATTTAAATCCGTCAATCACCATAAGCACCAACAGCCAATATTTGGATTTGTGTGAATATATTCAACGTGAATTAGAGCGGACAGGTCTGCAGGTGAATATCGATGTGATGCCGCCTTCTACCTTGCGGCAAACAAAGGTAAATGGACAGTTGAGCATATTTAGAGGCAGTTGGGTGGCCGATTATCCGGATGCCGAAAATTACCTTTTTATTTTTCACAGTAAAAATTTCTCGCCAAATGGCCCGAATTACACGCATTACAGTTCAAAAGAATTTGATGCACTCTATGAAAAGGCGATTCAAACAACCGACAATCCGAAACGCTATCTTTTGTACCAAAAAATGGACAGTTTAATTATGGCTTCAGCTGTTGTGATTCCTTTATATTATGATGAAGTTGTGCTGTTTACGCAAAAAAATGTAAGTGGTTTGGGAATTAACCCCGTTAATTCATTGAGTTTGAAAAGGGTAAAGAAGGGGTAAAAGACGGAAGTCCGATCCCGATAGGTATCGGGACGGAAGACCGAAGTCAAAATTGGGAAAGTTAAAAGTTAGAAAAACTGCACGACCGCAATGCCGCACGACCATAATTATAAATAAACACTATTGATTAAAGTATCTTTAAACGGGGCAATCACTACCTCAAAAGAATCTTTTCCGTTTGAAACACAAAACATTTTTTCAGAAAGCGGAGGTTCACCTTCGGTGTAAGGATAAGCGGTAATTGGTTCAATGCAAAGCATATTGGTCACTTCTGTCCACAACATAAAGTTGTTGAAACCCTTCGTCTTTATGGAAATATTAAATCCTTTATTTTTGATCAATTTAATTTCTTGGGTATTTAAAACAGGATAGGCCGTTGAACCACCATCCATGATTTTTTGAAGGGAAACTTCCTGTGTTTTCGTTTTGCAAATTTCGCTTTTTTCTCCCGATAATTTAAATGCCGGATGATAACCCAGCATAAAAGGCATTCCTTTTTCTGCCTCAACTTCAAAAGTAATTTTAAGGAAATCGTTTGACAATTCGTATCCTTTTTTAAACCTGAAATCGTAAGGCCAAGACAATTTATCCTTTAGAGATTTTCCAGGAAATTTTGAGTTTTTTACGATGTTATTTGCGACATAGTCTTTTTGAAAAGCGGCAAAGTTTTCGCCGCTTTCCATTAAGGAATAAGTTAATTCCCTTAAAAGTCCGTGCTGATCCTGAATCGCGTTGCCTTTCGGTGTTGAAACCATAAAATCATTCACTTCTGTTGGACCAATGACCGGAAACATTTCGGTGTCGGAATTCCGCCAGCCGGGTTGTCCTTTTTGGTGAATTAACTCTTCTTTATTTTTTATAAAACTGACCAATTCGCCTTGATCAATTTTAACGATGGAATTCTTGTCGGGGCTGATTAAAATTTGGGGTTCCATGATAAGTTATAGTTTCTTGGTTAGTTTATAAACGCTAGAATATTGTATCAGGTATTTAATAATTACAAATAATTAATTTTCAAATGCAATCAATTTTACCACTTTTTAAATTCCCCTTTCGCGGGTTAGGGAGCCTTTATTATTCTCCACAATATAATCCATCATTTTTTTTATCAGGTGCGCCCTGTCAATGCCGCCAACATTGTGTTCGTGCATTGGATACGTGAAAAAATCGATTTGCACTTTTTGTTTTACGGCTTCTTGTAACAAGGTCATACTGTGCTGTGGAACCACGGTTGGATCAACACTTCCGTGAATCAGCAGTAATTTACCGTCTAAATTTTTAATGTAATTGTGAATTTTTGCTTTTTCATAACCTTCAGGGTTTTCCTGCGGCGTATCCATATAACGTTCGCCGTACATCACTTCATAATATTTCCAGTCAGTTACAGGTCCGCCAGCAACAGCAGTGGTGAAAACACCCGGATTGCGAAGCATTAAGCTGGTGGTCATAAATCCGCCATAACTCCAGCCGTTGACCGCAATTCTTTTGCCGTCCACAAAATTCAGCGATTTCAAATAGTCAATTCCTGTAAGTTGGTCTTCCATTTCTGCCTCTCCCAAATTGCGGTGAATACTGCTTTCAAATGCAAAACCCCTGTTTTCAGAGCCTCTGTTGTCGAGCGTAAAAACGATATAATTTTCTAAGGATGCAAATGCCACCATCCACAAGTTTGAACCTGCCAACCACGAATTTTTTACCAATTGTAAATGTGGACCGCCGTAAACGTAAACCAACACAGGGTATTTTTTTGTGGTATCAAAATTTGCGGGTTTTGTGATTTTTGCATATAAATCGGTGCCGTTTTTTGCTTTCAGATTTACAAATTCGGTAGTACCCAAGCTGTAATTTTTTAGCGGATTTTCAGCAGTGAATATGGAAGCTGATTTTACTTTTTTTGTGTCAACGATGTCAATATTTGTCGGAATGGTTATGTTGCTGTAGTTGTCGATTAAATAATTGCCATTTGTACTCAGTTGCGTTGAATGCGTTCCGTTTGTATTGGTAAGTTTGGTGTATTTTCC
>CAZBGP010000106.1:5209-8634 GCA_964491495.1 uncultured Lutibacter sp. | reverse complement strand
GAAGTTGCCGAAAAATTTGCGCTTGATTCCAATTCCAAAGTCACTAAAATTAAAAGCGCCCAACAAGGACTTTTTTCCATCAATGATTTGGACCAAAACACCTCCGACATTAAAATTGTAAGAGTTGTTTCGACCATAGAATACCAACTCGAAGATTAAGCAATAATGAAGGGATTTTTCAGGAAATTTTTTAAATTTATTTTTAAAGCCATCATTGTTTTTTTGGTGCTTTCGGTTTTTTCGGTGATTGCTTTTCGTTGGATTCCGGTTCCGTTCACACCTTTAATGATCATTCGCAATATGGAGCAATGGAGTAAAGGTGAAAAGGCGCCATTTGAGCATGATTGGGTTTCTATGAAAAAAATATCCCCAAATTTAGGCAAAGCCGTAATTGTGAGCGAAGACCAAAAATTTATGGAACATTTTGGTTTCGATTTTGAAGCCATTGAAAAAGCTTTTGAAAAAAACAAAAAAAAGAAACGCATCAAAGGCGGAAGTACCATATCGCAGCAAACTGCAAAAAATGTGTTTCTTTGGCCCCAACGAAGCTATATTCGCAAAGGTTTTGAGGTTTATTTCACCTTTTTAATTGAAGTTTTTTGGAGCAAAGAACGCATTTTAGAAGTGTATTTAAACAGCATAGAAATGGGAAATGGTATTTACGGTGCGGAAGCTGCAGCACAACACTGGTTTAGAAAACCGGCTGTCAAACTTTCCAGATATGAAGCGGCTTCCATAGCAGCCATATTGCCAAATCCAAGAAAATACCGAGCCACAAGATCATCGGAGTATATTGAAAATAGAAAAAGCTGGATTATGCGACAAATGAATTATTTAGGTCCGCTGAATTTTGATTAAAAACTTCATTTTTTATAAACCTTATAAAAGCAGAAAGCGATCAAAATTGATCGCTTTCTGCTTTTATTATCTGTAACAATCGCACTTACTTTTTTTCTAAATTACAAAATTCACCAAAGAAAACAGCATTCATTAATAATTTGTTAGTGCCAAACCAAAACGCCCTAAAATTGGTGTTATCAGAAAACAACAACACCTTGCCGCCTCCAAAATTGACTGCTTTAAAAGCACTGGTGTTTGCCAATTCTTTTAAATTATCTTTGGAAATATAGCCGCTTAATAAAGGTTTTTTGGTAAAAAGAATAGGGTTATTATAACTTTGGGCATCCGTCTCCATAAAGTAGGTTGTGTCTTTAAACAATGGAAGCGTATTGTTTTTATATCCAAAATTAATTGGGTGCGACCGATCCAATTTTGCTTCAAAAATGGCGCCACCAATCTCCTTTGCGCCACGATAATCCATTTGATTTTCAAAGGAAATATTTCTGGCAGTATCCTTTTTTTCCTCAATTGCAAGTTTGATTATTTCGTTAGAGTTCGCCCAATGTGCCGCATTTTTATAACCAATTAGGATCCCTCCACTTTTTATCCAATTTTTGACTTTTTCAGTATCATTTTTATCTAAAAAATTATCTTTGCTCTCAGGTAAAATAAGGTGGGTGTAACTGCTTAAATTTTTTCGGCCAAATCCACGAACGTCCATTTTGGTGATTTTCATGGCATAACGTTGGTCGAACAAATGCCATATTTCACCGGCGTCTAGCGAAGTAATTCCGTCGCCGACAAATAATGCGACTTTTGGCTTTTTAATGGTTTTAAAATTATTGCTACCCAAATCAATTCCTTTCGCTAAACCAGTTGAAACTGGCGTTATATTAATATGCGATTCTTGTGCAATTTTATTTAGCAATTTCGCCAATTCCTGGGTTGGCATTTTTTGATTTTGAGCTTGAATAAGTATGGTTCCGTAATCGTAATCAACGCCATCCATAGAAAACTGTTTCATCGAAACTTTTGCGGCAATTCCTGCTTCCAAAATTTGGTTTAATGCTTTAGGCGAATAATATTCGTGCCATTCCATTAAATAGGCATAATTGGAAGCAAGAATGTTTGATATTACACGAGGTTTTACTTCCGTTATTTCAGCGCCAATTTGAGAAATTGGCGCGTTTTCATTATAATCTAAGTTAAACGCCAACGGAAATGACCAGGCAGAAATATCATAAAACAAACTATCCTGAAAAGTGGTTCTTTTTTCAAAAATTGCGTCTATTAAGCGTGATTGCTTTTGATTTTTTGGTAAAATATAGCTGTATCCTTTTTTATAATTTTTCCCGTTTTGGGTAAAATCATTTTTGATTTCGTGAATTTTGACTTGGTGCTGCTGAAGAATTTCGGCTAAATGGTAAGCTTTAGCGGCATCTTTTTCGTCGCCAAAAACAATGGCTGTTGCTTTTGCTTCCTTTCTGGCTTCCTGAAAAAACTCCCGCTGATAATTCAGTAATTTTTCTCTCAATTTAACGCCGGCTTCCAGGGTAGATAATGCCGTAACAAACTGGTTTCTTATGGTAAAAGGAAAAGTTAACAAACCGTTATCGCTTTCTTGCGCATGACCTCTGGATGAGGCTTGCTCAAAAAGAATTCCGATACTTCCCTGAATATCGGGAAATGTTGAGCCTTTGCCAAAATAGAAATCATCAAAATTTTCTTCAGCAAAATATAAACTTCCTATTTTGTCTAAAGCAGTCGCATGAAATTGCGCAATCTCTTCGGTTAATTTATAGTTTTTCTTAGGCGTTAAAGGATGATTTCTTGACGGAACGCCAGGTTGAAAGAAAAATGTGGAATTGGTTCCCATTTCATGGTGATCTGTAAGAATGTTTGGATACCATTGGTGATAAGTTTTTATTCTCGCCCTGCTTTCCGGCAATTGCGATGGCAACCAATCGCGATTCATATCAAACCAATAGTGGTTTGTTCTTGCTCCTGGCCAAGCTTCAGTGTATTCCCTGTCATTTGGGTCGGGATTGATATTTTGGCTCTTATGCATATTTACCCAGGAGGAAAAGCGTTGCATTCCATCAGGATTAAAAGAAGGGTCAAAAAGAATGATGGTATTGTTAAGCAATTCATCAATTTTTTCTCCTTCTGCCGCAGCCAAATAATACGCTACGGCAAGTGCTGCATTGCTGCCGCTGGGTTCATTTCCGTGAATGGAATAACCTTGATTTACAACAAGCGGCATTGAAGATAAATCTAACTGGGATGAATTTGCGTCAGTGATGCTTAAATGCTTCAACCTTATGTTTTCAATATTTTTATGGTTGTTTGGTGAGGTAATGGTAAGCAGAATTAAAGGCCTTCCTTCAACCGTAGTACCTCTGTTTTCAATGGTAATTCTATCGCTGCTGTTTGCCAAAACCTGCATGTAATTTACCAACTTGTCATGAGTGACGTGCCATTCGCCCACTTCGTGGCCAATAATGCTTTTTGGCGTTGGAATTTTGCTGTTATAAGAAACATCAACAGGCAGATAATAAGATAAATCTAATTGGTTGGTTTGAGCG
>CAZBGP010000106.1:0-5109 GCA_964491495.1 uncultured Lutibacter sp. | reverse complement strand
TTTTAACGCTTCTTTTAGCGTTATTTGTGCAGATTGCATTTGCACAAGAAAAAACAATTTCAGGTGTAGTTTCCGATGCAACCGGACCACTACCTGGGGTAAGTGTTGTAATAAAAGGCACTTCAAAAGGAACTCAAACAGATTTCAATGGTAAATTTTCTATGACTGCCGCTGTAGGAGACGTTTTGGTCTTCAGCTTTGTTGGAATGGAAACTACTACTAGAAATGTAGGTTCGGGCAATGTGTATAATGTAAGTATGGCTGAGAGTTCTATGACGCTAGACGAAGTAGTCGTTGTGGCTTATGGTACTGCTAAAAAAGCTGATTTTACAGGTTCCGCAACAACAATTTCATCAGAAATGATGAGCGCTAAACCAGTTACCAATCTCTCTAGAGTGATAGAAGGTAACTCTGCAGGGGTGGTTGTTACTTCAGGAAGTGGTCAGCCGGGTGCGGGACAAGATATCCGTATTCGTGGATTCGGTTCGGTAAATGCCTCTTCAAGTCCGTTATATGTGGTTGATGGCGCTCCATTTTACGGAGAAATTGCTTCACTTAATATGGGAGATGTTGAAACGGTAACCATTTTAAAAGATGCCGCTTCTACGGCTCTTTATGGAAATAGAGCCGCCAACGGTGTTATTATGATTACCACTAAAAAGGGTAAGAAAGGGTTTTCACAAACTTCCATAAGTATTTCCAGCGGTATTTCAGATCCCGGAATTAAAGAGTATGATCGCGTTAATGCCTTTGAATACTATCCATTGGCTTGGGAAGCGTATAGAAATAACTTGCAATACAGAACTGCAAATCCTATATTACCTCAAGTAGCCAATGATATTGCTTCGGGTTTATTGCCAAGAAACGCATCAAATTTACAAACCTATGTGTATCCTGGTACAAGTACTACCTTAACATTTTCTGATATTTCACAAATCTTAGGCAGCAATCCTTTCGATGTGGCATCAAATGCCATTGTTGACAATACCGGTAAAATAAATCCAAATGCGAAACTCTTGTACGCTGATGATTTAGATTGGCAGAATGCGCTATACAGAACAGGTCTGAGAAGCAATTATGATTTATCATATTCGGGAGGCGCAGATAAAACAGATTACTTTGTATCTATGGGATACTTGGATGAAGAAGGTTATGCCATTGGTTCAGATTACAAACGTATAACAGGACGTATCAATATCAATAATCAGGCAGCGAAATGGTTTAAAACAGGATTAAATGTAGGTGGTACCATTACCAAATCCAAGCAAGCAGAAAGTGGAGGAACTTCTTTTGTAAATCCATTTTTCTCAGCCCGTTTAATAGGTCCAATTTATCCGCTTCATAAACATGATCCAATTACAGGTGATTTTTTATATGATGCCGATGGAAATAAAGTTTTTGAAACTACCAGACCAATTCAGAACGGTAGACATTCGTATTATGAAAACCTTTGGAATGACCGTATTGCAAGAACCAGTACGCTTTTCGGTAAAACCTATTTTGAATTCAAATTATTAAACGACCTCACATTTACAACGAATGTAAGCGTTGATTTAAGAAATTACAATTTTGAACGTTTTGACAATCGTTTTGTAGGAGATGGAGCAACAGCAGGTAGGGGCGGAAGAACCAATTCGGTAACGCAATCGGTTAACGTGAACCAGTTACTTAACTATACAAAATCATTTGGAAATCATAATTTTACCGCTTTATTAGGCCATGAAAATTTAGATTATACTTACCGTTATTTAGATGGATTCCGTCAAGGTTTAATTGTGGACGGCAATTCTGAATTAATCAACTTTACCACTACCAACAGCTTAACTTCTTATGAAGATAAATACAGAACTGAAGGGTATTTTGGTCGTTTAGATTATAACTTTAACAGCAAATATTATCTTTCCGGATCATACCGTAATGATGGATCTTCTAAATTCTACGAAGATGTACGTTGGGGAGATTTTTGGTCTTTAGGTGCTTCTTGGAGAATTGATCAGGAGGACTTTTTGAAAGATAATGCATGGATTAATCAATTAAAAGTAAGAGGATCGTATGGAGAATTGGGGAATGACGCCGGTATCAGTTTATACGCAAACCAAGCATTGTATACTTTAGGCAGAAATAATGCCAATGAGCCTGGTTTTGTATTTCAATCCTTACCAAACAATGATTTATCTTGGGAAGCCAATAAAAGTTTTGATGTCGCTTTAGAATTTGGAATTAAAAACAGGGTAGAAGGTTCTATTGAATTTTATCACAGAATTTCAGATAATTTATTATTTGATGTGCCACTTCCTTTAACAGCTGGTGTAGGATCAATAACCAGAAATGCAGGTACCATGTACAATCAAGGTATTGAGCTTACTTTAGCATCAGATATTATTGATAAAGAAAATTTCAAATGGAATGTAAACTTTAACCTATCAACAATTAAAAATGAGTTTACTAAATTACCAGGAGATAGAATAAATGAAGATGGAACTAAATATTTTGATGAAATTATTACCGGAACCAAAAAATTGAAAACAGGTCAGTCCTTATACGATTACTGGTTACGCGACTGGACAGGTGTTGATCCTGCTGATGGTTTATCTTTATATCGTTTTGATGAAACCAAAACTGCTGGAGCTTCTGAGCGCACTATTGATGGCGTGTTAATGACTACCAATCCGAATAATGCCTTATTTCACTATGCCGGTTCAGCAATTCCAGATTTTATGGGAGGTATTACCAATAGTTTTAAGTTAAATGATTTTACATTTACGGTATTAGTGACTTACCAATTTGGTGGTTCTACCTATGATTCTACCTATGCTAACTTAATGCACGGTGGGGCTTCAACGGGTCAGGCATGGCACACAGATATTTTTAACCGTTGGCAACAACCAGGTGATATCACCTCAGTTCCAAGATTAGATACTGGACAATCAACCAACATTAGTGCAGCTTCAGATCGTTGGTTAATAAGTTCAACATTTTTTAATTTAAAATCGATGAACTTAACATATAACCTGCCTAAAACTTTAATAGATAGTTTAGGATTGGTTAATGCAAAAATATACCTTAGTGGTGAAAACTTGTACTTAGATTCGAAAAGACAGGGATTGGATGTGCAACGTAGTTTTACCGGAACTACCGATTTCACTTATAATCCTTCGCGTATTATATCTACAGGAATAAACTTAACTTTCTAAAATCAGTACGATATGAAAAATATATTAAAAAAATTAGGAATCGTAATCTTTGTTCTTTCACTTACCGCTTGTGAAGACGATTACTTAGATACTTTACCAACCGATTCGGTTGGCGCAGGAGAAGCTATAGCAACTACTAAGAATGCCTGGGCTTCCTTAAATGGAATTCACAGAATGTTATATTCTCAAATGAGAAGTACACAAGGAGAAGGCGGTTTAGGGGGCATTTTCATAGTTTCAGAACATTTGGGTGATGATCTGGTGTATACATCATCAACATCTAATAACTCTTGGTATAATGGCACCTATAAATGGGTTGATCATAGAAATGATAACAGTTCTATAGCCTCCTATCCTTATTATTATTTCTATAGAATTATTAATGATGCTAATTTAATTATTGCAAATATTGACAATGCTATAGGAGATCCAACTGAAAAAAGCAGTATTAAAGGCCAGGCCTTGGCGTACAGAGGATGGGCACATTTTAATTTGGTGCAAATTTATGGAAAACGTTATGTGCGAGGCGCTGTAAATAGCCAATTAGGTGTGCCAATTATGTTAACTTCATCAACTGAAGGTAAAGCAAGAAACTCTGTAGAAGAAGTATATACTCAAATAAATATTGATTTGAATGATGCTGCTGAACTATTAACGGGTTATAGCAGACCTAATAAATCTCATTTAAATTTAAATGTTGTTAATGGTTTGAGAGCGCGTGTTGCTTTAACTCAAGGTAAATGGTCAGATGCCGCCACCCATGCCGCAAATGCAAAAGCCGGATTTAATTTAATGACTTCTTCCCAATACCAAGGAGGATTTAATGATAGAAGTAATTCTGAATGGATGTGGGGTAGCGGTATTTTAGATGATCAAACTATGTTTTTCTATAGCTTTCACGCGTATATGTCAAGAAACTTTTCTTCCACACATATACGTACCTGGCCAAAAGTAGTATACAGAGATTTATATACCAAATTCCCAACAACTGATATAAGAAGAACTGTAGTTGCCACCACCAATTCAACAGCAGATAATTACCCGTCATATATGACTTTTGCTACTGCAACATATACTCGTTCTGCCGGGGCAAGTAATAAATTTTGGGTTAAAAATCCATCCAGTTCTGTAGCGGATATCGTGAGTATGAGATCAGCTGAAATGTGGTTAATAGAAGCTGAGGCGAGAGCGCGTAATGGTGAGGATGCATTGGCTCAAAATGCGCTTCATTCTTTAAATTTAACCCGTAGATCGGATGTTCCTGTTAAATCTATCAATGTTGGTGACGCCTTAGTTGATGAAATAATGCTTCACAGACGTATGGAGTTATGGGGAGAAGGATTTAGATTCTTTGACTTAAAACGCACCAATGCTCCATTGAAAAGAGATCATACGGGCACAAACCATTTACAATCTCAAACCAATGGTTTATTTAATGTTCCTGCCGGAGATATGCAATGGGAATTTTTGATTCCACGAGCAGAATTAAATGCCAACCCGCTAATGGTTCAGAATCCTAGTTAATTTTCAACTTATTTTTATTTAAAAAGAGGCTGTTTTAAAAGACAGCCTCTTTTGTTTTTAGGGACTTATGCATCTAAATTTATTATCAGAATTAAGCGCAAATTAAACGGAAACTAACTTTGGATAAAATTTGAGGATTCATGCAACTGCTTCTAACCTATAAAATTTGCGACAATCACAATCATAAAACAATATTACCTTCAATATCATAAATAGCAAATTTTGCTTTTAATACAAAATAGAAGCAATTATCACACAAAGAAAACCCTCTGTTATCTTAATTTAAAGATTTACAGAGGGTTTTAATAATTTATTGTTGATGAATTTTTATACTTTGAGATAAGTACCGCGACACTAAAATCTCAAATTTTCACGTTAATTTTAAAGCTTA
>CAZBGP010000105.1:0-8636 GCA_964491495.1 uncultured Lutibacter sp. | reverse complement strand
AGTAACTCATCATAAAATATTTAATTAGTTAGTATTAATCTTCTTATCCACTATAACTTTACATTTCAAATAAAGAAATTTTAAGCCCACCATTTTAAAATTACCTATATTCGCAATCTCTTAAAATTGTGTAATGTTATAATTCAATTAGCTCAGGCTTTGTAGTATATTCATTAAAATGAATATTTTTTTATTATATTTACACCCTACAAAACATTAATTTGCAAAATTATGACACGAAAACGTATTCGTGTTATTATATCGCAAAAGTATTTTGATTTCTAGATATGAAAAAGAAGATTTTTTGCACATTGTAATATTAAATTTGCAATGGGTTAATTTTTGAGCTAAAATTATATTTATGATGAAATCTATATTACTAAATAAAATAAATCACTCTATCCAAAAGACATTTACTATTTACCCTAAAATTTACCCTCAGGCTTATAGTTTATGGCATCATCATAAAGAATATGAGGTTCTTTATTTTGTAAAAAATTCAGGGACGGCTTATGTTGGGGATAAAATAATTCCTTATCAAGGAGGTACACTTATTCTTTTATGTGCAAATCTACCACATATGTTTGTGCCTAAATTAAACTCAGAAGATCACCCAGACAAAGTTATAGATGCCTACGTTCTTCATTTTTCAGCAGAAATTATCAATACAATGATTGAAAATATTCCAGAATTTAAGTCGATAAATAATTTGTTTAATAATTGGAAAAGAGGAATGGTTTTTAATAATATTAAAAGTAATGAAGAGGTATTTAATTTAATGAAAGCAATAAATGAAGGTAACAACTATAAAAGGGTAACTCTTTTTTTTGATTTATTAAATCTTTTAGAAATTGACCAAGGTTTTGATTTTATAGCCAGTTCAGGATATGTAAATTCTATAAGTTTGCAAAAAGGTCGTCTTGAAAAAGTGTATGATTATTCAATTGAGAACTTTAGTGATTCATCTATTTGTTTAGAGAAAGTGGCTGAATCAATAAATATGAATAAAGCTGCTTTTTGCCGTTATTTTAGAAAAGTAACCCATAAAACCTATATTGAATTCTTAAACGAAATCAGAATTGGTAATGCTTGTAAAATTTTATTAGAAGATGAAAACAAAAGTGTTACAGATGTTGCATTTTTAAGCGGTTTCAATAATATGTCTAATTTTAACAGGCAATTTAAAATTATTATGGGTCAGTCACCTTCGACTTACCTTAAATTAAGAAAGTTTTAAATAAATCTAAATTAAGAATTCAACATCTTTTTAAGCTTCCTCAATCCTTCTGTTTTTTCATATATTGATAATAATCACACTTCTTTAATAAAAAATACGGATGGTTATCATCCCTATTCATATCAAAATTGATTTTTCTCATTGCACTTATATTTCAACCTTAATAATTTTGATAAAAATAATTAACTGTATCAATTTATTTGCTCAATTATTAATTTAAACATTTCGAAATATGAAAAAAATACTTTTTGGTTTAATAATTCTTGGATTAACCATCCAAACTTACGGTCAGATTAAAACAGAAGAATTGTCTGAAGTTGTGATTTCTGCCACAAATTACAAATACCTTAACAAAGTTGGTCTTGAAAATGCATCTATACCAGTTGCTTTATTGGAACAAAAAGTGGCAAGTTTCAATGTTAAAGATGCTGATTTTTATACCGATGAATATAGCACCTATGAAGTGTCATTTTATATTCCTGAGGGATATATTTTAGCTTCTTATGACGGACAAGGAAATATTTTAAGAACTGCAGAAAGATTTAAAGATGTTACTTTACCTATGACTGTAATTGAATCTGTTGCAAGAACATATCCTGGCTGGACTTTCGCAAAAGATACTTATTTGGTGAATTATTATGACAAAGGACTAGCCGGTAACATTACCAAAAGATACAAAATTGTATTAAAAAAAGACAATGAAAGAATTAATGTGAAATGTGATGGAGAAGGTAATTTCCTTTAAACATTATTCGAAACAAATTAAAAAGGAGCCATTGGCTCCTTTTTAATGACAACCTAAACAAACAATATTTGAAATTTACCTTGTGTTTTTATAGAATTTTTTTAGGAAATTTTAATTCTCCAAACAGCCATTTGCTTTTATAAGATTTCTCTTTCAGCCCAAATTTTTTGACCGCATGAACTTTTAAATGTTCAATCAATTCATCAACAGAATCTGTCATATAAAGCAATTTCATATCTTCTTTATCAATACTTTCGTTTTTCGCCATAATTTTAATGTGATGGTACAATTCTTTGTGGTATTCCTTTCCAAAAATTACGATAGGGAAATTCTTAATCATTTTTGTGTGAATTAATGTAAGCGCTTCAAACAATTCATCCAAAGTTCCAATTCCGCCAGGCATCACAACAAAACCAAAGGAATACTTCATCAATAAAAACTTGCGCACAAAAAAATAGGGAATATTGATCCATTTATGCAAATAACTATTTGGTTTTTGTTCTTTTGGTAACATAATATTGCAGCCAACCGAATAGCCGCCGGCTTCGAAAGCACCTTTATTAGCGGCTTCCATAATTCCGCCGCCACCGCCAGTCATTACGGTAAAACCCATTTTAGCCAATGCCGCGCCAACTTCTTCAGCCTTTTTATAATATAAATTGGTTGCGTCAAACCTCGCTGAACCAAAAACCGTTACACAAGGTCCGATAAAATGTAATTTTCTAAATGCTTTTATAAAATGATATTGCACTTTAATTGTGAACCACAATTCTTTAATCCAATTGCGGGGACCTTGAAGAAATGAACTTTCTCCCATTAAATATTTTTTACGCAGGCGCTTGCTGAATTTCATCCTTTTAGTTGTTATAATTCGCTTTAAAAGGTTATGTTTTATGATTAAAGTTATTGATTTTTATGGCTATTTGAATTGATATTAATCATTTAACACGAATTCACAATGACGAAAATTCAACAATTGTTTGTGTATTTTATTCCAGATAAAAAGAAAATCAATAAAAATTTGTTAAAAAAACCCAGATTGATTTCCCTCATTTTTATTGAAAAACCATTCTCGTATTTTTGATTTCAAATTTATTGTTCAATTAAAACTTATTGTATTATGAAAACCGATGCGGAATTAAAAAATGATGTGTTAGATGAATTGGCATGGCAACCAAACATCGATGAAACAAAAATTGGGGTTATTGTTGAAGACGGTGTTGTAACCCTTAGTGGCGTTGTAGACAATTATACCAAAAAAATAGCGGCAGAAAAAGCGGCAAAAGCCGTAAAAGGCGTTAAAGCTGTTGCACTTGACATAGAAGTTAAATACGGAACAGATTATAAAAAAACCGACAAAGAAATTGCCAAAGCAGTTATAAACGCTTTGACTTGGGACACATCTGTTCCTGAAGATAAAATTTCAATAAAAGTGGAAGATGGCTGGGTTTATTTATCTGGAGAACTAAAATGGTTTTATCAAAAAGATGCCGCAAAAAAAGCCGTTGAAAATTTATTGGGCGTAAAAGGTGTTGTCAACAGCATTCAAATTAAACAAGCCGTGGAACCTTCTCAAATAAAAGAAAGAATTACCAAAGCTTTTGAACGCTCTGCTGATGTAAATGCCAAAAACGTGTCTGTTGTAATTGATGGACATACAGTAACATTGCGCGGAACTGTAAACTCTATCGCAGAAAAAGATGAAGCTCAAAGAGCCGCTTATTTGGCACCTGGAGTTTATGAAGTAAAAAATGAACTTAAAGTGCAATATCAAAGAGAATATGCATAAACAAATAAATGTTTAGCAATATTTTTTGATTAAAATTATTTAGCCCTAACGGAACATCTGCTAGGGCTAATTTTTATTAAAAAGAAAATCAACATAAAAACTTTGTCATGCGTATAGTTTCCTGGAATGTAAATAGCATTCGAGCAATTTTAAAAAAAGATTTTATGGATTCAGTTAAAAAATTGAATCCCGATATTCTTTGTTTGCAGGAAACAAAAGCGACAAATACCGACTGCTTAAACGCTTTATTGCCCTTAGACGATTATGTTGTTTATTGCAATTCGGCCGATAGAAAAGGCTATTCTGGCACCGCGTTGCTTTATAAAAACAAACCGCTAAAAATTATGGATTCAGGAAATGAGGTTGATGAAGACAAGGAAGGACGGCTTATTTACGCTGAATTTTCTGATTTTTATCTCATCAATGTTTATGCGCCAAATGCCGGACAAACATTGGAAAGGTTAGATTATAAAAAGAACTGGAATGCCCGTTTTCTTGCTTATTTAAAAAAACTGGACAGCCTAAAACCCTTAATCGTCTGCGGTGATTTTAATGTAGCCCACCACCCTATAGATTTAAAAAACGACAAAGCCAACTACAACAAAACGGCAGGTTATACCCAAATGGAGATTGACGGAATGGACGCTTTGCTTAACGCCAATTTTGTTGATTCTTTTCGGTATTTTCATCCAAATGAAGTGGCTTATACCTTTTGGAATTACCGTTTTAACGCCAGAGAGAGAAATATTGGCTGGCGTATTGATTATTTTTTAATCAGCGAAAGGCTCATTAACAAAGTGAAATCCGTAAATGTACATCCCGAATTTTATGGATCAGACCATTGTCCCATAAGTTTGGATATTAATTTATAGGCGATTGAAAATAGTATCAATTAAAAACGGTTACAACTTTTCCAGTCTTTCTTTCACCCGGTCAATCACTTTTCTAACCGTGTCTTCATGAACTTTTAACGTTTCTGAAATTTCTAAAATATCCTGATTTCCAAAAACATACAACTCAATAATATTTTTGCTGATTGGCGGCAAGGTATAAAATGTTGCTCCAAACAAGGCGCGGGTTCGGTCGGAGAACAAGTTAATTTCGTTTAAATCCAGTTTTCCGGTAATTTCCAATTCCATTGGCTGGTCCAAAATAAATTGGGCAGGATTAAAACTGTTTTGTTTGTAAGAAATATCGTCCAAATCTTCATCAAAAATATAATCGCCATCAGCTTCTATCGAATAATCTTCTTTTAACAAATTCAACTCGTCTCTTAAAATAGTGTCGATATTTAAATCCTCCGCAAACTGATTTTCCTTTTCTATTTTATGATTTATTTTTTGAATGGTTCTTAAAAACAGTCTTTGACGCAAATGTTTTTCATTAATATCATTAGAATATATTTTAAAAACATCCAAAAAAACTTCGTCTAAAATTTCGTTGGGATCATAAAATCCTTTGTCAATTAAACCTTCATTTTCGGCAAGTTTTAATTTTGAGGCAGCGAACTTTTTCAAACTTGGAATGGCTGCAAAACTCTTTTTGTAAAATTCTTCGAACTCGGTTTCTTGATTGAGACGCATTGATTCTTTAATTTTCATGGCTTAAAAATTAGTGGTTTTTATAATTATTTTCTTGGATATTTGAACATTCCTTTGTAAAGTTAAAAACTGCTATTTTAACTTCTACTGATAAATATCAAGTTGTTACGATAATTTATCCATAAAAATCTTAGCGACAACAGCAATTCATGAAGCCTTATTTTAACCGAATAAAAATCTTGGTTCCTAAATAATTTTATCAATTCCCATCATTTTTAAGTGCTTTAAAATTGATATAAATCATTTTATGTCATTGAATTCAGCAATAACTTTATGTTGGCGAAAATGCTGAAACAGATGATCACTTCAATTCAAATAAAAAATTCACTCAAAAATTTTTTCACTGAAATTGGCGAGTTGTCATATTTTGCAGGCCATTTTTTTAAGGAGGTTTTTACCAGACCTTTTGAATTTAAGGAATTGTTGCGGCAATGTTACAATATGGGCAATCGCTCTTTGTTTTTGGTGGGAATAACCGGTTTTATTTTGGGATTGGTATTTACATTGCAATCCAGGCCAACTTTAATGGAGTTTGGCGCACAATCCTGGATGCCTTCCATGGTGAGCATTTCGATAGTGCGGGAAATTGGCCCGGTGATTATTGCGCTTATTTGTGCGGGAAAAATAAGTTCGGGAATTGGAGCGGAATTGGGTTCTATGCGCGTAACCGAACAAATTGACGCGATGGAAGTTTCCGGCACCAATCCTTTTAAATATTTGGTGGTAACGCGCATTATGGCAGCAACGTTCATGATTCCATTGCTTATTATTTTTGGTGATACTATTGCTTTGTTTGGTTCGTCGCTCATTGAATTTTTAAAAGGAGATGTTTCTTTTCAATTGTATTTTAATAAGGTTTTTGATGCTATTGAATTTTCGGACATTCTTCCCGCCACAGTAAAATCATTTTTCTTCGGATTTGCCATTGGCTTGGTTGGAAGTTTTAAAGGATATAATTGCACTAAAGGAACTGTCGGCGTTGGAGAAGCCTCAAATGCGGCTGTAGTTTATACCTCCATGCTTTTATTCATCATCGACTTTATAGCCGTTTTTGTGACCGATATTTTCTTTGAACTTTAGTTATGGATAAAACAAAAAACATAGCGCCCATTTTAAGCATCAAAAATTTGAAGAAAAGTTTTGGCGACAATCACGTGTTAAACGGATTTACGCTTGAATTGTTTGAAGGCGAAAATTTGGTGTTGATGGGAAAATCGGGTTCAGGGAAATCGGTAATGATAAAATGTTTGGTTGGCTTGATGCAACCCGACGAAGGTTCTTTGGAAATTATGGGCAAAGACATCAGCAAACTGCCTCAAAAAGAATTCAATGAATTGCGCACACAATTGGGATTTCTTTTTCAGGGAAGCGCCTTGTACGATTCCATGACCGTTCGGGAAAATTTAGAATTTCCTATGCGTCAACAAAAAAAATCGGAAGAAGAATCCCTTAAATTGGTGCTTGAAGCTTTAGAAAGTGTTGGACTGGTAGACGCCATAGATTTAATGCCCGATGAACTTTCCGGTGGTATGAAAAGAAGAATTGCGCTTGCAAGAGCAATAATTCTGAAACCAAAAATTATCATTTATGATGAACCAACAACTGGGCTCGACCCAATAACCGCGAAAGAAATTATACAGTTGATGCGAAATATTCAGCAAAATTATAAAACCTCATCGCTAATAATTACCCACGATGTGGATTGCGCCAGGGTAATTTCAAACAGAATGATTTTATTGATTGACGGCATTAATTATGCTGAAGGAACTTTTGGGGAATTGTCCACCAACAAAGACGAGAAAATTCAGGCATTTTTTAAATAATATTCACTTATGAAAACTTCAAATACACAAAAATTTAGTCTTGGATTGTTTATTTTCATCATTACAATTATTTTTGTTTTTGCCCTTTATTTAATCGGAAACAAGCAAAATATTTTTGGAAATACCTTTAGGATAAGCGCGGTATTTAACAATGTAAACGGTTTAATATTAGGCAATAACGTACGTTATTCGGGCATCAATATTGGCACCGTAAAAAATATTGTGATGATTAATGACAGCACCATTTGTGTTGATATGATTATTGAAGACAAAATGCTTCAACATATGAAAAAAAACGCGGTAGCTGCCGTTGGCTCTGATGGTTTGGTTGGAAGCATGGTGATAAATATTGTGCCCGGAAAAGAGGTTTCTGAGGCTTTAAAACCCGGAGACACCATTCAATCTTACAACAAAACATCAACCACCGATATGCTCGAAACGCTAAATACCACCAATGACAATGCGGCCAAATTAACTTCCGACTTATTGAAGATTACCACAGCAATTAAAGAAGGAAAAGGCACCATTGGCATGTTAATTGAAGATGCCGAAATGGCTTCTGAGGTGAAACAAACCGTTTCGAATTTAAAAACAGCAAGTGCAAATACTTCGGCGACAGTGCTGGAATTGAAAAAAATTATCAGAGCCGTTAATTATGATGAAAGTCTGGCTGCCGTATTGTTAAGCGATACCGCTTCTGCAAATAAAATGAAATCAATTATTGAAAACATCGAACAATCGAGCTTGGACATTGATGCGGTAATCGACAATTTAAATTCGGTGATTTTAGATGTCAAAAATGGAAAAGGCACCGTAAATTATATGATTAATGATACTATTTTGGTCAATAATATTGATGAAACAATGAAAAATGTCAAAGAAGGAAGCATCCGTTTAAACGAAAATATGGAAGCCTTAAAACACAACTTTCTGTTTAGGGGTTATTTTAGAAAATTAGAGCGACAAAAACAAAAAGAAGCTGAAAAATAACATAAAAAACAGCGCTTTGTCAATTGATATATATCATTTGGGTCATTTTTGATTCTTCGTAAATTGGTTTAACTAAATGCTACGATTATGAAAAAAGTTGTTTTTTTAACAGTTGTCATGTTGTTTTCTTTTGTTTTGTCATTAGAAAGTTGCGGACCCGTAGTGGTCACTTCCAGAATTGCCGCGCCGCCTCCTGCTTGGTTTTATCCGAACCGGGCCGAATCAGTACGCTATATTTATTTTCCTGAACATGATATTTACTATGATTTCTCCATAAGAAGCTACCTATTTCTCGACAATAATATTTGGATAACTGCTGATTTGTTACCAACCAAATATAGATATCTAGATTTAAGACGAAGCCGACAAATTAGAGTCCATGATTATTTTGGCGATAACATAAACAACTATCACAACAACAATAAATACAGAAGCAACTCAGGCAGAAGGA
>CAZBGP010000104.1:0-8714 GCA_964491495.1 uncultured Lutibacter sp. | reverse complement strand
AAATTCCATAATTTTGTATTTCATAAAATAACCAGCTTCTTGATAACAACCTATGAGCAATACATTTTCTGACAGCAGCCAAATAGGCATCGTATCAACTTTTTCTGAACTGATACATACCGATTTTAAGGGAGAAACGAATGCCCTGTGCTGGTACCGAAATTTGGAAGGAGACTTTAAAGAGCTTGTAGGCCAACTCCAACTAAAAGAAAATATAACAGTAGTCTGTCCTAAAGACCTATTGGCTCTCCAACTTTCCGAAAAGGGGAATAGAGCCAGGGAAATAATCTTAAATGATTTGCAATTATTAACCGATTTTGGCGCTTCTCCCGCTCTTAATTTACTTAAATGTTACGAACGAGATGATGAATTTGATTTCATATCCACTGATGTGTATTCGTATCATGTGGATCGTTCACCCATTGCAACGGATACTTTTTTATGTACCTATTACGGAGCGGCAAGTGATATTATTCCCAATGCGCAAGCGGAACAAAAAATACTGATTCCCGAAATTCGAAAAAAGCTTGAAGAGCTCTATTACGGCCCTTCAGAGGAATTTGAAAACTTTTTGAAGGAAAATTATTTTGATTTGCATTATCAGGCGCAACCGCATGTAGTGCCTGTTAATTTAGGATTGGGACATCTTTGGCGCTTGGCGGTGGATCATCCGGAACAACAGGTGCTACCCTGTATTCACAGAGCACCAATAGAAAATGAAGGGGAATATCGTTTGTTGTTGATTTGCTAAAAAAAGCCAGTTCCAGTTTTGAGGAATGATAAGGATACGGAATGCAATTTTGCGCTACTACTGCTATTCGCATTACGGTTCCGTTTTAAATGATTTTTTATGTCAATTTGGTTCGTTATTTTACAATAAAAACCAGCGTTTGGCCACTTGGCGATGTGGTGCGTTTTTTTGTTTCATCAGTTTAAATTTTGTTTTTTAGGGGTAACAGCTGCTGTTCGCATTTAATCATTTTTTATGTATCAAAATTTATTATGCTCGTTTCCTGTTTTTTGTGGAAATTGTTTTCGGATTCAGATAAATCAAAAATGCCAGGATAAAGGTTGAAATAGATAAAAAAATATTCCTCTCATTATAATGAGAGGAATAGGTTTATCCATTTATATTGATTAATTTTCATTTTTTAAAATGTAAGTCGCTTTAAATTAAATTGCGCTCTATGAAAAAAATATTAATCGTTGAAGACGATTTTGCTTCACAACTGATGCTTGAAATAATGATTGAAGATTTTTGCAAATTTCCATTTGTTGCAACAAATGGAATGGATGCTGTTAGTTTATGTAAAGATAATCCCGACATTAATATCGTTTTAATGGATATTAGAATGACTGAATTAAATGGTTACGATGCCACAAAAAAAATTAGGGAATTTAACAAAAACATGATTATTATCGCACAAACTTCCCTTGGATTCCCGGAAGACCGAGAAAAAGCAATAACCTCCGGGTGCAATGATTATATTTCAAAACCTTATAGCCAAAGTGACTTGACGGAAATGCTAAAAAAGTGGCCTAAAGATATTACGGCATTATAAATTGTAATTTATGGAACAATATAAAGCAGATTCCTAACACCTTATTGCCTGTAAAAAATGCTGTTTTGTTGATACCATCCTAATGGAAACGGTGCAAAATTCAGCATAATTTTGCTGCTTTACTTTTAGTTTAACTATTTCAAAAAATTTACTAAATTTACCTACTTAAATTTAATAGAAAGATGAAAGTGAAAACGAAAAAATTTATTCCACACAAATTTTGGATTGATGGTGTTCTAAACAGAGATCTTGAAACCTATCGGGATTTAGCGACTTGGATAATTAAAGAATCGATGAAATTTAATGGTCTTACCTTTAGAAAGAACAACAAAAAAGAATATATAAAAATATGGTTGGCCTATTTTGAATCAGTTGGAGAAGAGCCAGTTAATCCATTTATGACCATTGCGGAAACTATTTTCGCGGAGCGTGAAATTTGCCAGAAAACCCATAATCACAAAATGAGTTCAAGAATCTCAAATACGGTCAGATTCAGAATCATGAAACAATTAGAGCAATTCTAGGTTGTACATGATTGTCTAATTAAAACAAACGCCCAAAGACACCAACCAATATAGGTAAGTCACTACAATTCTTAAACGGAAGTTTCAGCCAACATACCTAACAAGGAATTTAGAAACTGACTTGCTTTTGAAAGAAATGGTACAATTCCCGCACTGAAAATTTTGCGCTATTTAAGGCGATGTGATTTATGGCTTGGTATTTCACTATTTAATTTACCTGTTAAGCAAAATACTTTCTAATTAATGTCTTTAAATCGTCCGTTAAAATTGGTTTTGGAATGTGATCATTACAACCTGCATCTATTACTTTTTGTCTGTCATAAGTAAGCGCAAAAGCTGTCTGGGCTATAATCACCACATTTTTGTTTAATTTACGAATTTGACTTGTCGCTTCATAGCCATTTAAATGGGGCATTTGAATATCCATTAAAATTAAATCTATATCGGGATGGTGTTTATAAATTTCAACTGCTTCAAAACCATTTTTCGCGGTTAATATTTCCGAGCTAAATTCTTCAACCAGTATTGACAGGTACATTGATGAAGCTTCATCATCCTCGGCAATCAATATTTTTAATTTTCCGGCTTTATCGTCAGTTTCAATTGAAACGTCGGATTTTTTTTCAATTATTTCTTCTGTTTTCCCTATGCAAGGAATCGTAAAATAAAACACAGAGCCTATTCCCTGTTCACTTTCTACCCAAATTTTTCCTCCAAGCATTTCAACATAGGCTTTGGAAATAGACAAACCCAATCCCGACCCTTGAAGCGCCATTCTATCATAAATATCGGCCTGTATAAAACGCTCAAATATGGCTTTTTGACGGTCTTTAGCAATGCCCATTCCTGTATCTTTCACAAAAAATTTAAGTTGTTTTTTTTCGGCAGCAGCACTTTCATAACCAACCCCAAATGATATTTCGCCTTTATTGGTAAATTTAATGGCGTTTTTTAATAAATTTGTAAGTACGGCATATACTTTTTCTGAATCGGTTTTAATGATGGCTTCATTTTTAGGTAAGGTTTTTTCAACGGAAAACTGAATATTTTTTGCTTCGGCCTCTGGCTTAAAGAATTGATATAAATTTTCAATTTTCTCATTGATATCCGTTACAGTAATATAAATTTTCATCGTGCCCGATTCAATTTTTGAAATATCAACAATATCATTAATGATGTTAAGCATACGATCCCCGCTTTTCTCAATAATTTCAATATATTTTTGTTGCTTTTCTCCTGAAATACCGGGTTCTTTCAGCAATCCTGCAAAACCTAGAATACCATTCATTGGCGTTCGAATTTCGTGGCTCATATTGGCCAGAAAAGCTGATTTTAAGCGGTCACTTTCTTCGGCGTGTTCTTTAGCGGCAATTAAATCCTTTTCAATTTGTTTGTTTCTAGTAAGGTCTTCTTTCACCGCCAGAAAATTAATAATTTCACCTTTTTTGTTTATAATAGGCGAGATTGAGGCAAGTTCCCAAAAAAGATCTCCGTTTTTCTTTTTATTGTGAAATTCACCACGCCATTCTTTACCGGATAAAATGGTTGCCCATAAATTTTCATAGTCACTTTTTGGTTTTTCACCTGAACCAAATATTCTTGGATTTTTTCCCTTTAATTCTTCCAAGGTATAACCGGTAATTTTAAGTGCTTTAGGGTTGGCATACTCAACATTTCCTTTTGTATCTGTTAAAATAATGGATGCAGGACTTTGTTCAACGGCTTGTGAAAATTTTAGTATTTGCTCTTCTTTTTGTTTTCGGTCGGAAATGTCGCGAACAACGCCTTCCGTGCCAATTATCTGGTCATTATGATCCCGTACAAATTGTACGCTCATGGAAACCCAAAAGGAAGAGCCATCCTTTTTAAGGCCTCTTCCTTCATAATCTTTTATTTTTCCTGAAATGCTTATACTTTCTATCAAGTGCTCTCTTACCTTTTTATCTGCGTATAAGCTGGAAGCAGGCAACCCAAGCATTTCTCCAATACTGTCATAGCCATACATTGCTACTGCTGATGGATTCACAAATGTAAAATTACCGGATAAATCAGCTTGAAAGTAAGCATCTTGCAAATTCACCAATATTCTTTTGAGGTTTGTCTCGCTTTCACGCAAAGCTTCTGCTGCAATTTTTCGTTCTGAAATATCCTGAATGAATCCATGCCAAATAATACTTCCATCCTCCAGTTTTTGGGGTGTGGCTTTTCCTTCTACCCAAATTGTTTTGCCAGAAGGTTGGTTGGTGCGATAGATGTCATGCCAAGTAGTAAGGGTTTGGGCTGAATGGTTGATTGAATCTCTTACCTGCGCTAAATCATCAGGATGAATAGCTTTAAAAACAGCTGTTGCGTCGTACTCAACATCTTTGGGCTGAACACCGTAAATATTGTAAATGCCGGGACTGGCGTAAGGAAAATACGAAGATCCATCTGGACAAAGCTTGAATTGGTAGATAACACCCGGCAAGTGAAGACTAATAAGCTCTAATTGATTCAGAAGTTTTTTATTGATCTCTTCGGCCTGCTTACGACCGGTGATGTCTTGATAGAATCCATAAATCCTGCGGTTCTTCAAATCTGCTTTACCAATAGAGTGAACAGTGCGTATGTTGCCTTTTGCTGTCATTATCTCCAGCTCCACGTCGTAATCCTCGCCATGCTCGATGGCACGTTGCACGGCTTTCTCTATAATCGATTTGGATTCCCCGATGCAATAATTGATTCCCGTATCAACACTTGGTTCTTGTGATATCTCAACCTCATGAATGCGATACACCTCGTCCGTCCATTTTTGCTCCATGGTATCGATATTGAATGACCAGCCGCCCACTTTGCCGACATTTTCTGTTTGTGAGAGCAACTCTTTGCTGATTTTCAGCTCTGCTTCCCTTTGCCTTCTGATTTCGTTTTCAGTTTTCAGGTCTTCCAGCAAATTGAGCGATGCAATATTAGCATTCGTAAGTTCTTCCGTCCGTTTTTGCACGAGCGCTTCGAGCCGTAATTTTTCATCTTTCTTAAGTGCAGCTGCTTCTTTTATTTTGAGCATGGCTTGAATTTGCGCTTTAAGTTCGATTGCGTCGATTGGCTTGGCTATAAAGGCTTCTGCTCCGGCTTCGAGGGCTAAAATACGGCTTTGTTTATCTCCTTTTAATGCTGTAAGAAATATGACGGGAGTTTCCGACAGATGTTGTTCTGCTTTTAGTATTTTGCATACCTGATAACCATCCATCTCAGGCATTACGATGTCGAGCAATATCACATCGGGATCTATTTTCCTTGCAGTTTCGATACCACCTTGCCCGCTCAATTCCATATAAACTAACGATTGTGGAAGTACTTCGGATATGATTGCTTTAAGTGAAATAAGATTATCTCTGTTGTCGTCGATGGCAAGGATTTTTATTTTTTTATTTTCCATACAGTGTCTCGTTAATGGTGTTAAAGAAGGTGCTTTCATCAATTGGTTTTGCAATAAAAGCATCAAATCCATGCGCCAAAACCAGTTCACGGTCTTCCAAAAGTGCGCTTGCTGTTAATGCTATAACAGGAGTATGCTGCAGTCGTCCATCGCTTCTGATAGCTTTAAATGCCTGAATTCCGTCCATCTCGGGTAATGCTATATCCATAAGTATCAAATCAGGTAAATGTTTTTTTGCCATTTCAACACCTTCTCTTCCGTTTACAGCTTCAATCACTGTAAATCCATCAGCAAGAATTGCTTTTACGGTAATCATATTGTCGGGATTGTCTTCAACTACCAGCACAGTAGGCTTTCCCTGTATGGGTTTCAACTCTTTAACCGGTTTATTGGCTTCTTCATTTTTGCCAAAGATCATTTCGCCTACCACTTTAACCAGTTCCTGGCGTTTAACAGCTCCTTTTTGAATAAGCTGGTGAACATTATTTCGCTTCAAAAATTTTAAATCATCCGGAGTGATGAATTTGGCAGTGAGTACCAATACGGGTATGTGCGCAGTAATATCTGCATTGCGAATGGCCGTAAGTACCTGAAATCCATCGATTCCGGGCATCATTAAATCTAAAATAATGGCATCGGGAATTACTGTTTTGAATAATTCCAACGCCTCACCACCGTCTTTTCCAACCACTACTTTGTATCCGCTCTCTTCCAAAAAATCTTTTATCTGAATCACTGCGGGTTCACTGTCTTCGACAATCATGACCGTTTTAGTCCGACTCGGAAAAGTAATAATTTCTGTTTTAGGGATGGTTTCCTTTATGCGGCGATCATCGGTATTATTTTCAGTTACCCGGAAATTCTCATCGTAAACAATAGGAAGTGTAAAAATAAATTCAGAACCTTTGCCCTGCACACTCTTAACCATAATAGATCCGCCCAGTAGTTTTGCATATTTTTTTGCTATGGCCAATCCAAGACCCGTTCCACCGAAACGGCGCGACACCCCGGAATCAGCTTGTCGGAATTCATCAAAAATATGGGGAAGGTGATCTGCGCTGATACCGATGCCGGTATCGGCAACTACAATGGCAACTTTATCATCTAGTTTTTTAACCGAAATACTGACACCACCATTTTCAGTAAACTTTACCGCATTGCCAATGAGATTTTGCAGTATATGCCTGAACTTGTTGGCATCTGTTACAATTTGAACTTTGCAGTCGCCCACAGCATTGGTAAGATAAAGATTCCTTTCGGCGGCCTGTGGCTGTATCATACTTGCTACATCGTCGATAGCATCGCAAAGATTAAACTGCGTGGCATCAATCTCTTCCATTCCCGATTCAATTCTTGAAATATCCAATACATCATTGATCAGCGACAGCAGATTTTTACCGTTTCGTTCAATCACTTCCAGGTAACTGAGTTCTTCGTCGGGAATTTGTTTTGCAAGCCTTCGGTTGAGCACTCCCGAAAGCGCTATCACTGAATTTAGCGGTGTGCGCAGCTCATGGCTCATATTCGAGAGAAAACTTGTTTTAAGTTTGTTTGCTTCGCTTAACTGATTTTTCTGTACTTCGAGCTCTCTGTTTTGTTCTGTCAGTTCTGAGGATTGTGCTGCCAATTCAGTTTGCTGTAATTCCAGCTCGCGGTTTTGCTCCACCAATTTTGATGAAATTTCATGAATTCGGTGGTAAGCCAAAACGCCTTCAATACGGGCAGCATAGGTAATATGAATTGCTTCGATTAATTGCATGGAAGGTTGGTCATAAACGCCAACACTTGCCAATGATATCATGGCAATAACTTCGCCACCTGAAACGATGGGAATGGTTATTATTTCGTTTGGAATAAATTTGCCTTTTACCGTATTATACAAAAAACGGGTTGTTTCGGGAATATTCTTAAGATGCTGAATGCTATGGGTTGTAATTGCTGCGCCAAATTCTCCTTCGTGCCCTGAAGCCGAAAATGATTTTTTGGCATCATCATCCATTCCGATGGATTCGAAATGTTTATAATGCTTTTTATCATCGCTAAGCACATAAGCCGCAGCCATTTGTGAACCGGTTTGGTCCATCAGTATTTGCAGTGTACCTTGAAAGAATTTTTTTGGGTCATCTTCACCAAGCATTTTGCCGGTGAGCATAACAACTTGATTACTGATTACGATATTCGCTTGTATCTTACTTACCAACGAATTAAATGAAGATGCCAGACCACCGAATTCATTATTTGATGTATTCGCGCTTCGGGCACTTAAATCACCTTCCTTAAAGCGCATGGCTGCTGCGGAAAGTTCGTCAATCGGACGTCGAATTGCCCGTATCAAAAAATTGCTTATCAGCAACAAAATTAACAGAAATGCGGTAACAAGTACAACTAATTGCAAGTTTAACGACCGCTCTAATTCCTTAGAAGTTTTAAGTAATGACTCGACTTTGTTAGCGGCAAAAATATCGACTTTATCCAACGACCTGTACAGAACTTCAACCTGATTGCCTGCAATCCCATTTGAAATGGTTCTGGATGCAGCCTCGGCTATTTTTCCTTCTCTAAGCAAACGGATGGTTTCTTCGCGCATTGAATTCCATACAACAAAGTTTTGTTTCAGGGTATCGATATCGGATTGGGGGCCTAAATACCACTTATAAATAAAATCAATTTGCTCGAACGCGGAAGATTTATACAGCTCGATATTGTTTAATATCAACGGCATTCGTAAGTCGCTTTCGGGTAAAAACAAATCTTTCATATCGCGATGCATTGCGGTAATGTTGAATTTCAATTCACCTATAGCTTTGCGCACCTGCAACGGATGGTTATACATTGTTTCTGTTTGTTGGGCGATTTCTTTGGAATTTTCGTAGGATACAAAGCCCAGAACAGCAGCGAGAAGCATCATAGCTCCAAAGCCGATTCTTAGTTGCGTTGCAATTTTTATGTCTTTTAGGTTCATATCATTTTTGTTTTAACCGCAAAGGGTACTATTTTTATATTCATTCAATTATTTTCTTTGTGTTTAATTTTTTTCTACCACAAAGGGCACTATTTATTTTTTTATTCAATTATTTTCTTTGTGAACCTTGTGTTTTTTCTTTGTGAACCTTGTGTTTAATTTTTTTTCTACCACAAAGGGCACAAAGGTTTTTCACAAAGGGCACTATTTATTTTTTATATTCAATTATTTTCTTTGTGAACCTTGTG
>CAZBGP010000103.1:0-8804 GCA_964491495.1 uncultured Lutibacter sp. | reverse complement strand
CCTTGACAGAAGTTCAAAATCACTGTCGGGCGGTGAAGCGCAGCGCATCAGGCTGGCCACGCAAATTGGCTCCCAACTGGTTGGTGTACTTTATATTTTGGATGAACCGAGTATTGGCCTGCACCAGCGCGACAATCAGAAATTAATAAATTCCCTTTTGAATTTACGAGATATAGGGAACTCTGTAATTGTGGTGGAACACGACAAAGAAATGATTCAGCATGCCGATTTTGTGCTCGATATTGGTCCGGGCGCAGGAATTCACGGCGGAGAAATTGTGAGTGAAGGAACTTATGAAGAACTGAAACAGCACCATACACTGACGGCCGATTATTTAAACGGCACCAAATCCATTGAAGTTCCTAAAAAACGACGTGCAGGAAACGGACACAAATTGGTTTTAAAAGGCGCAACTGGCAATAATTTGAAAAATATTACTGTTGAATTTCCACTGGGAAAATTAATTTGCGTGACCGGCGTTTCGGGCAGCGGAAAATCGACCTTGATCAACGAAACTTTATACCCAATATTAAATGAACACATTTACAACGGGGTAAAAAAACCGATGTCTTACAAATCCATAGAAGGATTGGAACATATTGACAAGGTAATTGCCATTGACCAATCTCCGATTGGCAGAACGCCACGCTCAAATCCGGCAACTTACACCGGTGTTTTTAGCGAAATAAGGGATTTGTTTGCCAAAACAAGCGAAGCTGCGATAAGAGGTTACAAGCCAGGCCGATTTTCTTTCAACGTAAAAGACGGACGCTGCGAAACCTGCGAAGGCGGCGGCGTTCGTGTGATAGAAATGAATTTTTTGCCCGACGTGCATGTGGAATGTGAAACGTGCCAGGGAAAACGCTTTAACAGAGAAACATTGGAAATTAGGTACAAAGGAAAATCAATTTCTGATGTGTTAAATATGACCATTGAAGAAGCGACTTCATTTTTTGAGCTCATTCCCAAAATTTACAGAAAACTTAAAACAATCCAAGATGTTGGTTTAAGCTATATTAAACTGGGTCAGCAATCTACAACGTTATCGGGTGGCGAGGCGCAACGCATTAAATTGGCTTCGGAATTGTCTAAAAAAGATACCGGAAACACCTTTTATATTTTAGATGAGCCAACAACCGGACTTCATTTTGAAGATATTCGGGTGTTGATGGAAGTTTTGAATAAATTGGCAAACAAAGGAAACACCATCTTGGTGATTGAACACAATTTAGATGTTGTGAAACTTGCCGACCACGTGATTGATATTGGCATGGAAGGCGGGAAAAAAGGCGGGCAGCTCATCTGTTTTGGAACACCGGAAGAAGTAAGTCAACATAAAAAAAGCTATACAGCCAAATTCTTAAAAAAAGAATTAAATTAGCCCGCAGGTTTTCATAAAAAATTCGAAATTTTATCAAATAATATAGAAATTACAGTGTAATTATGACAAATGAGGACAGACAAATAAGAGAAAAATTCAAACAAAAAACGTGGAATGAAATCAAAACAAACGACTCTTGGGCCATATTTAAAATTATGGCAGAGTTTGTTGAAGGATTTGAGCGACTCAGCAAAATTGGGCCTTGCGTCACAATTTTTGGGTCTGCGCGAACAAAAGAAGACCATGAATATTACATATTGGCAGAAAATATTGCATATAATTTAACAACGCACGGTTACGGCATAGTTACAGGCGGCGGCCCAGGAATAATGGAAGCCGGAAATAGAGGCGCACGACGCGGCAAAGGAACTTCTGTTGGCTTAAATATTGAATTGCCTTTTGAGCAACATGACAATCCGTATATTGATTCCGATAAAAGTTTAGATTTTGATTACTTTTTTGTTCGTAAAGTGATGTTTATGAAATATTCCCAAGGATTTGTGGTCATGCCGGGAGGTTTTGGAACTATGGATGAACTTTTTGAGGCAATCACCTTAATTCAAACTAAAAAAATCGGAAAATTTCCAATCGTTTTGGTTGGTACAAAATATTGGTCGGGATTGATGGATTGGATTAAAAATACTTTGGTGAATGAAGGAACAATACATTTGGATGATCTCAATTTAATTTCAATTGTTGATACGGAAGATGAAGTTTTGGAAGTGATAAACACCTTCTACAAAAAATACAGTTTAAGCCCTAATTTTTAAGTAAACCTTTGAAAAAACTCCTGTTTTTAATACTTTTATCCGGTTTTATTTGTTTGAATACAATGTATTCCCAAACAAACAGGACCACCATACTTGCTGTTTTAAATACACAAACAAACGAACTTAAAATACAGCAGGAAATCAATTTTCACAACAAATCCGACAGTACTTTAAACGTCGTTTATTTTCATAACTGGGCAAATGCCTACAAGGATAAAAATACGCCATTGGCCAATCGGTTTATTGAAAATTATTCAAAAACATTTCATTTCGCCAATGAAAAGCACAGAGGAAGCTCAAAAATAAACAGTTTTTCGGTCAATTATGATCTTGTTACCTGGGAAATTACAGAGCAAAATCCGGATATTTTAAAAATCAATCTAAAGCAACCTTTAAAACCCAAAGAATCGATAAAAATAGTTGCAACCTATACCATAAAAATTCCCAATGATAAGTTTACAAATTATGGTGTAAATAAAACAGGCTATAATTTAAGGTATTGGTATTTAATTCCGGCTGTTTTTGATGGGGAATGGCAACTTCAAAATAACTTGGATATGGATGATTTGTATGTTGATTTTACAAATTACCTCATCAACATTAAATTGCCGAAAGAATATGTGTTAAACAGTGATTTAACAGTTTCCGTTGATTCTCTGGCCAATTTTAACAACTATAAATTAATTGGAAAAGACAGACAGGATATTGCGTTAAACATCACCAAAGAAAATGATTTTGTAGTCTACAATTCGAATCCGGTTCAGATACTGACAAATATCGACTCAAAAAAATTACATCCGCGCATCAAAACAGAGATTCTCAATAGAGAACTTTCTTTTATTCAATCTTATTTAGGTGCCTATCCGCATGAAAAACTTCTTATCAATAAAATTGACTATGAAAAAAATCCAGTTTATGGGTTTAACCAATTACCTTCGTTTTTAAAACCATTTAATGACGCTTTTGAGTTTGATATTCAGCTATTTAAAATTTTAAGCAGAAAATATATTGACAATGTTTTTTTGTTTAATCAAAGAAAAGATGCCTGGCTTGCAGATGGTTTACAAACTTATTTAATGATCAAATATGTCGAAAAATATTATCCTGAAGTTAGAGCGATTGGAGATATTTCAAAAATTTGGGGTGTCAAAAGTTTTAATTTGGCCAAAATTGATTTTAACGATAAATATCCTTTTGTTTATCAATTTGCGGCACGAAAAAACCTGGACCAGCCTTTAACAACGCCTGCTGATTCCCTATCAAATTTCAACAGAAAAATTGTAAATAAATACAAAGCTGGGTTGGGAATTCAATATTTGGATAATTATTTGGGAGAATCCGCAATCTTCAATGCCATTAAAGTTTTTTCAGAAAAATATTCCGGACAAAGCGCTCAAAGTGAGCTATTTTTAAATTTGATAGATACGACAAAAGATATTGACTGGTTTAAAACAGATTATTTAAACACCAGTAAAAAGGTTGATTATACCATCAAAAAAATAGTCAAAAAAAATGATTCCCTCGAAATTAGCATTTTAAATAAACGCAACTTTACAGCGCCCATTGAGTTATATGGCATTCATGACAAAGAAATCAAATTTAAAAAATGGCTGGTAGGCATAGATTCAATAACAAAAATAACCATACCAACCAATGGTTTTGACCGACTTTCATTAAATCATGAATTCTATTTACCAGAATACAATTTAAGAAACAACTGGAAAAATATTGATAAAAAATTATTTAACAGGCCTGTGCAGTTAAAATTTATAAAGGATATAGAAAATCCATATTACAATCAAATTTTTTATACTCCGGAAGCCAGATACAATTATTATGATGGTTTGGTTTTGGGTATGTCTTTCTCTAACAGGACGATTTTAAACAAAGATTTTCAGTATAAAATAACGCCTTCCTATGGCACAAAAAGCAATGCCTTTTCTGGAATTTTTTCTTTCCTTTATGAATATTTGCCGGAAAATAAAAAAGTAAATAGGTTTCTAACAGGGGTTTCTGGAAGCAGTTTTCAATATGCAGAAGACCTGACTTACACTATTTTTACGCCGTTTGCGCTACTTGAATTTAAACGCAAAAGCCTTAGAGACGTCAGCAGCAGCGCTATTAGCACTTCATACGTAATGGTTGATCGCGAAAGATCACCAAACCAAACACAACATATTGAAACCAATAAATACAATGTGTTCAATATAAACTATGGCTATTCAAGACCAAATATTATAGATGATCTAAGATTTTCAACAGGATTGCAGATTGCCAATAAATTCAGCAAAGTATCTGCCACGGGTCATTACCGTTTATTGACAGATACCAACAGACAATTTGATTTCAGAATTTTCGCAGGCGCTTTTTTGTCTAATAATACCGAAACAGATTTTTTTAGTTTCGCGCTTGACAGGCCAACAGATTATTTATTCCAATACGATTATTTGGGAAGGTCGGAAACAACCGGGATTTTAAGCCAGCAAATTATCATAAATGAAGGCGGTTTCAAATCGAAACTTCCCGTTGCCTATGCAAATCAGTGGTTAACAACCATTAATACGAGCGTTGGATTGTGGCGGTGGGTTGAAGCATATAATGACGTCGGTTTTGTGAAAAACAAAAATGAAAACGTATATTTTGCTTACGAGAGCGGCGTAAGGTTGAACTTTATAAATGATATTTTAGAAGTGTATTTCCCGCTTTATTCCAATTTGGGTTGGGAATTAACCCAGCCAAGTTATCCCTCAAAAATTAGGTTTGTACTTATTTTAAATCCTAAAAAAATATATAATTTCGCAAAAAGAGGTTTTTATTAGGTTATGAGTTATATGTTAAAAGTGATTGGTTTTTTGGTTAACTTTAACTATTTAATCTTCGGACTTCCTTATTCGGACTTCCGTCTTTAACATTTAACTTTTATCTCAATTTTTGCCCCAATTTTAAATACCATTTAAATTTGTAACTTTGCCTTACTAAAAAAAATCAAAAATATGCAGGTAAAATCTTCATCAACAAACCAAGAACAGTTATCATTCAATCAATTTAAAAAAGAAGTCTTACGCGATTACCAAATTGCAGTAATAAGTAGAGAATGCAGTTACTTGGGCCGTAGAGAAGTATTGACCGGAAAGGCAAAATTTGGAATTTTTGGCGATGGAAAAGAAGTGCCGCAACTGGCGATGGCGAAAGCCTTTAAAAAAGGTGATTTCAGGTCGGGTTATTACCGCGACCAGACTTTCATGATGGCCATTGGTGAGTTAACGCCCCAACAATTTTTTGCCGGTTTGTACGCACATCCTGACATTAACGCCGACCCAATGTCGGGCGGCCGACAAATGGGCGGTCATTTTGCGACCCATAGTCTGGATGAAAACGGTCACTTTAAAAACCTGACAGAACAATACAATTCAACCGGCGATATTTCACCTACAGCGGGCCAAATGCCAAGAATGCTTGGAATTGCAAAGGCTTCAAAAATGTTTAGAAATATTCCTGAGCTAAAAAATCCGAAATTTTCAGACAACGGAAATGAAATTTCCTGGGGAACTATTGGAAACGCAAGCACTTCAGAAGGCCTATTTTTTGAAACCATCAATGCCGCAGGCGTTTTGCAGGTTCCTATGATTATTAGTGTTTGGGATGATGATTACGGCATTTCGGTTCCGGCAAAATATCAAACAACCAAAGAAAGTATTTCAGAGATATTAAAAGGATTTCAACGTGATGAAACTTCGGAAGGATTTGAAATTTTCGTGGTAAAAGGATGGGATTATCCGCAATTGATTTCCGTTTACAATAAAGCGGCAAAAATTGCCCGGGAAGAACATGTGCCTGTTTTAATTCACGTAAAAGATTTAACACAGCCGCAAGGCCATTCAACTTCAGGTTCACACGAACGCTATAAAACAAAAGAGCGCTTAATTTGGGAAAAACAAAACGACTGTCTCGCCAAAATGCGCGACTGGATTATTGAATTCGAATTAAAAGACAGCAACAATAATTTACTTCGGTTTGTTGATTCCGAAGAAGAATTGATTGTCATTGAAAAAGATGCAAAAAAAGAAGTCAATCAAGCCCGAAGAGATGCTTGGAATGCATTTCTAAATCCTGTAAAAGAAGAAAAAACCAAAGTGCTGCAATTGCTTGAGAATCTGGCAAACAAAAGCCACAACAAACCTTTTATCCTTAAATTAAAAAACGATTTGTCTGCTGTTTTGGATACTTCAAGAAAAGATCTTTTAGTTGCTGCACGTAAAGCCGTTGTTTACGTAAGAGAAGAAAAATCTGCAGAAAAATCACAACTGCAGCAGTGGATTGTCAGTTATTTAAAAAAAGAACAACAAAACTTCAGTTCCTTTTTGTACAGCCAAAGCGATAAAAAAGTAAGCCACGTAAAAGAAGTTTTGCCAACGTATGATGCAAATGCCGAAATGGTTGATGGACGAATTATTATAAAAGACAACTTTGATTTCTTATTTTCAAAATACAACGATTTGTTCATTTTTGGAGAAGATGCAGGAAATATAGGCGATGTAAATCAGGGACTTGTCGGACTTCAGGAAAAATACGGAAAACTTCGCGTTGCCGATACCGGAATCAGAGAAGCGACCATTATTGGACAAGGAATTGGAATGGCGCTAAGAGGATTGCGTCCGATTGCCGAAATTCAATATCTGGATTATTTATTATACGCCATTCAAATATTGAGTGACGATTTGGCTACACTGCATTACAGAACCGTAGGCAAACAAAAAGCACCATTAATTGTAAGAACCCGTGGTCACCGTTTAGAAGGGATCTGGCATTCTGGATCGCCAATGGGTGCGATTGTGCATTTGTTGCGAGGAATGAATATTTTGGTTCCAAGAAATATGACAAAAGCCGCCGGATTTTACAATACCTTGTTGGAATGTGATGAACCCGCTTTAATTGTGGAAAATTTAAACGGCTACCGGCTTAAAGAAAAATTCCCCAACAATTTAGGCGAATTTAAAACACCCATCGGTGTTGTTGAAACCATCAAAACAGGAACTGATATTACCGTAGTTTCTTATGGTTCAACCTTAAAATTGGTGGAAGATGTGGTAAATAGTTTAAAACAGGTTGATATTGATATTGAATTGATTGATGTTCAAAGTCTGTTGCCTTTCGATATCAATAAAGATGTGGTGAAAAGTATCCAAAAAACAAATCGTTTGATTATTATTGATGAAGATGTTCCCGGAGGCGCTTCGGCCTATCTGTTGAATGAAATTCTGGAAAAACAAAATGCGTATGGCTATTTGGACAGCAAACCGTTGACACTAACGGCAAAACCGCACAGAGCAGCTTACGGAACGGATGGCGATTATTTTTCAAAACCAAATGAAGAAGATATTTTTGAGGCCATTTACAGCATTATGAATGAGGTAAATCCAACAAAATACAAACCACTTTATTAATGTAACACAAATTACATTTTATAAAAATTCAATAAAAACACCTGTTATGGTGTTTTTTTTATTGATGTTATATTTAAAGTCTAAAAAAAGATTATGACAACGGTCATCTATTGATATTTGTCATTCTTTTTACAATATTTAACCCATATCTTTGAGAATAATAAAATTACAGTATAGTAATCATATATAAATTTATTGATATGGCAAAAGTAAAAGGAGCTATAGTTGTTGACACACAAACCTGCAAAGGCTGCGAGGTTTGTATTCCTGTTTGTTTGGAAGACGTGATTGGTATGTCAACCGACGTAAACAGAAAAGGTTACCACTATGCATACATGAAAAACCCTGAAGCTTGCACAGGCTGCACAAATTGCGGCGTGGTTTGCCCAGACAGAGCAATCTCTGTTTATAGAATAAAAGTTTCAGAATAACCAATTAAACACTGCGAAGAATGTCAGAATTAAAATTAATGAAAGGTAACGAAGCATTGGCTGAAGCTGCAATAAGGGCTGGAGTTGATGGTTATTTTGGTTACCCGATTACACCACAGACAGAAATTATTGAATATTTAATGACCGAACGTCCTGAATTAAGGACCGGAATGGTTGTTTTACAGGCCGAAAGTGAAATAGCGGCCATAAACATGGTTTATGGCGCCGCAAGCACCGGTAAAAAAGCGATGACTTCTTCATCAAGTCCGGGAATTTCTTTAAAATTGGAAGGAATCTCCTATTTGGCAGGTGCAGAATTGCCTGCCGTAATTGTAAATGTCGTTCGTGGCGGACCGGGATTGGGAACAATCCAACCTTCACAAGCCGACTATTTTCAATCGGTAAAAGGTGGCGGACATGGAGATTACAAATTGTATGTCTTGGCACCGGCATCGGTTCAGGAAATGGCCGATTTTGTGGAAGACGCTTTCGACATCGCCTTTAAATACCGCGCTCCGGTTTTAATTCTTTCTGATGGATTGATTGGCCAAATGATGGAAAAAGTAGTGCTAAAACCACAAAAACCAAGAATGACCGATGAGGAACTGATTGCAAAAAGTGGCGATTGGGCGGTTACGGGCAAAAAAGGAAGAGAACGTAACATCATCACGTCACTCGATTTACAATCTGAAAAAATGGAAGCCAGGGTTCGCAGGTTGATGAAAAAATACGAACAAATGGAAAAAGAGGACTTGCGTTTTGAAAAAATAAACTGCGA
>CAZBGP010000102.1:8609-8878 GCA_964491495.1 uncultured Lutibacter sp. | reverse complement strand
TCCGTTCACTGCCGATTTTTCATCAACATTGCAAACATATAATACTGGCTTGTCCGTAATAAATTGCAATGGTTTTATGTATTCTTCGCGTTCTTTTTCAGTTAAATCAATTGCTCTTACCGATTTGGCGGCTTCCAATCCTTTTTTGACTCTTTCTAAAACCTCCAATTCTTTTTGCGCTTCTTTAACACCTGTTCTTGCAGCTTTCTTAACCTTATCAATTTTTTTATCTAAAGTCTCCAAATCTTTTAACTGAAGCTCAAAATCGA
>CAZBGP010000102.1:0-8599 GCA_964491495.1 uncultured Lutibacter sp. | reverse complement strand
ACAACGGATTACGTGAATAATGGCATCCGTTTCTCTAATATTTCCTAAAAACTGATTTCCCAAACCTTCTCCTTTGCTTGCGCCACGAACCAATCCTGCTATATCTACAATATCAACAGTGGCAGTTTGAACGCGCACAGGTTTTACCAACTCTTCCAATTTTGTCAATCGGCTGTCCGGCACATTTACCACCCCAATGTTTGGTTCAATGGTACAAAACGGAAAGTTGGCACTTTGCGCTTTTGCATTGGATAAACAATTAAATAAAGTCGATTTTCCTACGTTTGGCAATCCTACTATCCCAGCTTTCATATGTAAATAATTATTTTATTTTTTAGGTCATATGTAATTCGCATATCTTTAAAGGAAATTATATTTTATTTCCATTATGCTCATTTCATATTGATATTTTTATTGATTTTTATTGAAAAAAATTTTTTTTACGAGCGTGCAAATATACTATTTTCAATGATATAATTTGAGCATATTTTGGTTTAAATAACGGGCTAAAATTCAATAAAAATAAACTATGGATGCAACTCTAAATACTTCTTAACAAAAGCGATAATGCCGTCTTCCAAATTGGTTTCGGGTTTGAAATTAATATAGTTGAATAAACTTTCCACATTGGCATACGTGCTTTGCACATCGCCCGGCTGCATCGGTTTAAACACCATTTTTCCTTTTTTGCCCAATGCTTTTTCAATGGCTTTTATAAAATCCATTAAAGCAACCGGACTATTATTACCTACATTAAATAATTGATAAGGTTTTGTGCTTTTTGAAGAAGTTGGTTTTTTCGGGTCAAACTCGGGATTATTTGCTTTTGGCGCCAATGGTATCAATCGCTTTATGCTTTCAACAATATCGCCAACATAGGTAAAATCGCGGCTCATATTTCCGTTGTTGAACACTTCAAATTCTTTGTCCTCAATAATGGCTTTCGTAAAAATATGCAGCGCCATATCTGGCCGTCCCCAAGGGCCATAAACCGTAAAAAATCGCAATCCGGTTGAAGGAATGTTGTATAAATTCGCGTAAGAATGCGCCATCATTTCATTGGCTTTTTTACTTACAGCATACATCGCCAACGGATGATCGGTACAATTGTCTTCCTGAAAAGGAATGTCCTCACTCAACCCATAAACAGAACTTGAGGAAGCAAACAACAAATGTTCTACAGGAAAAGCCCTGCAACTTTCCAAAATATTTAAAAATCCGGTAATGTTGCTGTCCACATAAGCGTGCGGATTTTCCAATGAATATCGCACTCCTGCCTGCGCTGCCAAATTCACCACATAGTCAAACTGCTGTTCTTTGAAGAGATTTTTTAAGGGAATTAAGTCTGTTAAATCCAATTTTATAAAAGAAATTCCGGTCAACTTTTGAAACTTATTGTATTCGATGACTTCGGTTTCAAAGCCCAAATCTTTTAAACGCGCATATTTGAGTTGCTGATCATAATAATCGTTTATATTGTCCAATCCAACCACTTCATAATTCGATTTCACCAACAATTTGGCCAAATGATGGCCAATAAAACCCGCCATTCCGGTAATTAATACTTTCTTCATTTAAGTGAGATTGGATTTATAATTCAAACAAAAATAAAACTAATTAGCCAAACCACTCAATTGTGCCAGATTTATTTCAAAAAGAATGTTTAAAAATTGAAATATACTGCCTAAATTTGACCTGTAAATTGAAAAAAAATGAACAAACAATTAATAGAATGCGTACCAAATATTAGTGAAGGACGCGATATTGTCAAAATAAATGCCATTTCAGCAGTTGTTGAAACTGTTGAAGGCGTTAAATTATTAGATGTTGACCCCGGAAAAGCAACCAACAGAACGGTAATTACTTTTGTTGGCGAACCAGAAAATGTGATTGAAGCTGCGTTTAGACTGATCAAAAAAGCAGCAGAATTAATTGATATGAGCAAACATACAGGCGAACATCCTCGTTTTGGTGCCACCGATGTTTGTCCGCTCGTGCCAATCTCAGGAATTTCATTAGAAGAAACCGCAGTTTTTGCCCATAAATTAGGCGAACGTGTAGGAAAAGAATTGGGAATTCCCGGTTATTATTATGAAAATGCTTCAACAAACGAAGCACGTAAAAACTTGGCCAGCTGTCGTGCCGGAGAATATGAAGGATTAAAAGAAAAATTGGTAAATCCGGCTTGGAAACCCGATTTTGGTCCTTCCCAATTTAACGAAACTGTTGCAAAAACAGGTGCTATCGCGATATCATCACGCGATTTTTTAATTGCCTACAACGTCAATTTAAATACCACATCAACCCGGCGTGCCAATGCCATCGCTTTCGATATTCGTGAAGCCGGAAGGGTAAAATATGAAAACGGCGTTTCGGGAAAAGTGCTGCTGGATAAAAATGGGGAACCTTTTCGCATTCCCGGAAAATTAAAAGCGGTTAAAGGAATTGGCTGGTATATTGAAGAATACGGAATTGCACAAATTTCCTATAATTTGACCAATATCAACATCACACCAATGCACATCGCATTTGATGAAACCGAAAAATGTGCCATTGAAAGAGGTTTGCGCATCACTGGATCGGAATTGATTGGATTGATTCCGCTAAAAGCAATGTTGGACGCCGGAGATTATTTCTTGAGAAAACAAGAACGTTCTTTGGGAATTTCAGAAGCAGAGAAAATAAAAATAGCCGTAAAATCTTTGGGATTGGATGATTTAAAACCTTTCAACCCTAATGAAAAAATTATTGAATATTTGCTTAAAGACGATACAAAAAAACTGATCGATCTAACAGTGAGCGGCTTTGCTGAAGAAACTGCCGCAGAATCCATTGCGCCCGGAGGCGGCTCTATTTCCGCGTATGTTGGTGCTTTAGGCGTTTCATTGGGAACTATGGTTGCTAATTTATCGGCGCACAAAGCCGGTTGGGACGACAAATGGGAATTCTATTCCGATTGGGCTGTAAAAGGCCAGGCCTATAAAAATAAATTATTGCAATTGGTGGATGAAGATACCAATGCTTTTAATAAAATTATCGACGGATTCAGAATGCCTAAAGCAACCGATGAGGAAAAAGAAGCACGCAAGCAAGCGATAGAAAAAGCGACAATTTACGCGACTGAAATTCCGTTTCAGGTGATGGAAACCGCTTATAATTCTATGGAAGTAATGCAGGCGATGCTGAAAGAAGGCATGCAAAGTTCCATTTCCGATGCCGGTGTTGGCGCCTTGTGCGCTAGAACTGCCGTTGTTGGCGCTTATTTCAATGTTCGCATCAATGCAAAAGACATTATAGACCGAGTTTTTGCTGAAGACATTTTAGCAAAAAGTGAAGTCATTTACAAAAAAGCGCTTGCCATTGAAAAAGAGGTGATGGAATTTATTTTTTCGAAAGTTTAAAACCGGCCCCCTATCCCCCGAAGGGGAAATTAAAAAGTTAAAAGGTTAAAGAATGATAATTTTGCCATTCTTTAACCTTATTTATTTTCTTTCCTATATTTTTTTTCCGGTATAAAAATGGTTCCCCCTTCTGGGACTTTTTATAAACTTTTCAAACTCGCTTTAATCATTTCAATTTTAGCCAAAGCATCGGCTTCTTTGTTGCGTTCGTTTGTGATTACCTGTTCCGGGGCGCTGCTCACAAAACGTTCATTGCCCAATTTATTTTGAACTGATTGCAAAAAACCTTCGGTATAATTTAGCTCTTCCAATAATTTGGATTTTTCTTCTTCCACATTGATTTCAGCTTCCATCGGAATAAAATATTCATTTGATTTTACACGATAACTTAAAGCGCCTTCCACTTTTTCTGAAACATACGTCAGAGAAGCAATATTGCCGAGTTTTTCAATAACCGCATCAAAATAATTGCTTGTATTTTCATTGTTGATCACCAAAAGATCAATCGTATATTTAAAGGCTATATTCCGGTCTCTTCTGATGGTTCTAATTCCGGAAATTACTTCTGAAGCAAATTTAAAATCGTTTATCAAGTCTTCGTTTGCTGAAGTAAATTTTGGATATTCAGCAATGATTAAAGCTTCTTCAGGAGTTCGGTCTGAAATTTCTTGCCAAATTTCTTCTGATAAAAATGGCATAAAAGGATGCAATATTTTTAAATTGTCTTCTAAGAAACCAACAACAGAATTATAAGTTTTCGCATCAATTGGCTGCTGATATTCAGGTTTCACCATTTCTAAAAACCAGGAAGAAAAATCATCCCAAATTAGTTTGTAGGTAACCATTAAAGCTTCACTGATGCGATATTGCTCAAACGATTTTTCAAGTTCACCCAATACTTGCTGAAATTTCGCATTGTACCATTCTATGGCCACTTTGGCAGCTTTAGGCTGTTCTATGGAATCCGAAACTTCCCATCCTTTTATTAATCGGAAGGAATTCCAAATTTTATTCGAAAAATTTCGTCCTTGAGCAACCAATTCTTCATCAAACAGCAAGTCGTTTCCGGCTGCTGAACACAACAACATACCTACACGAACACCATCTGCGCCAAATTTTTCGATCAATTCAATAGGATCTGGAGAATTCCCCAAAGATTTGGACATTTTTCTGCCTTGCTTATCGCGCACAATTCCTGTAAAATAAACATTGGTAAAAGGTTTTTCATTTCTGAATTCATAACCGGCAAAAATCATACGGGCCACCCAAAAGAAAATAATATCCGGTCCGGTCACCAAATCATTGGTCGGATAATAGTAGTTGATTTCTTCATTGTCAGGATATCTGATTCCGTCAAAAACAGAAATAGGCCACAACCAAGAAGAAAACCAAGTATCCAACGCATCTGGATCTTGAGTAATATCAGCTGAATTTAACTTTTTTCCGACAATTTCAGAAGCCAATTTCACCGCTTCTTCCATCGTTGAAGCGATTACAAAATCATTTACGCCATCACCATAAAAATATGCAGGAATACGATGTCCCCACCAAAGCTGGCGCGAGATATTCCAATCTCTGATATTTTCCAGCCAATGGCGATAAGTACTGTTATAATGTTTTGGAAAAAAATGAATTTCCTCATCTTCCAAAACCGCTTTTAAAGCCGGTTTCACAATGGTTTCCATTTTCAAAAACCATTGGGCAGAAATTTTTGGCTCAATCACTTCTTTGGTTCTTTCAGAAGTTCCCACTTTATGGACATATGATTCAATTTTGGCCAAACTGCCTAAATTTTCCAATTCTTTGGTAATTTCTTTCCGAACAACAAACCGGTCTTTTCCTTCGTAATGCAAGCCAAATGAATTTAAAGATGCATCATCGTTAAAAATATCCACCACTTCCAACTGATGCTTTTCGCCCAAAACTTTATCATTGGGATCATGAGCAGGTGTTACTTTTAAGCAACCCGTTCCAAATTCAATATCAACATAGTCGTCTTCAATTATTGGAATTATCCTGTTTGCAATGGGAACAATGGCTTTTTTGCCTTTTAAGTGCGAAAAACGCGGATCATTAGGATTGATACAAATAGCTGTATCGCCAAAAATTGTTTCCGGACGCGTGGTTGCGATGGTTAAAAATTCCTTGCTGCCTTCAATTTTGTATTTCAGATAATATAGATTGCCTGCTTTTTCTTCATAAATAACTTCTTCATCCGACAAAGTTGTTTTTGCTGAAGGATCCCAATTTACCATTCTGTATCCACGATAAATCAACCCTTTTTTATATAAATCGATAAAAACTTTAATGACAGATTCGCTCAAATCAGCGTCCATCGTGAACTTTGTGCGTTCCCAATCGCAGGAAGCGCCAAGTTTTTTAAGTTGCTCCAAAATAATTCCGCCGTGCTCATCCGTCCATTCCCAGGCGTGCTTCAAAAATTCTTCCCTTGTTAAGTCCGATTTCCGAATCCCTTGTTCTTTCAATTTAGCGACAACTTTGGCCTCAGTTGCAATAGATGCATGGTCTGTTCCCGGAACCCAACAGGCGTTGAATCCTTTCAATCGTGCCCTTCTGATTAACACATCCTGAATGGTATTGTTCAACATATGGCCCATATGTAAAACGCCCGTAACGTTAGGCGGCGGAATTACAATGGTGTATGGTTCTTTTTCATTAGGCGTTGAATGAAAGTAATTGTTCTTCATCCAGTAAGCATACCACTTATTTTCTATTTCTTTGGGACTATATTTTGTTGCTAAACTCATTTTGGTATATTATTTGTAATACGAATCGCAAATGTACAATTATAAGCCATAAAATATTTTTGAAAACTTAAAAAAAGTACTAACTTTACATATTAAATACAAAATTATGAGAAAAATAATCGCTTTATTCATTTTGGGTTTTTTAACATTCACAATGAATGCCCAAGAAAAACAAGTAACCGAAAAACCCAAAGATACAAATGCACCTGTATTTGAGTTTGCTACTGAAGTTATTGATTACGGAAAAATTGCTTTGAATGCTGATGGTGTTCGAACATTTAAATTTAAAAACGTTGGCAAATCACCATTGGTGATTAGTGACATTAAATCAAGTTGTGGTTGTACTGTTCCAAAAAAACCAGCTGGACCTATTATGCCTGGTGACAGTGGTGAGATTGAAGTTAAATATGACACCAACAGACCTGGAGGTTTTTCAAAATCGATTACCGTAAGTTCTAATGCAAATGAACCTGTTAAAAATTTACAGATTAAAGGCATTGTTTTAAAAGAGTAAATTCAAATTAGTTATATATAAAATGACCTTCAGAAATGAAGGTCATTTTTATTTAAGCATATCTTTTAAGAGAAAATGATATTCATAATCTTTTCCGCTTCTTTCTACAACCAATGAAATTTTGGTGTTTTCCTTCTTAAAAAATTTTCCGATTATTTCATCCAACGGCAATTCATACGTAAACTTTCCATTAATTTTTATCACAATATCTCCAGCAACCAAACCGGCATTGTATGCAGGTGAACCTTCGCGTACACTATGAATTTTATAGGATGGCTTAAAAGTATATTTATAGTTGTAATCCAAAATAACGGTATTTTGTTTGTTGGCTTTATCATCTGCCAAACCAATTGAAGCATAATTTTGTTCCTTTACCAATAATTTTCCGTTGTAAATAAGTTCAATTCCACTCATATTGTACCTAAACGGTTCCTTAAAATAACTTCCTGCTTTTAAGGATATCTTCTTCCTTTTATAATCAAAGGTTACGTTAAATCGCTTTAAAACAGACGCGCCCAAGCTGCCGTTTCTTTCTTCGAAAAGTCGCGCATAAGAAATAGATGACGAATCCGGATAAGAGACTGTTGGATTTTTCAATTCAAATTTACCAATTACCAAAGCTTCAATTTTTGCTCTTTTCCCATACACAGCACCACTTAATCCTTCTCCCAAAAAATCATTAAAAAACTTTTTTGGCGATAAAATGTCTGGATGACTATTTTCAAACAGCCACAAAGCGTCGCTTCCGCCAGAATCTATCAACAATTTGACGGGAATGGTTTTAGCCGAAACCGAGTCAAATTTTACACCCACATTTACATACGGTTTCAGCTTAAAAAAATCCAACCCGAATGTTTCGCATTTTTTACAAACTTTATGCTTGTAATTATCTGGATTGTAAAAGTTGATACGTTTTGTGCCATAATTAATGTCGATAACAAAATCTTTGAAAAGTTCATAGCCGATAATTCCGTGAACCGTAATTCCAAGCTTTGAGGATAAATCGAAACTGTCATCCAAAATAAGGTACAAACTTTGGTTGTAGCCTCTAATATTTCCGAAGGTAAATAAATTGCCCTTGGACAAAACTGCTTCAACAGATTCTTCACTTCCCAATCCCTGTAATTTGACTTTTTCCTTGTTATGAAGCATTACAGAATCCTGGCTGTATAAATTAAATAACAAAGTAGAACCTACACCCGAATCAAGTATGAAATTCAACGGCCTTCCATTGACTTCAATAGGAAATACAATTAAATTATTTAACAACTTAAACGAAATGGATTGCCTTTCAAAAGCATTTTCAAGTTGAAACCTGCTTTGTGAAATCGCTTCTGATGCCACAAATAAAAGGACAATCGAAAAAACTACAGTTCTTAAATAGGATTTCAATATTTTTTGCCTTTAATTTTTTGTTAAGTTACAAAAACACTTCAGGATAACATAACTTTTATAATAATTTTAACCTTTAATAAATGCACTTAAAAGGCTAGATTTTTAAAATTAATTTCGCAATTTTGTAGTCAACTATTTATAAACAAAATTCAATGCCTAAAATATCAAATAAAGGTGCAACTATGCCCGAATCTCCAATCAGAAAATTGGTTCCTTATGCTGAAAATGCAAAAAAAAGAGGAATTGAAGTTTTTCATCTGAATATTGGGCAGCCAGATATAAAAACCCCAAAAGTTGCGCTGGATGCGGTAAAAAATAACACTATTGAAGTGCTTGCTTACAGCCGTTCTGAAGGCTCTGAGGAATATCGAAAAAAGCTCGCAAATTATTATACCAAAAGGAATATTCCAGTAACTGCGGATGAAATTATTGTCACTACCGGAGGTTCTGAAGCGTTGTTGTTCGCAATGGGAAGCATTACCGACCCGGGTGACGAAATCATTATTCCTGAACCGTTTTAC
>CAZBGP010000101.1:0-8899 GCA_964491495.1 uncultured Lutibacter sp. | reverse complement strand
TTCACAAAGAAAAATGACTGAAAACGAAATCGCAAGTATTATTATTGGAAAGCAATAGCTGTCCATAGAGAACTTGGGCCTGGATTGTTGGAATCAACATATCAGGAATGTCTTTTTTATGAATTAAAAAATAGCAATTTATTGGTTGCAAAAGAAATAGCATTGCCAATAATTTATAAAGATATTAAATTAGATCACGGATACAGAATTGACTTATTAGTTGAAAATAAAGTGGTTATTGAAATAAAAACGGTATAATTTTTAAATGATGTACATACCGCTCAAGTGCTAACTTATATGAAATTGGGTAATTATAAATTAGGCTTGTTATTGAATTTTAATGTAAAACTTTTAAAAGAAGGAATTAAAAGATTTATCCTTTAAAAACTCTGTGAATCTCTGAGTATTCTTTGTGAATCTCCGTGTAACAAAAATTTGCGATTAAAAAAAATATAAGTCATGAAAGCATTTATAAACAACACCGAACACGAATTCTTGCAAGGAGAAACCATGCTGGAATTTGTCAGAAGAATTGAAGAAAATAAAAATGCCATTCCAACCATGTGTCAGGATGACCGATTGGAAAATTTCGGTTCTTGCAGGGTTTGTTCAGTTGAAGTGGCGCGTGAAAAAGATGGGTCAACAAAAACGATGGATTCCTGCCACACCCCTATTTCTGAAGGATTGTATATTTATCCCAACACGGAAAAAATGAAACGCCTTCGCAAAAATATTGTAGAATTGGTGCTAACCGATTATCCCTCAGATAAAATTTTTCCTTCATCAGAAAAAAAAGCAACACCTTTTCAAGAAACTATTTCGCAAATTGGAATTCCAGATATCCGCTATCCTAAAGGAAAGAATCATTTAGACATACAACCAGATCGTGCACATCCTTATATAAAATCGGATTTATCGCAGTGCATCAATTGCTTCAGATGCATAAGAGCTTGTGAGGAAATTCAGGGAGAAATGATTTTGGGAATGTCGGGTCGCGGATTCGCCACCAACATTATCAAAGGGTTCGACACCTCTTTTAACGAATCGGCTTGCGTTTCTTGCGGTGCCTGCGTACAAACTTGTCCGACCGAAGCATTGACCGATAAATATGAAACAAAAACCTTAATTCCGGATAAAACCGTAAGAACCACCTGCACCTATTGCGGTGTTGGCTGTCAGTTAGAAGTTTCGGTCATCGACGGAAAAATCAGGGGAATTCAAGCTCCGGAAACTGCTGAGGTAAATCAGGGACATACCTGTTTAAAAGGACGTTTTGCTTTTCAGTTTTACGACCATCCCGACAGGTTGCGAGAACCTATGATCAAAAAGAACGGCAAATTTGAAGTGGTCACCTGGGAGGAAGCCTATGATTTTATTGTTTTGAAATTAACAGATATCAAAAATAAATATGGTGCAGATGCCATTGGCGGAATTGCTTCCTCAAGAGCTACCAATGAAGAGAATTATTTGATGCAAAAAATGATTCGTGTGGCAGTAGGCACGAACAATATTGATGGCTGCGCACGTGTTTGCCACGCACCCACCGCTTTCGGAATGCAAAAAGCTTTCGGAACCGGCGCTGCAACAAATTCCATAGAAGATTTAAAACAAACCGACGCTATTTTTCTTTTTGGGGCAAATCCGATTAAAGGGCATCCGGTAACGGGCGCTAAAATTAAGCAGGCCTTTATGAAAGGCATCACTTCCATCGTTGTTGATCCGATTAGAACAAGTTTGGCCGATTTGGCAACTTATTTCCTACAAATCAGGCCGGGAACGAATGTGGCCGTTTTGAATATGATGTCCTATTACATCATTAAAGAAGGTTTGGTGAACCAGCATTTTATAGATGCTTATACCGAAAAATATGAAGAATTTAAAAACCATGTGGAACAGCTAAATATGGATGAATTGGAAACACTTACGGGCGTTTCCAAGGAATCAGTAAGAGATGCTGCAATTGCCTATGCTTCCGCAGAGAGAGCGATGGAATTTCATGGGCTTGGCGTTACAGAGCATTTTCAGGGAAGTAAAACCGTGATGTTGCTGTCTAATTTAGCGATGATGACAGGGAATGTTGGGCGAAATGGTGTTGGATTGAATCCGTTGCGCGGACAAAATAATGTGCAGGGTTCTGCAGATATGGGCGTGCAACCGCATCAGGGAGCCGGTTATATGGATGTCAGCAAACCCGATATTCAACAATATTATGCACAAAAATACGGGATTGAAAAAATGCCGGAAAGCACGGGATTGAAAATTCCCCAAATGCTGGATGCCGCCATCAACGGAAAAATTAAAGCCCTGTATATTATGGGGGAAGATACCATTATGACAGATCCGAACTCCTATCACAGCATTAAAGCTTTTGAAAAATTAGAATTGATTGTGGTACAGGAATTATTTATGACCGCGACTTCAGAAATGGCTGATGTGGTATTGCCTGCTTCCTCCTATTTTGAAAAAAACGGCACTTTTACCAACGGAGAACGTCGTGTGCAACGTGTAAATAAAGTGATTGAACCCATAGGAAACACAAAACCCGACGGACAAATAATTATTGATGTGATGCACAGATTGGGTTACGACCAACCAACCGGCCCGACTTATGATGCCGCAAAAGTTATTGAAGAAATTGCAGATGTCATTCCTTTTATGAAAGGGCTGACTTGGGACAGGTTGGGTGATAACGGCTTGCAATGGCCGATTAAAGAAGATGGAACCGATACAAAAATGCTTCATATTGGTGGTAATTTCAAAAAAGGAATAGGCACATTTCACCATTTCGATTTTGAAGAATCCCCTGAAATTATTTCTCACGGAAAATTTTATCCTTTCATATTAACTACCGGACGAGAATTGGAACATTACAATTCGGGCACGATGACGCGCAGAACGGACAATCAACTTATTTTGGGAAAAGACATTTTGGAAGTGCATCCGAAAGATGCTTTAGCCAAAGGAATTAAAGATGGTGACATTGTTAGCTTGTTTTCCGACAGGGGAAGCGTTAACATTCCTGTAAAGTACGCTAAAACAGTAAAAAGAGGCATTTTAAGAACGACTTTCCACCAGCCTGAAGTATTTATCAATCTGATTACAGGAAGCGTTGGAGACAAAGATACGATGACTCCGGAATACAAAGTGGTTGCCGTTGATTTTGAAAAAGTTTAAAATTGAAATAGTTTCGGGTTTCAGGTTTCAGGTTTCAGGTTTCAGGTTTCAGGTTTCGGGTTTCAAGTTTCAAGTTTATCGATGTCGATGCCTAAAAAACGTTGTCCTTATAAATAATCCAACTTTTAACGTATAACATTTAACGAATAACATTTCAACTTGACAATAATAAATGCAGACATTAAATTACGAAGGTTTACAACTTACAAACGGCGTTCCACAAAAAGTCACTGATGCTTTGGTGGTTGAGGCTGCTTTGCAAATAAATATAAACACAGAACCATATACGGTGGTTATGAGAACGCCGGGAGACGATGTTGAATTGATAAGAGGCTTGCTTTATGCGGAAGATATTTATAAAGGAAAAGAAAATTTAACCATTGAAGTGATTGAAAAACGTGACAACGGATTTTCCATTCTGAATGCCGCCATTTCTAAAAAACAACTCGGTAAAGGCTATTTAAACAAACGCACCTTACTTTCAGTTTCTTCTTGCGGCATTTGCGGGAAACAAAAATTGGAAGACATTAATTATAGTGGAAACAAATTAACAAACAAACTGGCTTTCGACATTACAAGAATGGAAGCTATGTTTGATGAAATGAAATTGAAACAGGAAACATTCGAAATTTCCGGCGGTTCACACGCTGCAGCCATATTTAATAAAAATTATGAAATAATTTCATTAAAGGAAGATATTGGAAGGCACAATGCCGTAGATAAAGTTGTGGGCGAATTGCTAAATGCAAACCAATTAAAGGAATCTTTTGTGATGCTGGTAAGCGGAAGGGTTTCTTATGAAATTATCTCAAAAGCTTTTATTGCTAAAATTCCAATTGTTGTTGCGGTGTCTGCCTGTTCTACTTTAGCCGTAGATTTCGCCAAAGAATTTGGCATTTGTCTGATTGGCTTTTCACGCGGTAACAAAGCGACTATTTACTCCGATAAATAAACAAAATACACGTTTTACCATATAAAATACATATTTTATATAATATTTTGCACATTTTCTTGCGTATTTAAAATTTATATTTTACATTTGTGCCATAAGAGCGTCCCTAAGATTGCAAATTTTTACGGAGAGGATTTGTAATTAGTTGATTTGTACGATAAAAATACCCGTTTTTATCATGTAAAAAATCAATTTTAGCTTTTAAAATCTCCAAAATAGATGTTTTATTCGTTAAAATTTAAAGTATTTTGAACTTTTTTATTCAAGGCTCATGCCTTGTAAAATAAGAGAAAAATGACTTTTAGAACCTTTTTTTTCTAATTTTTTTTAGAAAAAAACGGTATTTTTTTGTCTTTATGTAAGATTTATGCTATATTTGATGTTCTTACTAATCATTTAATTCTTACTAAAAATGAAAAAATTAAAATTAATTTTCGGATTGCTACTTGTAGCAGGTTTTATAGCTATAACAGTTTTAAGCTACACTTCTAAAGATAGCCAAGCTATCTTAAAATCACAAATGATTATTCCTAGAAACGGATAATAATTAATTAAGATAGATAGATAGATATTTATTTATTTTAAAATAAAAATTAACCACAATAAATTTTTTATTGTGGTTTTTGTGTTGAATAAAAGTTGCAAAATCAGATTTAATGAATTATATTTGAACCTCATAACCCCAATTTTACAATGAAAGATAATAAAAGAACATCCTTGTTACTTGGCAGTTTAATGGTGATACTTATCATTTTCTCACCATATTTGCTATATTTTTACCAAAGTGTACCTGGAGATATAGAAAATTGGGATACTATTTTTGGACCTATAAAAGGAGGCTATTATGGGACTTCCCAAATGTTCATTTATACATTACTGTCCAAATTTGTTCCATTATTGCTTTTATTTATATGGTTTGTCACCAATAAAACTTGGTGGGTTCACGCATTGATTATTCCTATTTCTGTTTATTTATTTCAGTTAATATCTGTAATCAATGACAGTGAATTGTACATGGATGAAGTTGAGTTCATATATACCGTTCCTTTTTTGGTGGTGATTCTTGTAATTCTTTATTTTATAAGAAGTACGATATCCATTTATATACAGGCAGTTGATTTAAAAAAGGAAATGGACGAAAATATGAGAACGCCCAAAAAGTTTGGATAAAAACCACCAACCCTAAATACCCCAAAATAACCCCCAAAAAAAAATTTACAATTAATTATTATTTGTTTCCCCACAAATTTTGGCGTTTTAAAATTGGGATTTATGGAAAAAGATTTAGACTATATTGGTTTTCAACTGGAGCAATACGAAAAAAAAATAGCTTCTATTGATGAAAAATTGGCTTTACTAAATAAATTATTGGTCGTTGTAGGTGTGGTTATGTTGCTTGTTTACATATTTAAATAGTCCACAATATCTTCTAGTTTTTTGAGGAATCAATATCTTTAAAAAAGTATTCATTAAATAAACAATTAATTTTTATATCAAAGAGCCCAATAGGATCGTGGTTTTTTATTAAATCAATTTTGCTAAAATCATAAGCAATCAACAAAGGTGTGTTTTCCTAATTTTGCAACATGAAATACACTAAATATTTTGGATTAACAGCTTTTTAATCGCCTTACTTAGCGTAACGGTTTGCATATTTATTAGAAACAAAACCAATTGCCACTGCCAAACCTACTATCTTTGCAATTATAACAAAACCCCGTTAAAACAATGTCAGTACTTTTAGAATTTGCCATGTTTCCCACCGATAAAGGCGAGAGCGTAAGTCCTTACGTGAGTAAGGTGATAAAAATGATACGCGAAAGCGGCGTTACTTATCAACTTACCCCAATGGGTACCATCATAGAAACCGAAACGATGGCTGAAGCTTTAGCGATTGTGCAACAGTCTTATGATATTTTAAAGCCGGATTGTGACCGCGTGTATGCATCTCTTAATTTTGATATTCGCAAAGGCAAAAGCAATTGCCTGACGCAGAAAATCATATCGGTAGAAAATATCATTGGAGCGGTGAATAAATAACACAAAAAACTGTGGCTGATTATCAATTTGATTGATTTGAAACACCAAAATATATGATCCTTAATCTTTAGTTTATGCCGTATCAAGATGTGTTTGTTCTTTTCTGGGAAGAAGTGAAAGAAAGTTGCCAGGAAGGTCGCTTTGCCAAATTAACCATGGCAAAAACCATTGGTAAGCCCAACCTGAAAAATATATTTGTCAGACCCGTTTATGCTGAAGATGGCTTTAAGGTTTTGGTGAAATTGCACTACCGGTCTATAGAAACAGAAGATGAGGAAAAGGAACTTACCTTAGAAGACGCTTTTGTATTTTTGAAAACCTATCTCAGAACGTCTTTTTCATCTGTGCTGTTATTTACCACAACAAAGGATGTTATATTCAAAATTAATAAAAAGGGAGCGGGCAGCATTACCGAAAATTCACCGACATTTCACAACGTTACGCAAGCCAAGAATGATGCAGAACAGCTTTAGCCGCCGATGTTAGCGGTTGTTTTATTCATTTTATAAATCCATTCAATTCCAGATTTAAGTGCTTCATTTTCGTCAGTTATTACATCTGGATTGATACTTAACCCATATTTATTCATTTTTTTATCTGCAAAAACAGATTCGGCCAAGTTTATTGTTGAGCCGTCAGACAATTGGTGGGAAACACAACCAGTTGAAACACCATAAGTAGGTTTACCAAATGTTTTTGATTTCATTCTGTATTTTAAAGCAACTGCAATAGCCTCACCTGAACTGGCGGTTTTACCATCTGTCAATATGGCTAAATATTGGTCGCTTAAATCTAGTTTTTCGTAAAGCTTATTTTGAAACATGAGTTCATCGTCAATAAATACTTTACCTTTATTCAGTTTCCAGGCTTGGTACTGGTTGTCGGCATCTACAAAATAACCGAATGTTCCATTTCCAATTAATGGTTCTATGGAAAGTAACATTGGCCACATATTGCCTCCAAAATTACCACGCAGATCAATTATCCATCCTTTTGTTTTTTTCTTTGACTGTTCCTTGATTTTAGCACTAATTGCTGTAATGTAGTCATCATAATCATTTTCTGTTCCAATACAAAACGGAATTCTTATATATCCAATATCATTTGGTGTGAACTCCTCGGACAGTATAGGCAACGGCTTATTTTCTGCAGTAATTCCCTCCTCAAAGGCAGGCTTAAAGTAGCTGTGATTGTCATTAAGTTCAGATACCGCATAAGCTAATGCAGTGTAGGTGTCTTCTATCTTTTTTGCATTCTTGGCTTTTTGAAAAACGTCAACTCGAAATTCATTCCAATCAATTTTATTTTTATTGACAGATTTATTTTCAAGTAGGTCAATAGCTTCTTTTAAATACGCCTCTATTTCTTTTGGGATAGAATTTTTAGTTTGACAACCAATAAAAGTCGAAATCAAAATTGTGTAAAGGAGCATTTTCATTCGCTATTTATTGTCGTCAGTTAAATCTAATTCCATAAACAATAAATAGTCCTTAAACTCTGCTGGGATTTCCATTTCTGAATATGCTTCAATGTCTCGGAAACCAAAACTTCTATACAAAGAGTGAGCTGCTTCCATAAACTTCGGACTGTCAAGGCGAACTTTTTATAACCAACATTTTTTGCCTCAACTAAAAGTCCTTCAAGTATAGCTCGTCCAGCCCCAATTCGTCTCATAGTTGGGTCAACAAACATCCGTTTTATTTCACCTATTTCGGGGTTGATTCTTTTTAGGCTTCCAAGTCCACATACTTTACCTTCATAAATGGCAAGGATTAGTTGTCCGTAAGGCGGCTGAAACTTACTAATCTGTTGAATGTCTTGTTCTACCGCTTCTTTTGGATTATGAGGGTGGAAACCATAAAGTTCTTCCATTTTGTTGTTGCCCCAAACTAAATAGTCAAACCATAGTTTTTTAATGGCTTCTAAGTCATCAGGTATTATAACAGTTCTTGTTACTACTTTTTCACTTTTGTCCATTTCTCGAATATGTTTTAGTTGTTTAATGTCTCTGGTAACTTGCAACTAACGTTTTGCATATATTGTGATGGTGCGGACTAAAAAGACGTTACAGTTTGTTTAATCAAGAACTACAGAAATAGAAAAACGACCTTCAAATTAATGAACGACACCGCATTATTGCAAATATGCTGTTGTAGGCAGTATTAATTTTTAGTAAATGTCAAATAATCTGTTCCCCCATTACCACCACTAACATCTTTTAATTTAATTACAGTTGTTGATTTTTCAATAATTTCCCAATCATCTGTCAATTCTTCAAATCGTGCTGGTGAACTAAATGCTATATTAAAATCTAAATCACTTATGCTATCATCATTACTATTACTATCAGTTACAGACCAAGTACCTGTATAATTATTTGTTCCATTTGATGCAGTTAGAACATTACTTGCTCCAAATGTAAAATTATAACCATTAAAACTTGTTGTTTCTTCGTGGTCTGTATCATAATAATAAGTTATTCTCCAAGTTCCATTATTTACAATATTAATAACATCTGTAGGATTATTAGCTGATTGATTTGGACTATCATCGTCATTACTGCACAAAGATGATGTTGTCAGAACAAATAGTATAGCTATTACTAAACTAAATTTAATTTTTTTTAAGTTTTTCATGATTTTTGATTTTAAGTCATTTAATAAAATATAACGTTTTTTTGGCAAAATATTGCCTACAACGTTTTGGGGCTTTGCGAAGTTTTGTTTCGTTTTA
>CAZBGP010000100.1:0-8937 GCA_964491495.1 uncultured Lutibacter sp. | reverse complement strand
TGGTTCCTTCTTATTTTTAAGGTTTAACTTATCCATTAGAACATTCATATCCACACTAACTTTACGATCCAAAATCTTTGCATAATGCTGGGTAGTTTTTAATGATTTATGTCCAAGCATTTTACTTACTGATTCTATAGGAACCCCATTGGTTAATGTCACGGTAGTCGCAAAAGTGTGGCGCGCCAAGTGGAAGGTCAGGTTTTTTGTAAAACCACACAAATCGGAAATTTCTTTTAAATAGGCATTCATTTTTTGATTACTTAGCACCGGGAGCAACTTTTCACTATGTAATACATCCGGATAATTGGCGTACTTCTCTATAACATTGGCCGCTGCAGATAATATTGGAATGTTACTTAAGGTGTTTGTTTTGGTTCTTTTAGTATTGATCCATTTATTGCCATCTATCCCAATAACAATATTGTCTTTGGTCAGTTTCTTTACATCCGCATATGCCAAACCCGTGAAACAACTAAAAATAAAAATATCTCTCACTTGTGCTAATCGTGGAGTGTGAAGCTCCTTTTCGAGCATCGTTTGAATTTCCTCTTCCGTTAAAAATTCCCTATCCACAGTTTTTAATCTTCCTTTCCAATTAAAGAATGGATCTTTGGTAATCCAGTCATTGGCATAAGCAATCCGGACTATCTTTTTAAAATTGGTGATATATTTAATCGTTGTATTGTGCGCACAATTTCTCTGAGTTTTTAAATAGTACTCTAAACCTGCAATAAATTTATGATCCACATCCTGAACCGGGATATCACTAACCTTGTATTCATACTTTATATAATCTTCAACGTGACTTTTTGCTATTGAATAACGTAAAGCTGTTCCTGCAGCAAAATCCTTTCCTATTAATTTTTCTATCTGATCATTATGATCCTGGAAGATTTTTAGTAACATCTTCTTATTTTCATTCTTGCCTAAATAAGTGTCGAGAATACTTTTTGAAGTGAAAGGCTTGTCTTCGTCTACAAACCGCTGATGGATTTTATTTATTTTGTTTGAGATTGAATCCATGTACTGATTTATTTCCTGGGCTTCACTTGAGTAACCTTTAACTCTGCACGAACCTAAATTCCATTTTTCCAAACTTACTTTTCTATTAATGCTTAGCTCCGTACGCCTACCATTTACAGTGATTCTTAAATAAATATTGGCTTTTTGGTGACTGTCAGTTTTACATCTTTTGACGTAAAAAAGTTGAGAGAATGAATTTTTCATATTTTTTAGCAATTATAATACTATAAATATAAACAAAAAAAATTAAAGTGACCTCTCGGAGCACCAATAAAATCAATGGCTACACAAGAAATAGGAGTCAGTTGCAATTTTTTTTTAACAGACTCCTATTTAGCAACTTTTTATTTGGTTTTATATGGTTTTATATGGTATTTGACGGAATTAAAAAACCCTATAAACATAGCGTTTATAGGGTTTTGTTACTTTTTGTTATTGTATTCGCAGAGAGGAAGGGATTCGAACCCTCGATACGTTGCCGTATACACGCTTTCCAAGCGTGCGCCATCGTCCACTCGGCCACCTCTCTAAATTGCTAATTCCCCAAATACATTTCTATCAAACCTTTTGGGGTTTCAACGATAATCTTTTTATTTTCTCTATCCACTTTTTTGATAAAATGGTCAATCATCGGGATAAAAACTTCCGTTCCATTGCTGTTTACCTCGAACAATGGTTGGGCAGTCGAATCATTAATGCCGGTAATAACACCTACATAACCATAATTGACATCTTCTATATCAAAATTAATAATTTCGTGAAAATAGAACTTATTTCCTGTAAGTTTTGGCAAAAATTCCATTGGCAAATACAATTCCGAACCTAAAATGGCATCGGCATCGGCTTCGCTTTCCACATCTTCAAATCGAACGCGCAACTGATTTCCTTTTTGCAAAATGCTTTCTACAATAAAAAATGGAACCAGGTCATTGCCTAAAGCAACAAATACTGATTCCAAATTTTCGTATAGTTCCGGTTCGTCTGTATCTAATTTGATAACAACTTCTCCTTTAAAACTGTGTTTTCTAACGATTTTGCCTAAATAAAAACAATCTTCTTTACGCATTATCGCTAAAATTAATTACTCGTTTTTTCCTTCTTCTGAAGCTGCAGCTTGTGCGTCATCAATTGATTCAGGAGCTGCTTCTTCCACTACTTCTTTAGCGGCTTTTTCAGCATCTTTTTTGTCAGCTTCAGCTTTAATTGCAGCATTTTGAGCTTCATTTACAGCAGCTTTACGCTCTTCATTAATTTTTACTTCAGCTTCAAAAGCTTTAGCAATCGCGTCAGTTTCAGCTTTTGCCAAACCTTGTTTTTTAGCGTCAATTTTTCCTGCTTTTTCATCTAACCAAGCTTGAAATTTTGCTTCAGCTTGCTCTTCTGTTAAAGCGCCTTTTCTAACACCACCTGCTAAATGATTTTTTAGCATCACACCTTTATAAGATAAAATTGCTTTTGCAGTGTCTGTTGGTTGTGCTCCGTTTTGCAACCATTTTACAGCGCCATTAACATCTAAGTCGATGGTTGCTGGATTTGTGTTTGGATTGTAAGTTCCAATTTTTTCTAAATACTTACCATCTCTTGTTGAGCGCACATCTGCAGCTACAATCCAATAAAATGGTTTTCCTTTTTTACCGTGTCTTTGTAATCTAATTTTTACTGGCATAATTTTAAATTTTAAGGTACGAAACCTTGGTTATTAATTAGGGTTGCAAATATAATAAGATAATTTTAAATAATACGTTCAATTTCAGCATATTTTATGGCAATCTTTCAAATCTCAAAAACGCTTAAAATAAAAGCACTTTCAATGGTAAATTTATGTCCGAAAATTATTGATAGTTGAAACGCAAAATACAAATCTTTGATTTATTTTATGATTTATGCACAATTTAACAGGTTTCCGTATGAAGTCATTTGGGATTTTCTGTTTCCTTTAAACATTTATGAAAAATTTAGGATTGTTAATAAAAAATCACTTCCAAGGAAGTCAAAAATTTATTAAATTGTTACTTTTAAAAACTCATTTAAAGCAAAAAATTCAGCCACATGTTTTTAATTTTTGACACAGAAACCACCGGTTTACCTAAAAACTGGAATGCCCCGTTTACCGACATTGACAATTGGCCTAGGTGTGTTCAAATTGCTTGGCAGCTGCACGATAAGTATGGTGAATTGATTGAACAAAAAGATTTTCTGATTAGGCCCGAAGGTTATAATATTCCGTATGATGTGGAACAAATTCACGGAATTTCAACCCAATTGGCGGAAGAAAAAGGGGAAGATTTGGCTGTTGTTTTACAACTTTTTAATGAAGTGCTTGCCAAAACTACTTTTGTGGTTGGCCAAAATGTCAAGTTCGACCTTAATATTATAGGCTGTGAATTTCACAGAAAAGAACTGGCGACCAATTTAAATGTTTTACCGGTTTTAGACACTTGTACCGAAACCACGGCAAACTTGTGCCAGCTTAAAGGCGGACGCGGCGGTAAATTTAAATTTCCTACGTTAACTGAATTGCACCAATATTTATTCAATGCGCCTTTTGGTGAAGCGCACAATGCAACTGCCGATGTGGAAGCCACCACGCGTTGTTTTCTGGAATTAATTCGGATAAGGGTTTTTAACAAAGAAGAACTCAAAGTTTCTTCAGATTATTTTGAAGTATTTGAAGCCAAAAATCCGACCACGATTGATGTAATCGGCTTAAAACACATCGACCTAAAAAAAGAAAGCAAAAAATTAAAAACAACATCAGAAGAAAATTCTGAAGAAATAACACCCGTTAAAGGCACTTCTAAAGCCCTAAAAAATGCAAATTTTGCGCATTTGCATTGTCATTCGCAATTTTCCATATTACAGTCCACTTCCAGTGTCAGCAACCTGCTTCAAGCGGCCATAAAAGATAAAATGCCGGCGGTTGCCTTAACCGATACCGGAAATATGATGGGCGCTTTTTACTTTATAAAAGAAGCGCTGGATTACAACAAATCCATCGAAAAATTTAATGAAAATTTAGCGGAAGGCCAAGAAGCAAAACTTCCCATAAAACCAATTTTGGGCTGTGAGTTTTATGTGTGTGAAGATCATACAGACAAATCTCAAAAAGACAACGGCTACCATATAGTTTTTTTGGCAAAAAACAAAATTGGCTATCATAATTTGGCTAAAATGTCATCGATTTCCAATACCGAAGGGTTCTATTATATTCCGCGAATCGATAAAAATATTATTGAAAAATACAAGGAAGGTTTAATGGTGCTTTCGGGAAATTTATTTGGAGAAATCCCGAGCAAAATTTTAAATGTTGGCGAAAAACAAGCCGAAGAAGCATTGCTTTGGTGGAAAGAACAATTTGGGGACGATTTTTATTTGGAAGTGATGCGCCACGATCAGGAAAATGAAAATCACGTTAATGAAGTACTGGTTGAATTTTCAAAAAAACATCAGGTAAAATTAATTGCCACCAACAATACGTATTACACAAAGCAAGAGGAATCAACGGCGCACGATATTTTATTGTGTGTAAAAGATGGCGAAAAAATAGCAACGCCCATAGGAAAAGGAAGGGGTTTTCGCTACGGATTGCCAAACAACGAATACTATTTCAAATCGCAGAAACAGATGAAAAGTTTGTTTGCCGATTTACCTGAAGCCATTACCAATATTCAGGAAATTGCAGACAAAGTTGAAATTTATACCTTGGTGCGTAACGTGTTGCTGCCAAAATTTGCCATTCCGCAGGAATTTGTAAATCCGGAAGACGCGATCGATGGCGGTGTTAGAGGTGAAAATGCCTATTTGCGCCATCTGACTTATGAAGGCGCCAAAAAAAGATATGGCGAAATATTGACAGATGATCTTATTGAACGACTTGATTTTGAATTGTCGGTTATTGAAAAAACAGGTTATCCTGGCTACTTTTTAATTGTTTGGGATTTTATTTTGGAAGCCCGAAAAATGAACGTTGCGGTTGGACCGGGACGAGGTTCGGCAGCAGGTTCTGTTGTTGCTTATTGTTTGTGGATCACCAATATTGACCCCATAAAATACGATTTGCTTTTTGAGCGTTTCTTAAATCCGGATCGTGTTTCTTTGCCCGATATTGATATTGATTTTGATGACGAAGGCCGACAAAAAGTGATTGATTTCGTGATTAACAAATACGGCGCTAGCCAAGTGGCACAAATTATCACTTATGGAACGATGGCCGCAAAATCATCCATCAGAGATACGGCGCGTGTGCTGGATTTGCCATTGTTTGATGCCGACAGAATCGCAAAATTGATTCCGCTGGTTAAACTGAAAAACATTTTTGGCGAAGACGAAAAAAGCAAAGCCATCATCAAAGGTTTAAGGAGTGAAGATTTAGAAAATGTAAACGAACTTAGGCGAATTGCGGCTGGCGATGACTTGGCCGCCCAAACCATCAATCAGGCACGTGCTTTAGAAGGTTCTTTGAGAAATACCGGAACCCACGCTTGCGGCATCATCATTACTCCCGAAAATATTACCAATTTAATTCCGGTGGCCACGGCGAAAGATACAGATATGTATGTGACGCAATTCGACAACAATGTGGTAGAAAGTGCCGGTTTGCTAAAAATGGACTTTTTGGGATTGAAAACCTTGTCCTTAATTAAAGATACCCTCAAAATCATCAAAGGAAAACATGGCATTGAGTTGGTTCCAGATGATTTTCCTTTGGATGATCCCAAAACATACGAACTTTTTCAACGTGGTGAAACCATAGGCATCTTCCAATATGAGTCTTTTGGAATGCAAAAACACTTAAAATCGTTAAAACCAACCCAGTTTGCCGATTTAATTGCCATGAATGCCTTGTATCGTCCGGGTCCGATGGAATACATTCCCTTGTTTATTATGCGTAAACACGGAGAAGAAGCCATTGAATACGACTTGCCGGTGATGGAAGAAATTCTGAAGGAAACGTATGGCGTTACCGTTTATCAGGAGCAGGTGATGTTGCTTTCCCAAAAAATTGCAGGTTTTACAAGAGGTGAAGCGGATATGTTGCGTAAAGCGATGGGAAAAAAGATTTTGGAATTGTTGGTGAAACTGAAACCTCAATTTATATCAGGAGGAAAAGCCAACAACCATCCAGAACCCGTTTTGGAAAAAATATGGAAAGATTGGGAAGCCTTTGCCGAATATGCTTTTAACAAATCGCATTCAACTTGTTACGCCTATATCGCTTATCAAACCGCTTATTTAAAAGCAAATTATCCTGCAGAATTTATGGCTGCGGTGTTGTCGAACAATATGAGCGACATTAAGCAAATTTCCTTTTTTATGGAAGAATGCAAAAGAGCGGGCATTAAAGTTTTGGGACCAGATATCAATGAGTCATTCTACAAATTTGCGGTAAACAAAGAAGGCGCTATCCGTTTTGGAATGGGTGCCATAAAAGGTGTTGGCGCATCGGCAGTAGCCGCCATTGTTGAAGAACGCAAGAAAAACGGAAATTATACTTCTATTTTCGATTTGACCAAACGCGTCGATTTGCGCGCCGCCACCAAAAAAGCTTTCGACGGACTCGCGATGGCCGGCGGATTTGATTCTTTCACCAATGTACACCGCGCACAATATTATCAACCGGATGAAAAAGGCGTTTCTTTTATTGAACGCGCCATTCGTTACGGAAGTAAATTTCAGGAAAATAAAAACTCCGCCCAGGTTTCATTATTTGGAGAAGCTTCCGAAATACAATTTCCTGAACCTGAAATTCCGCAGGCACAAAAATGGGGAATGATGTATAAATTGTCGCGTGAAAAAGAAATGGTCGGCATTTATATTTCTGGTCATCCGTTGGATGAATTTAGAAATGAAATCGATTATTTCTGCAATTCTACAGTGCGTGTTTTTAAAGAAGATCTCAATAAATATATAGGTTCCACGATGACTTTTTCGGGAATTTTGACAGATGTGCAGCACAAAACTTCTCAAAACGGAAATGAATGGGGCTCATTTACGGTAGTCGATTACAGCGACAGTCACGAATTCAGGATTTTTAAGGATGATTATTTGAAATTTAAACCCTATTTATTTGAAGACGCTTTTCGACAAATCAGGGTTTCTGTCACTGCCGGGTGGCGCAATAAAGACGGGAAACTTTCCGAGCCCAGGGTTAATTTTACAGACATTCAGATTTTACAGGATGTGCTGGAAAAGCAAACTAAAAAACTCACCATCAGTTTAGACATCAATAAAATAGACAAACTTAAAGTGGAAGAAATTCATAAAATTATGAAGGAAAATGAAGGCACTGTTCCGGTAGATTTCATCGTATACGATTTATCCGAAAACGTAAAATTAAATTTGCACAGCAAATCTGTAAAAGTGAAGGTTGACAACAGTTTTCTAAAAATCCTAAAAAATGAAGAAATCCATTTTAAGCTGAATTAAATTTTGTTGGTTCTTGGTTTTTTAGAAATTCTAAACAGTCAATTCCCTGAACAACTTTTCTAAATTTTTGTTTTTGGCGGTCAGGTTTAGGGTTTTTAATCCGTTGTCATGCGCAAAATCAAAAACTGCCGGGCGCATATCTTTTAAGGTGTCAAAAGTCAGTTCCCAAATGGTGTCGTGCACATTATTGGCCGATTTTAAATGTGGAATGTTTTCTATCAGTTGTTTTTCAATTTTATAATCGAATTCCACCTCAATCACCTGTTCCTGATTCCCCGTCAATTCCTTTAAATTTTTATCGGCAATAATTTGTCCGTTGTGAATTAAAATAACCCGGTCGCAAACAGCTTCAACTTCCTGCAAAATATGGGTTGAAAACAGCACAGTTTTGTCTTTTCCCACTTCTTTAATCAAACTTCGTATTTCTGCCAATTGGTTTGGGTCCATTCCTGTTGTTGGCTCATCCAAAATCAAAACCTCCGGATTGTGCAACAAGGCCGCCGCCAAACCAACACGCTGGCGATAACCTTTCGATAGCTGATTAATTTTTTTATGTGCTTCAGGCGATAAACCAACTTTTACGATTATAATTTCAATTTCATCCTTGGAAATTTTATGCACAGATGCATTGAACTGCAAATATTCACGCACATACATATCCAAATACAACGGATTGTTTTCCGGCAAATAACCAATGCTTTTTTGCAATTCCAGTTTGTGGGTGGAAACGTTGAAATCATTGACAAAAACTTCACCTTCTGAAGCGTTGATATAACCGGTGATTATTTTCATCATCGTCGATTTTCCGGCACCATTTGGCCCTAAAAAACCAACAATTTCTCCTTTTTCTATAGAAAAACTAACATTGTTCAACGCTTTTTGTTCACCGTATAATTTGGTTATATTTTTTACTTCAATAGACATTTATCAGGAATTTTAACAAAAATACATTTTAATTATAGAACTCATCTTGATTTTTTTGATTGAAGCGAAAATTAGCTATTTTGAGTCTGATAGAAGTTTTTTTTTAATTGCATAGCAACCCTACGGAAGGAAAAAAAGATGAAAAGCAGAATCAAAAGAGCAATTTTTTAGCCAATTGAAAAAAGTCAATATGAGCTCATATTGTAGCTCTAATTATAAACGTTGTAAACTAAATTTATTTTTTAGACCTTTGGGGAAATAAAAAAATGGGCATTTTTAGGGTAATTCTGTGTATTATTTTTCCTCCTTTGGCGGTTATCGACAAGGGCTGTGGCTCATTTATTATTGTTTTTGTTTTAACATGTTTGGGTTGGATACCGGGAGTTATTGCAGCTTTAATTATTAATAACAATCCCAATAGATGAAACGCTTACAACAAAATAATCTAACAGAAAAAAGAAAGATTCTAAGCGTTCCATTTGACAAATAAAAAAATAACAAATAACAAATGAAACGAGCCATTACAAATTTTGATACACAAAGGAATGATTAATGGCGAAC
>CAZBGP010000099.1:8245-9008 GCA_964491495.1 uncultured Lutibacter sp. | reverse complement strand
AGGTTGGTTTTTATGACGGTGGCGTCATTTAGCACAAATGGGGTTGGCATCATCAAATCGGTTCTTGGCCTTATTTTGAATTGCGGATTGGTGAACAAATCGTATTTGGCTTCCAAAACATCGATATCCATCACTTGATTTTTATCGACCACAAATTCAATTTCGATAATTTCATCTTTGCTCGTTCTGTAAAAATTCATAATGGTGCCTTTTTCCACAAAAAACACATATTGACCGTTTGTGTCGTTTTTCAAAGGCTCTTTATTTACCATAAACGATTTAAACTGAATGGGAATTTTAGCCAACAGCTCAACTTTATTGGCATTTCGAGGTGATTCAATGCGCAAAACCAGTTTCCTGTCGGTGCCAATAATGGTATCTGAAACTATCGAAATTACAGGTTTTTCAAGATTAATGATTGTCGCTTTTGCGTGCAGTTGAATATTCGTTCGGTATTTACTCGCCGTTGTATTTTCATCGTAACTGCCTTTTGAAGGATTTTCACCTAAAAATTGTTTCGTAAAATCATCCGTTTCAATATTGTAACTCGCCCAATAGGCTTCATTCTTATTGCTGTCGAAAACATACAAAACACTGTTTGGTTTTTTGCGTTCAACGCTATAAGATGAAAACATGGAAGCCGAAATCAAGGCCATCAAACCCATCAGCAAAAACACCAGACTTAACTTTTTATGATCTTTATATTGCTGAAAAACCGGAACCATAAATCCGAATAACAACACGGTAAACACCGCTGAAACCA
>CAZBGP010000099.1:0-8235 GCA_964491495.1 uncultured Lutibacter sp. | reverse complement strand
CCACCAACATTTTAAGTCCGAGCCCAACAGGGAACATTTTCACCAAGGGCGCAAATATGATGAGCACCGGAATGCTGAACAGTGTAAAAAGCAACATGGTATCAACTTTGGAAACAGAAAATTGTGCGACAAAAAGGATGGCCAGCAAAATGACAACCGGAAGTATAAAAAATGCGGCGCCAGGCAAATAAAATGCCACAAATCCGTTAATGACCAGCCAGAAAAATAAGGGCGCTACCAATAAATCCTGTTTGCTTCTTTTTGCAAAATAGCCTTTATAAAACCAAAAACACAATGCCAATGTCAGCGACACAAATGCGGCAATATAATAATAGCCGTTGTAGGTAAAACCGTGTAAAATATCTTGATATTGCGGATGAATTTTCAACAGCAATTTCCAGCCAAAAAACGCCAAAGCAGCTGATGTTAGCAAGGAAGCCAAAAACGGATAAAATCCTTTTACAATTCCCTTAACGGTCAATTTCTTTTTTAATATGCCCATAAAAAGAACCACCAAAAACAACACAGCACAAGCAACAAACATAGGAATTACCGAAGAAAACGGATAAAACACCAGGCCGAAGTAAGGGAAATTAAAGTACACATAATCCGACTCTGATTTCAAATTATCCAAATCGGCATCTGCAAAATAATTTAAAGTAGCCATCAAATAAGAAGCTTGATGCTTCAAGGAACTCATATCCATTCGTTCATAAGAATCCTGAACCGTGTGGTAATCAAAATGGTCATCAATAAAGGCAAAATTATAGCCGTCAATATTTGCACCTTCCCTAAATACGGTTAAATCGGTATCATTAGGCAACATTTTGTAAATACTGTACATTAAGGATGTGGCCACCGGATAATCAGAATCTGCCTGCTGAAATGCTTCAATCAACTTTTTGTTTCCGCCGTTGGTTTCCAGCAACATATAACTTGGTCCGCCACTGCCTCTGGCTTCAAAATTCAGCACCAGTCCAACTTCCTTAGCCCAAGGATGATGATTCACAAAAGCGTTGGCGCCCAGCAAACCCAATTCTTCGGCATCGGAAATGCAAATAATAATATCGTTTTTTGGAATTTCCTTTTTCGCCAAAAAAGCACGAACGCCTTCCAAAATAACCACCACGCCGCTTCCGGCATCACTGGCGCCAAGTGAAGAATGCGGATTGGAATCATAATGGGAAAGCAACAACAATGCTTTTCCATTTCCGCTTCCCTTAATTCGTGCTAAAATATTTTTGTTGTTTGTGGCCGCTCTCCATTTCTTGTTCACTGCCATTTGTTCCTGAATTTCAACTTGCAATCCTAATTTTTCCAATTCGGAAACAAGGTAATTTCTGACAACTTCATGCTCTGGCGAACCCGTGAAATGTGGTTTTTTAGTAATTTCTTTTAATTGCAGCAACGCTTTATCGGCAGAAAACTCCGTTAATGAACTTGTTTTTTCAATTTTTGACGAAGGTGATAAAGAATAAAAACTATAAAAAATTGTGTATCCTATTAAGAATAGTGAGACAATTTGGTGGTGTTTTTTCGGAATCATAGTGTATAAATTCAATTATTTAAATTTAGTTTATTTTTTAGATTATCGGGAAAATAAATCTCGAATCCGCCAAAATATTTCACTGTAATTAACAAATTATTAAAACATGCGTAACATCAATTGTTTATTAATAATTTATATTTGCCAAATATTTTAGATCAACCCTTCATGGACAGAAGAAAATTTTTTAGAAACGGCTCTCTTTTTGCGCTTGGAACTTCCTTGTTAAATCCTTTTGATATTGCGGCTTCCTCGTTAGATTTTAACGATGAAAAAAGCAATAAAAAAGCAAAAAATATCATTGTTATCATAAGCGACGGTATGAGTACCGGAACCTTAAATATGACCGATATTTACCTTTCACGAAAAACTGGAAAAGGAAGCAATTGGCTGCAATTGTATAAAGACAATCGAGTAAATCGTGCATTAATGGATATGGCTTCGGCAAATTCCATCGTGACCGATTCTGCAGCGGCAAGCTCTTCCTGGGGTGGCGGAGTTAGAATAAACAATGGCGCTTTAAATGTTGGTCCTAACGGAGAATCGCATTTGCCTATTTGGCAAAAATTTAAAAAAGCCGGTAAAATGGCTGGCTGTGTGACCACCGTTCCAATTACGCACGCAACTCCGGCAGGATTTTGCATCAACAGCAAAAGACGAAATGACCAAGATTTCATTGCCGAAGAGTATTTACAGCAAGGATTTGATGTGATGATGGGCGGAGGAAATAATTATTTTTCTTCTGAACACAGAAAAGACAAACGCGATATGTATCAGGAATTTTCCGACAAAGGATACCAGGTGGTAAAAACAAGAAATGAAATGATTGCTGCCGACAGCGGAAAATCTATTTTAGGTGTTTTTTACAATGACGGACTTCCTTATTCAAAAGACAGAGAAAGCAATAAAGAACTTACAGAAAAAATTCCGACTTTGGGTGAAATGACCCAAAAAGCGATTGAAATGATGAAAAATCATCCTGAAGGTTTTGTGCTTCAGGTGGAAGCAGGAAAAGTGGATTGGGCGGCACACGGAAACGATATTGCCGGCTTAATTTACGATCAGGCGGCTCACGATGAAGCCATAAAAGTGGCCATCGATTTTGCCGAACAGGACAAAGAAACTTTGGTTATTATTACCACAGATCACGGAAACGCAAATCCCGGAATTATTTATGGCAAAAATGCCAATGAAAATTTTGACAGCATCCACAACTACAAACACTCCAACGAATGGATTTTAAACGGTTTTGGAAAAGAAACCTCCATTTCGCAGGTAAAAGAACGTATTGAATACGCCAATAATTTTATGGCAACCGATGAGGAAGCCAAGTTAATCTTAGGCTATTACAGCAATATAAAAGCCGGTGAAGACGGTTTATACAACTCAAGACATTTGCCGTTTGAAGCTTTTTCAAAAATCCAAAAACAGCACAATTCTGTGGGTTGGATCAGTATGGACCATTCTGCCGATTATGTGGAATTGGCAATGTTCGGACCGGGAAGCGACTTGTTAAAACCCTTCATAAAAAATACCGACCTGCATTATTTAATGTTGGAAGCCGCCGAAGTGGAAAATAAATTTTAACAGGATTTATTCCTGTTAAATACTGTTTTTTCGTCAAGCAAGCATTTTATTTTGGGTGTTCCCGCAAGGGTAGGGCTTTGCGTTTAAAAACTCTTTATTCCTTTTTAATTAGCAAATAATAGTCGTTTTCCAAAGCCAAATAACCTTGATCGTAAACATAAAAATAAGTGTTGCCGGTTTTTGTGGTATAAATTGAGGTAAAATAATTAAAATCAAAATTCCCGTCGAGCAGTTTTCTTCTGGTGACTTTGGTTTTTCCTGTTTCATTAAGCTCTGTAAGCAAGCGATGGTTTTTGCGAAGCCAGTTGTTGGTGTTTCGAATTAAGTTTTTGGAGTCCTTGTCAACTTTATTGTTGTAGCTGTTTCGGCAATAATCGGAACAGAATTTTTTATCGATTCTGCCGCTAAAGGGTTCATCACATTCTAAGCATTTTGTTTTCATATCAATTTTTTTATCTTTTTATTGGCAATTTTCTAATAATTATAGCAATTATAATTTAGCTTAAAATTTATTCATCAATTTTTATATGGCCCCAATTTTCGCCTGATTTAATGCGGTACAACTGCATTTCGGAAACGCCGAATTGTTTGGCAATTAAGCGCACCCTGGTTCTGCGGTTTGGATCCAGCATTTTCTTTTTAATTATTCTGACACGGCCTTCAGTTAATTTTGAGGTGGTTACTTGACCAATTCGTGCAATTTTTTTTGGATTTTTTTTATGGTGTAAAAACATTTCTGTTTTATTTGCCCATTTTAAATTGGCAGCGACATTGTTTAATTTATCAAAGTCTAAATGAATAACAAAATTTTGATCTTCCCTTTTTTCCAAAAATACAATTGCCACCATCCGATGCACATAAAATTGGGACGATTTTCTATTGACTTTTTTGGCATATCCTAAAGATTCATAATTGCAAACTATACAAGTTGGAGACAGCCGCCAATTTTCTTCGTAAATTTTTTTCTTTTTAACGCGCCCATAGTTTGAAACCATGTATTCATCATCCTCGCACCAATTTTCATTGGAAAAGGGCGTCCAAATTTCCTTTCTGAAATTTACAATCATTTGAGTTTTTTTTAGTAGCATAAAGTCAAATATACTAAATTATTATCCGTTTACAAGCGACTACAAACATTTACAATCGAAAGTAATTAAATACCAACCGAATAACCTAAAACACCCATCTTACATTTGCCCTGTTGAATTGAACTAATGACATTCGACTAAATTTAAAACCTTATCTTATGAGTACGTTAAGAAACAAAGTACAGTTAATTGGAAACTTAGGAAACAATCCTGAAATCATCACTTTAGAATCGGGAAAAAAATTGGCAAAATTCTCTATCGCCACAAATGAAACCTACAAAAACGCGAAAGGAGAAAAAGTAACGGATACCCAATGGCACAATGTGGTTGCCTGGGAAAAAACAGCTGAAATTGCTGAAAAATATTTGGAAAAAGGAAAAGAAGTGGCCATTGAAGGCAAATTAACTTCAAGAAGTTATGACGACAAAGATGGCGTAAAAAGATACGTGACCGAAATTATCGTAAACGAAATGTTGCTGTTAGGCACAAAATAATGGGGAAAATTGCTATTGAAATGAAAAAGTGAAAAGCGGGCGCAAATTGCGCCCGCTTTTTTATTTTGTATGAATTTTGAATCTTATTTTTCTTCGGATTTCCATTCTTTTTGCTCCTCCTCGGTTAAAAAAGTCCAGGCCACAATTCGTGTAATTTTATTGCCCTGGTGCATCGGGATTATTTTTATGTCGGTAGCCTTTAATTTTTTAAGGGAATCGCACATTCCTTCCACATTTTCCTTTTTGGAAACCAAAGAGCTGTACCAAAAGCACTGTGTTTTAAGCATAGAACTTTCATATAAATAAGTGTGAAGAAATGCTTTTTCACCGCCTTTATACCATAATTCCTGTTGTTTTCCGCCAAAATTCCGCAAGTTGGCATCATTCTCATTTCCCAAACCCGTCAACTTTCTTGTGTTCGCCATCATCGCTTCTTCCTGCGAACCGTAAAAAGGCGGATTGCACATAGCTGCCGAAAACTTGTGGGTTTCGTTCAAAATCCCTTTTAAAATTTGGGTTGAATGGGTTTGCTTCAATAATTTGATGGATTGGTCCAGTTTGTTTTTTTTCACAATCAATTCCGCAAATCCTAATGATTTTGCATCGATATCCGTTCCGGTAAATTTCCAGCCATAAGCCGCATTTCCCAAAAGCGGATAAATGCAATTGGCGCCGGTGCCAATGTCCAACACTTTTGCGTTTTCACCAATGCCTGATGCTTTCAGCAAATCGGCCAGATAATGGATATAATCAACACGGCCGGGAATGGGCGGACACAAATTGTCATCAGGGAATTCCCAAAATTTAACTTTGTAATCTTTAAACAACAAGGCCGTATTTAAACTTTTTACCGCTTTTTGGTTGGCAAAATCGATGGTTTCGGTGCCGTAAGCGTTTACAAACACAAATGCTTTCAAGGGTTGGTATGCTTCGAACAATTCTGTAAAATCATAACCTTTGCTATGTTTGTTGCTTGGATGAAGTTCGCTTGTTTTTTTATTGTTTCCCATAATCGCTGTATTGCAGCAAAAGTACTCATTTTAAGTTTTAACATTATTTTATATTTACAAAACGAATGAACGTTCATTTTGTAAAAAAATATAGTTTATCTTTGCGCCAGAAAAAAACTTTAAAAATTAACAATGGCAAAACGAACAAAAAGTAACGAAAAACGAATTGCGCTGTTAAATGCAACACTTCATTTGGTGAACAACAACGGTTTCCATGATGCGCCCATGTCGAAAATAGCAAAAATTGCAGGCGTTTCACCCGCAACCATTTATATTTATTTTGAGAACAAACAGGACCTGATCAACAAGCTGTATTTAGAAACAAAAGCGTCGTTCAGCGATTATGCTTTTAAGGATTATTTGGTGAATTTACCTGTAAAAAATGGCTTTGAACTAATTTGGCGCAACATTGCACAATTCAAAATCCAGCAGTTTGAAGAAGCTGTTTTTTTATCGCAATGCGACAACACCAATACAATGATTGATGAAGCAAGTCGGCAGGAAGGATTAAAAAATCTGCAGCCCTTACTCGATTTGTGGGAACGCGGACAAAAAGAGGGAATCATAAAAAATATTTCACCGTATCTGTTGTATGCCTTCGCCATTTATCCGCTGGCATTTTTAATGACGATGCAAAAAAGAAGTGATTTTGAATTAACAGAAGAAAAACTGACCGAAGCATTTGTTTCGGCCTGGAACAGCATAAAAATATAAATTATGGGAAAAACAGCCATTATTTTAGGCGCTTCGGGATTAACGGGGCAAGCGCTTTTAACAGCATTAATTGCTGATAAAAACTATGAAAGCATCAAATTGTTTTCAAGAAAGAAAACTGAAAACACCTCATCAAAAGTGATTGAAATTGTTGGAAATCTTTTAACCTTGAAAAATTTTAAGGAAGATTTTACCGCCGATGAAGTATTTGTTTGCATTGGCACCACCGCTAAAAAAACACCCGATAAAATAGTGTACAAAAACATTGATTTCGGTATTCCGGCAGCGGCGGCTAAACTGGCAAAAGTAAATCATATTCCAACTTTTATAGTGGTTTCGGCGATGGGCGCCAACGCCAAAAGCAGTGTTTTTTACAACAAAACCAAAGGCGAAATGGAACAGGCAGTTTTGTCGGAAAAAATTAAGCACACTTACATTTTACGTCCGTCCATTATTGGCGGAAACAGGAATGAAAACAGGCCGATGGAAAAAATAGGCATTGCCATCTTTAAATTGCTGCAACCATTGATGGTTGGAAAATTAAAAAAATACCGAATCATAGAAGGCGAAAACATCGCAAAAGCGATGATTTATTTGGCAAATGAGAAACCTGGACTTCAAATAATTGAGTCGGATAAAATTCAGGAAATGGCACTATTGCCGACAAAAAACAAATAAATTACAAACTAAAAATATGGAATTAATAGACAAATTAAATTGGCGGTACGCCGCAAAGGCGATGAACGGTGAAAAAGTGTCTCAGGAAAAATTAGACAACATACTTGAAGCGGCAAGATTGGCGCCAACATCAAGCGGATTGCAGCCTTTTGAAATTTTGGTGATCACAAACCCCGAAATTAAAGAACAAATTAAGGCCGTTGCCTGGAAGCAATCTGTGGTTACGGACTGTTCGCATTTGCTGGTTTTTGCTGCTTGGGATACATATACGCCAGAGCGCATCAACAAAATGTTCGATTTAACAAATGAAATTCGCGATACAAAAAATGAAGGCTGGGAAAATTATCGTCAGCAATTATTAAATATTTATCCGCAAAAAGATGCCGAAGAAAATTTTATTCATGCATCAAAACAAGCGTACATCGCTTTTGGCGTTGCCATAGTCGCAGCAGCTTTTGAAAAAGTTGACACCACTCCAATTGAAGGTTTTGATCCGGCAGCGGTGGATAAAATTTTAGAACTTCGCGAAAAAGGACTCAGAAGCGTGGTTTTATTGCCTGTTGGCTATAGAAATGCCGATAAAGACTGGTTGGTAAACCTTACCAAAGTAAGAAAAAGCAAAGAAGATTTGGTAACCATCATCGACTAAATCATTTATAAATCATTTAAAAATCATTTAAAAAATGAATATATGAACAATTTCGATTTTCAAAATCCGACCAAAATATTATTTGGAAAAGGCCAAATAGCGAAGTTATCAGAAGAAATTCCTGAAAACGCAAAAGTATTGCTGCTTTATGGCGGCGGAAGCATTAAAAACAACGGCGTTTACAATCAGGTAAAAGCGGCACTTACAAATTTTGAAGTGTTGGAATTTGGCGGTATTCCCGCAAATCCGGAATATGCGGTTTTAATGGAAGCTTTAAAAGTTATTAAAAGCGAAAACATCACTTTTTTAATGGCAGTTGGTGGCGGTTCGGTGATTGACGGTGCTAAATTTTTATCGGCAGCGGCAGTTTACGAAGGAGAAGATCCTTGGAATATTTTAAAAAACAGCGAACGTAGTTTGAAAGGAATGCCTTTTGGAAGCGTGCTTACCTTGCCTGCCACTGGTTCTG
>CAZBGP010000098.1:0-9015 GCA_964491495.1 uncultured Lutibacter sp. | reverse complement strand
GCAGAAGAGTCTGTCGCAAATTTATATGCCAGTTATTTAAAGGAAAGCGTGGCTGTGGTGACTTGCAATAAAATTGCCTGTTCTTCAAATTATGACAATTATGTGAATTTGAAAAATTTAAGCAGAAAATACAGTGCGCCCTTTTTATTCGAAACCAATGTTGGTGCAGGTTTACCAATTATAGATACGCTTAAAAACTTAATTGCATCGGGAGATAAAGTCACTCAAATACAGGCGGTACTTTCTGGAAGTTTAAACTTTATTTTTAATAATTTTGACGAGCAAACTTCATTTTATGAGGTAGTTCAACAAGCTGGAGTTGAAGGATATACAGAGCCTGACCCAAGAATAGATTTAAGTGGTGTTGATGTTGCACGTAAAATTTTGATTTTGGCCAGGGAAAGCGGCACAAAACTCGAATTAAGCGATATTGAAAATGATTCCTTTTTACCAAAATTAAGTTTGGATGCCAAATCGGTACCCGATTTTATGGAAACATTAAAAGTAGAAGCCAATCATTTTAAACAATTGCGAAAAAATGCCGAAGCAAAAAATTGTCGGCTTAAATATGTTGCCGAATTCAACAATGGAAAGGCAAATGTTGGATTAAAGGAAATTCCTGCCACACACCCATTTTACGATTTGGCAGGAAAAGACAATATTGTGTTGTTTTTTACAAATAGATATTGTGAACAACCCTTAATTATCAAAGGTGCCGGTGCGGGAGCCGATGTTACGGCTTCGGGTTTATTTGCCGATATTATCAGAATTGGCAATAATTAGTAATTCGTAAAGAAATGAAAGAACTAAAAATATTTACGCCGGCAACCATTGCGAATGTTTCTTGCGGTTTTGATGTTTTGGGATTGGCATTAGACACTGTCGGTGATGAAATGACCATCAGAAAAGTGGCTGAAAAAGGCGTGAGAATCACAAAAATTACCGGACAATCGGTTCCTTTGGAAACGCATAAAAATGTGTCTGGTGTAGCTGCACTGGCGCTTTTGGCTGAAATTGATACTGACTTCGGATTTGAAATTGAAATAGACAAACGCATAAAACCGGGAAGCGGAATTGGCAGCAGTGCCGCAAGTTCTGCCGGTGCGGTTTGGGCCATCAATAAGTTGTTGGGAGATCCTTTCAGTTCAAAAGATTTGGTACGGTTTGCTATGGAAGGCGAACGATTGGCAAGCGGCGTTCCGCACGCCGACAATGTGGCTCCTGCCCTTTTTGGCGGATTTACCTTGGTGAGAAGTTATGAACCATTGGATATTATTAACATTCATACACCCAATGAATTGTTCGTGACCGTCATTCATCCGCAAATTGAAGTCAAAACTTCTGATGCCCGTGAAATTTTGAAAACAAATGTCACCTTAAAAAATGCCATCAAACAATGGGGAAATGTGGGCGGACTAATCAGCGGACTTTATACGGAAGATTATGAACTAATCGGGCGTTCTTTGGAAGATTTTATTGTGGAGCCCATTCGTTCTATTTTAATTCCCGCTTTTGATTTATTGAAAATTGAATCGGTGAAAGCAGGTGCTTTGGGATGTGGCATTTCCGGATCAGGACCTTCAGTTTTTGCGCTCAGCAAAGGAAAAGAAACCGCTTTAAAAGTGGCGGAAGCGATGCGATTGGTTTACAACAAAGTTGATTTGCCGTATGATATTCACGTATCAAAAGTCAATAAAGAAGGAATAAAAATTTTAGAAAGCAAGTAATATGAACTTTTACAGTTTAAATAAAATAGCGCCAAACGTATCCTTTAAAGATGCCGTAATTAAAGGTTTGGCGCCCGATAAAGGTTTGTATTTTCCAGAGAAAATAACCCCTTTAAGTAAGGAATTTTTAAATAATATCGAAAAATTTTCAAATGAAGAAATTGCTTTTGAAGTGATTAAACAATTCGTTGCCGATGAAATTCCCGAAAAGGAATTAAAAGAAATTATTTCAGCAACGGTAAACTTTGATTTTCCAATTATTGCCATAGAAGAAAATATTGCTGCTTTGGAATTATTTCACGGCCCGACCATGGCGTTTAAAGATGTTGGCGCGCGATTTATGGCGCGTTGCTTGGGCTATTTCAACAAAGAAGAAAAAACAGCCAAAGTAACGGTTTTGGTAGCAACTTCGGGTGATACCGGCGGTGCGGTGGCGAGCGGTTTTCTTGGCGTTGAAGGTGTTGATGTGGTAATTTTATACCCAAGCGGCAAAGTGAGCGACGTTCAGGAAAAGCAACTGACAACTTTAGGAAAAAATATTACCGCTTTAGAAGTAACTGGTACTTTCGACGATTGCCAGGCGATGGTGAAAACCGCCTTTTTGGATGAAGAATTAATCGCAAATAAAAATTTGACTTCAGCAAATTCCATCAATGTGGCACGTTGGTTACCACAAATGTTTTATTTCTTTTTTGCTTATAAACAATTGAAAAACAAACAAAAAGATTTGGTTTTTTCTGTTCCCAGCGGAAATTTTGGAAATATTTGTGCTGGTTTGATGGCTTACAAATTGGGATTGCCTGTTAAACAGTTTATTGCGGCTACGAATATCAACGATATTGTTCCCAATTATCTGCAAACAGGAATTTATACGCCAAAACCTTCAAAACAAACCATTTCCAATGCAATGGATGTTGGTGATCCCAGTAATTTTGTCCGCATTTTAGAAATCTTTGAAAATGACGATGCCAAATTAAAAGAAGTGCTTTCCTCCTGCGCGTTTACGGATGCAGCAACCCAAAATGCGATGAAAGAAATTAAGGAAAAATACCATTATATCGCCGATCCGCACGGCGCGGTAGGTTATTTGGGATTGAAAAAACAGGGCATTGACGATAACGCCTTCGGGATATTTTTAGAAACTGCACATCCAGTGAAATTTTTAAACGTTGTTGAGCCAATCATTAATGAAACCATTGATCTTCCAAAACAAATTATGGAAGTCATTGGTAAAGAAAAAGTGTCAATAAAGATTTCAAAATATCAGGAATTAAAGGAGTTTTTGTTGAATTCGTAAGATTTTTAGTTCTTAGTCAGGATAAAAATCAACAAAAAGAGCAGCCATAATAAACTATTAGATAAATGTCGTCCCCACAACGGTAGTAGTATCAAGGAAGTTTATATGGCTGCCAAGAAAATTTAGTGATCATAATTATTTAACAATTGTCCATTATTTATCACTTCTGGATTTTTAATTACAAATTCGGTTCGTCGGTTTAATTGGTGTTCTTCCTCGGTACATTTTACGCCATTGGTACAATTATTCACCAACATTCTTTCTCCGTAGCCTTTTCCTGTTAATCTTTCAGATGAGATACCTCTTGCAGTTATATAGGCAACGGTTGACTTCGCTCTTCTTTCAGATAACTTATCATTATAAGCATCGGGGCCTCTCGAGTCACAATGTGCACCAAATTCAACTATAATATCTGGATACTTTTTCATGATTTCAATGGCTTTCTTTAACTCAATTTCAGCATCAGGCCTGATATCAGATTTGTCAAAATCGAAATAAATGGTGTTTAATTTGAGCAGTACCTTATCTCCAACAACAACAAACTCTTCATCAGGTTCCATTATAAGTGTCACTTGATGTACTTTTTTGTTTACATCAGTCGTTATCAAATCTACAGAGCCCTCAAGATAGTTTTGTTTATTTCCAATAATTTTATAGGAAGATTCACAATCTACAGGAAACTCAAATTCACCCTTTTCTCCAACAGTTACGGTAAGATTATCTATTTTGACATTGTTTTTAAACACGGTTACCAATGTTCCAGGCAAAACCCATCCTGTTTTTTTATCTTTCACCAATCCAACTATAGATTGGTTGCATTCCAAATTTCTGAAATAATAAATATCATCATCTCCTTTTCCGCCAGATCGATTTGAAGTAAAGTAGCCTTCTCTGGTTTCTTTATTCATGATAAAACCTAAATCGTCCATTTCGCTATTTATTGGTTCTTCTAAATGTTTGGTATATTCAACACCATTTTTATTTAGTTTACTCATAAATACATCCAGCATTCCTAAACCTCCCCTGCCTTCTGATGAAAAATACAATTCATCATTTCCTGCAATAAACGGAAACATTTCTTTTTCTGGCGTGTTGATCTCTTTTCCTAAATTTATGGGTGTTCCGTAAGAGCCGTCATCATTGACAGCAACTTTAAAAATATCCGTTTTTCCCAATGTTCCCGGCATATCCGAAATAAAATACAAGGTTTTTCCGTCTTCGCTTAAGGTTGGATGACCAACAGAATAGTTGTCATTGTTGAATGGCATATTATAGATTTCTGACCAGTTACCTGCTGCATCTTGGGTGGCTTTAAACATTTTTAATCTGTTAATGCCCAAAGAATCTTTTCCATACCTTCCATTAAAATAATTGCTGCGTGTAAAATACACTGTTTTTTTATCTTTTGAAAAAGTAACATCGGCTTCGTGAAATTTAGTATTAACAACATCTGAAAATTTTTGAACGTCTTTAAGTCCGCCTTCTTCAGCAATAGTACCGACATAAAGGTCTAAATATGGCTGATTATTTCCTTTCCATACATTGCTGATGATGTAATTTCTTTTGGTTGGAGCGGCAAACACAAGTTTGTCTTCGCCATAAAAAGCTGCGCCAAAATTGGATAAAGCATTGTTGGCCTCAATATTTTTTATAAAATAACGCGGCGCTTCTATTTGAGCTTTGCTTGTGAAAAAGCTGAACAATAAAATTATTAAGGCTATTTTTTTCATCATTTTAAATTTTTATCAGTTAGAAAAATCTAGGCGATAATCCATTTCTGGAATTGCTGATGGTTATCAATAAAATAATTTCGTGAGATCCTGAATTAAAATCACCCAAATTTGAAAGCGTATAATCATAAGCGTAACCTATTCTAAATCCATTGGCAACTTCAACATTCATTAAGGCATTTAAAGAATCGTCAATTCGCCAGGATACACCCAACTCAAATTTATTGTTAATCAAAACGTTACCGGCCAAATCTATTGAAAGTGGCGCTCCTTCTACTCCTTTTAACAATACCGATGGCTTTAGTTTCAAATTGTCATTCATTTCAAAAACATAGCCACTGGTTAAATAGTAGTGCATCTTTTCTGATGCCGAACTGATAACGCCGCCTTTTCTGTTAAGATGGAATTGATTTAGCATATTTGGCATCGACAATCCTGCATAAAAATGATCGGTATAATAAAAGGCTCCTGCCCCAAAATTGGCATAGGAATCGTTTATATCATTGTCAAACACATCATCCGGAATGTCATCTCCCAAATCCAGGGTACTTAATTGTGCATCTAAAAATGTAAAACCTCCTTTTAATCCAAATGCAAGATTTCCATAATCTGATGTTTGAATGGTGTAGGAAACATCAACAAATGCGTTTTGTTCCTTTACGGGTCCAATTTCATCGGCAAAAACCGACAATCCCAATCCTATATTTTTTTTGATGGGAGCATTTATGGCTGCAACAGTTGTTTTAGGCGCTCCGTCTAATCCAACCCATTGTGTGCGATGCAACAATCCTATATTTAATGTTCCCTCAGAACCGGCATATGCAGGGTTCACTATATGCATATTATACATATATTGCGTGTATTGCGGGTCTTGTTGACTATAAATAAAGTTTATAGACAATATAGCGAGTGTACCTAATATTATTGTGACTCTTTTCATAAACTTGTTATTTAAGTGTTATCAAAACTTCCCTTTAATTTATCTGTTTAAGTATAAATATCCTGACCTAGGTTTAGCACCGTCTTTGTTAAAGTACAGTGTATAGAAATAAGTTCCTACAGGAGCCGGACCATTACCCAATGTCATTCTTCCACTTGAATATCCATCCCACCAAATTGGCATACTTAATGGATTTCCGTTATGTGTATAATCATAGACTATAATTCCCCATCTATTGTAGATGACCATTTTGAAATCTGGATATAAATTGGCAAGTCCTTCCACATCAAATTCATCGTGAATTCCATCATCGTTTGGTGAAAATCCTTCAGGAATAATAAGTTCTGCCGCTAAAACACCTGCAACAACAACACTTACCGTTGCGGTATCACATAAGCCATCATTATCACAAACTTGATATGTAAACATATCATCGCCGATAAAGTCCTCATCTGGAGTGTATGTAACGGTTCCATCCGTATTTATGACAACTGTTCCATTTTCAGGTTCTTCAATTATTGTTACTGAAGCTGGATCAATTGTTCCATCTGCATCAGTATCATTGGCCAAAATATCAATATCTAAAGGAATATTAGATTCTGTTTCAGCCAGATCGTCTGCAGCATTTGGAGATACATTTACCGTAACAGTAACAATGGCCTTGCCAGAATTTAAGCTTCCGTCTGTGTTGGCTATTGTGAGTGTATAACTAAAAGTATCCAATCCGAAATAACCATTATTCGCTGTATAAATAACATTGTTATTTGAACCAATTGTAACAGTACCGTGCTGCGGATTTGAAGTTATCACAACACTTACTATGGTATCATCTGGTCCAAATGAGTCGTTTGCCAATATATTAATGGTTATTGGGTCACTATCAATTGCGGTGGCAGCATCATTATTCACATTCAAATCATTGTCGATGATTGTTCCTTCTCCTTGAGCATCATTTATGCCAATAAGCACTGTACTTAAGTCACTTAAGTTTACAAAGAAGTTTTCTGTGGACTCTATCACATTGTCATTGATGATTGGAACAACTATCGTTTGGGTTTCCCCAGTTGTACCAACAAAAGTTAATGTTCCAGAAGTTGTTGTATAATCACCCGGTGACAATGCGCTTCCGCTTGCTGTCAAATAATTAACCGTAAATCCGCCTTGTACATTTCCTGTAAGCGTTACTGTGAATGTAGCATTGCCGCCGTTTTCATTAATTGTTATATTGTTTATAATCAATCCGTTTTGGCTTCCGCCATCATTGTCAGCAATCGTTCCAATTCCTTGATTGTCATTGATGCCGATAAGGGTTGTGTTTAAATTGCTCAGATTCACAAAGATGTTTTCTAAAGGCTCAATTAGATTGTCATCGATGATTGGAACAATTATATTGTGTGATTCACCGTTAGTACCTTCAAAATTCAAAGTTCCAGAAGTGCTTGTGTAATCACCCGGAGCAATGGCGCTTCCGTTTGCGGTGGCATAAGCAACCGTAAATCCGCCTTGCACATTTCCTGTAAGTGTTACAATGAATGTAGCATTTCCGTCACTTTCATTCACTGAAACATCGTTGATTACCAATCCGTTTTGAGGACCTCCATCATTGTCAATAATAGTTCCAATGCCTTGATTGTCGTTGATGCCAATAAGCGATGTGCTTAAATTGCTCAGGTTCACAAAGAAGTTTTCTGAAGGTTCTATCAGATTGTCATCGATGATTGGAACAACCACATTATGGGTTTCTCCATTGTTACCTGTAAAGGTCAATATTCCATTGGTATTGGTATAATCACCTGGAGCAATGGCACTTTCGTTCGCGGTGGCATAAGCAACCGTAAATCCGCCTTGCACATTTCCTGTAAGTGTTACTGTGAATGTAGCGTTTCCGGCGTTTTCATTTATGGTCACATCGTTGATTGTGATTCCATTCTGAGGACCACCATCATTGTCAGTGATGGTTCCAGTTCCTTGTCCATCGATGATGCCTATTAATTCAGTGCTCAATTCATTTAAATTTACAAAGAAGTTTTCTGCAGGTTCTATGAGATTGTCATCGATGATTGGAACAATTATATTGTGCGATTCACCATTAGTACCTATAAAAGTTAATGTTCCGATGGTGCTTGTATAATCGCCAGGCGCTGATGCGCTGTTGTTTGCAGTCACATAATTAACGGTAAATCCGCCTTGCACATTTCCTGAAAGTGTTACTGTAAATGTGGCATTTCCTTCACCTTCATTTACGGTCACATAGTTGATGGCAATTCCGTTTAGGTCGCCTCCATCATTGTCTGTAATCGTTCCAATTCCTTGATTGTCGTTGATGCCGATAAGCAATGTGCTTAAATTACTTAAGTTCACAAAGAAGTTTTCTGTAGGTTCTATCCAATTGTCATCAATGATTGGGACTGTGATTGTTTTGGTCTCATTGTTTGTTCCCGTAAAGGTTAAATTTCCAGAAGTGCTTGTATAATCTCCCGGAGCAATGGCGCTGTTGTTTGCCGTGGCATAAAGAACAGTAAATCCGCCTTGCACGTTTCCTGTAAGCGTAACATTGAATATAGCGTTTCCGTCACCTTCATTCACTGAAACATTGTTGATTACCAATCCGTTTTGAGGGCCACCGTCATTGTCAATAATAGTTCCAATGCCTTGATTGTCGTTGATGCCGATAAGCGATGTGCTTAAATTACTTAAGTTCGCAAAGAAGTTCTCTGTAGGCTCTATCCAACTGTCATCTGTGATTGGGACTGTGATTGTTTTAGTCTCATTGTTTGTTCCGTTAAAGGTTAACATTCCAGAAGTACTTGTATAATCACTTGGCGCTATTGCATTTCCGTTTGCAGTCGCATAATTAACTGTAAATCCGCCTTGTACATTTCCTGTGAGTGTTACGGTGAATGTGGCGTTTCCGGCGTTTTCATTCACTGAAACATTGTTGATTACCAATCCGTTTTGAGGACCTCCATCATTGTCAATAATAATTCCAATTCCTTGATTATCTTTGATACCTATTAATTCGGTGCTCAACTCACTTAAATTTACAAAGAAGTTTTCCTCAAACTCTATCCAACTGTCATCGATGATTGGCACCACTATATTATGGGTTTCCCCAGTTGTGCCAGTGAAAGTCAATGTTCCGCTTGTGCTAGTATAATCAGCAGGATCAATCGCGCTGTTGTTTGCAGTCGCATAATCAACAGTGAATCCGCCTTGCACGTTTCCTGTGAGTGTTACAGTGAATGTAGCGTTTCCGGCACTTTCATTCACCGTTACATCGTTGATAGCAATTCCGTTTTCCGGGCCACCGTCATTGTCCGT
>CAZBGP010000097.1:0-9300 GCA_964491495.1 uncultured Lutibacter sp. | reverse complement strand
GTCTAAATCAGCAAATCCTTTAAAAGGTGTTGAAACCATAAAATGCGGAGAATCTGGTCCACCTCCAGCAAACGAGTACCAAGTACTTCTAGGTGTTCCTTCAACTGATCTCATTGTTGAAGATGTTTCTTTAATAAGTTCATTAAAAGCAGGGCCATTATCAACCCTATAGAAACCTACCGATACTAATTTTGTCCCTTCGGAAGGTGTGCTTTTGCTAACTTCTGGCATAGTACGGCCAATGCTGTAATTTACTTTCACTACGTGAGGCATAATAAAATCAAGTACTTTCATACGACATTCTTTTCCTGCAGCATCGTCTTTGTCCATTTCAGCCCAATTGTCCATCATCCCTGTTAAAACATACATAATCCCTTCTCCTTGCACGCGTCTCCAAACATTCCATTTGTCGGTTCCTTTGTTTTCCAAATAGCATTCTTTCCACATTTTTACGCCAGCAATAAACTGTGATTCGTGGCCTGGTTTTACTGTAATTTCACTCATGTTTAATAGTTTACTTCCATCATTTTGAGAAAATGCAAACATTGGAATAAGAACTGCAAGCAATAATAATTTTTTCATAATTTAAATTGTTTAATTGGTTAGATGTTCCAAAACTAAGCTGTGAACTTCAAAAAAAATTGCACAATTATTGCAAAAACTTGGACTTTTATGGCAAAAAAATTGTTTAAAGAAGAAAAATTACAATTTGGAAATTAACAATGAATTTTTGTTATGATCAGCGAGAAGGATTGTCTTTTTTGAAAGCAGATGGGCTGCAGCCGAATTGGTTTTTAAAAGCTCTTGAAAAATAAGTTTGATCGTTAAAACCTGTCTGAAAGCAAATATCAGCTAAGGTTCCTGCATTTTTTTTGATTAAATCTGCTGCGCGTTGCAATCGAATATTACGGATTAATTGACCCGGAGCCTGATCAATGAGCGCTTGAAGTTTACGGTGTAATTGTGACGGACTTAAACACATTTTATCTGCAAGTTGCTCCACACTAAAACTGGTGTTCTCTATATTGTCCTTGATGTGTTGTATCGCTTTTTCCAAAAATAGCTGATCAACGGATGCCAGCGGAATTTCATCAGACGCAACCACAAATTTATTTTTATATTTTTTAAGAAGCTGCTCTCTTTGCTGAATAAGATTGTTTAAAATTAATTGAAGTTCTTTTACGCTAAACGGTTTTGTTAAATAAGCCTCAATACCAGTTTCCAATCCAGCAAGCCGATCTTCATGTGCAGCTTTTCCTGTTAAAATAACAATAGGTATATGGCTCGTTTTCTCTTCATTTCTTAAAAGGTGAACCATAGAAATTCCATTAAGTTTTGGCATCATCACATCGGTAATTATTACATCCGGAATTGTTCTTTTTGCTTGTTCAAAACCTTCCTCCCCATTAGAAGCTTCAATAACTTTATAGGTTGGTTGCAAAAGATTTTTGACAAAAGTTCTGATTGCCAAATTGTCTTCAACCAAAACAATTATTTTTTTATCGAAGCTTATTTCGGGTATTTGCAGTTTCTTATTTTGATGGACATTTACTGCGGAAGGATTTTGATTTTCTAATTCAATCGCCTGTTCATTGCTGATTTCAGAAACATTTCCAAAAGGAAGTTCGATGGAAAAAGTTGTTCCATTTTGTCCTTTTAACTCTTTATTACTGAAAGCCTTAACGGTTCCGCTATGCAATTCAACCAATTCTTTCACCAAAGCCAATCCAATCCCGGTACCTTCATACAAGCGGGTGTCCGAATTGTCTGCCTGATAAAATCGGTCAAAAATATTTGAAATGCTCTCTTTTTCAATCCCAATACCGTTGTCACAAATACAAATTGATAGCATTTCTTGATTTTTTCGTTGGATTGTTAAGGTAATTTTTCCGTTTTCAGGTGTAAATTTCAACGCATTTGACACAATATTCATAATGATTTTTTCCATTTTTTCATCATCAAAAACAACTTGAATATCTGTTTCATCGGAAACAAAATTCAGGGAAATATGTCTTTTTTCTGAAAATGATTCAACAGAAAAAAATAAATTTTTAAGATATAACACAATGTTTTGCTGCGACAGTTTCAAGTTCATTTTTTCTGCTTCCAATTTGGAAATATCCAACAATTCATTGATCAGTTTTAAAAGTGTTTTTGCATTTTGGTCAATGCCTTGCGCTTGTTTTTTTATATGATTTGTTGGCAAAGCTTCCATTAAATTTTCGGCATAACCACTAATTAAGGTTAAAGGCGTTCTAAATTCATGAGAAATATTGGCGAAAAATCGCGATTTCAATTGGTCTAAAACCTTCAAAGTATTGTACTCTTTTTGTTCAAGTTCAAGTTCATTTTTCATCGTAATCCTTTTCATTTCATATTTTCTGATAAAATAGAAAAGCAACAAAAAAAGTAAGATATAAAAAGTAATTGCCCACCAGGTCGCAGACCAATGTGGTAAAACCTTGAATGGAATGGAAATTCCTTCTTCATTCCAAACCCCATCATTATTGCTGCCTTTAACTTTTAAAATATAATTGCCCGAAGGTAAATGGGTGAATGTCGCAGTTCTTGAATTGTCGATATAAATCCAATTTTCATTAAAATTTTCAAGTTTATATGCAAATTTATTCTTGGCTGGAGATGAAAAATCAAGTGCAGCAAATTCAAATATAATGATTTCGTCACGTGGTGTAAAGGTGATGTTTTCGTTTTTATTGATGGGTATTTCTTTGCTTTCTGTAATCTCATTCTTTTTTTTGCTTTGTCTATAAACTTTTAATCCGGTGATACCCAAGAAAGGTTGAAACGGATTGTCGCTAATTTGATCGGGAAAAAAATAATTTAAACCATTAATTCCCCCAAAAAACAATTCCCCTTTTGAACCTTTAAAAACAGCACCCGTATTAAACTCATTGCTTTGCAAACCATCTTCAACATCATAATTTCTGAATTTTTTTGTTTTTATATTGTATTTGGAAATTCCTTTATTGGTGCTTAACCATAAATTATCCTGCGAATCAGAAGTAATTCCATAAATTACATTGTTCGGCAATCCATCTTTTTGGGTGAAATGTGTAAAGGACTGTTTGCTAATATCAAATAAATTTAACCCGCTCGAAGTTCCAATCCATAAAAATCCATCAGGCTTTACAGGATCCGGAAAAACCGCATTTACCTGATTGTTGCTTAAGCTATTCGCTATTTCAGGATTATTTTGATAACCGTAAAAAACTTCTTTGTTTTTATCAAAAACCAACAACCCATTTTTTGTACCCAACCACAATTGGTTTTTGTTATCTTCATAAATAAAACAGCGTTTTGTAGTACTGTTCATTGGATTGTTAAGGAGCTTAAAGTGATTAAAAATTCCTTTTTTCCTATCTGTCATTTTACTCAGGAAGTTTTCTGTAACAATCCAAATAACCCCATTTTTGTCTTCATATATTGAAATTATATTGCTTTGTGGTATTCCATTCGGAATGTTACTGTCATATTTAAATTGCCTTGCTGTTTCTGTTTTCGGATTGTAGAGAAACAAACCTTCTGTTGAGGCAAACCATAAATTGCCGTCTGTGAATTTAATCATTGACCAAACGTTTGTGTTGCCAAAGGCGTTGAGTTTTGTGGAACTTGTTTCAAAACTTTTAAGTTCGCCTGTTTTCCGATCCCAACGATAAAGCACTTCTGCGCTAATCCAAACATAACGTTCACTTTCTTCTAAAATAGCGCGAATACTGAAACCTGTTACCCTTGAATTGGTTGTTGCTTTTCGTTTTAACAGCCCAAACCTATTGGCTTTTTGATCGTAATAATCAATACCCATTCCGCTGGTGCCAATCCACAAAATATTTGTTCGGTCTAAAAACAAACTTGAAATACTGTTGTAACTAATTGATTCAGGTTTTAACGGGTCATTTTTAACAGATTCGTATTTTAATGTTTTTGTATCAAAACGCATTAACTCGCCGGGAGTTGCCAGCCATAAAATACCTTGCTTGTCTTGTACAATTGCATTAATTTCTCCCCATCCATATCTAAAAACACTCAAGTGATGCGGAAATACTTTGAAAGAATTGTCAACCGTATTAAATTTAACCAATCCGCTTCGTGTACCAAGCCACAGGTAATTTTTATCGGCCTTATTGATGGATGAAATAGAAAAGTCAGCGTCGCTTCCCGGCGCATTTGGGTGTTTTACATCAAAATAAAACGAAGAAATCGATACTGTTTTGGGATCTATCCGGTTTAATCCTTTGTTGGTTCCAATCCAAATAATTCCTTCATCATCAATAACTATTTTTTTGATAATGTTGCTGCAGAGATTGTATTTGCCCGAAGAATCATTGTGGAACTGTTGTATTTTAGTAAAATCATGCAGTTGGTTTAAAAAAGGGATTTTAAAAATTCCGCTGCCTATTGTTCCTATCCAAATATCACCAGTTTTATCTTGGGCTATCGAATTAATTCCGTCGGTATTTTTATTTTTCGAATTATTTAAAGGAAGTGAAATTCTTTGGAATGACTGAGAATCAGTATTGTAAACATTAACGATTCCAATGTCGGTGCCAATCCATAATTTTCCATTGTGGTCAGTAAATAGTGAACTGATATAATTTGATGAAATTGAAATTGGATTATTGGGCTCATTTTGGAAAACTGTAAATTGATATCCATCATATTTGTTTAGACCGTCTTTGGTTCCAAACCACATAAAACCTTCCTTGTCCTGGGCTATTGATAAAACCAAATTTTGCGACAAACCATCGTTGTTTGTCAAATGTTTAAATCGGATATCTTGGCCAAGGCTTTTTAATGGAATTAAAATCCACAGCAATAAAAATAAAGTGAAATATTTAATCATTTGATTCATCTTTCCTGTTTAATATTTTAACAGATAAATGGTACTATGAATCGATTTGAGGCAGTAATTAATAATTGAACTACAACATTCAATATTAATTTAAATACGATTTTAATAAGTGATCAATAAAATATATTATTCTTTGTTAAAGGGGTTACAATTTGCAATAACATCATTATTAATCACCCAATTAGGCCAAATATAAAAAAATTAATGATAAGTTTTACAGAAATGCTATTTTTATAATTTTTCAACAAATAAGGTGCAATGTATAGTTGGTTTTGTCCCTTTATAATAAATATTGTTTTAATAATTCATAATTAAAGCTATTCTAACACGCCTTTTTTGTGTTAAAAAATCATCTTTTTTTACATTTTTTTAACTTATCTTTATGTTTAAAAGATTATAATTGCATATGCTAAATAAAATATTATATACGGCTTTATTTCTACTTTCGCTTCAGGGATTTTCCCAGGAAATTAAAAATACAGATACCCTAAAACAGCGTTCAATCTTAGTGACATTAAAAGGCCAGGTTATTGATAATAACAGTAAAATTCCTTTATCTGGCGCACATTTATTCAACCTTAACTCAGTAATTGGAACAGTTTCTAATGATAAGGGAATGTTTGAATTGGCAACAACCGTAAATGATACCATTTATGTTTCCTTTTTAGGTTATCAATCAATAAAATTGAAAATCACGAACGATTTACTTAAAGGAAATGAGTTGGTTATAGAATTATATGAAAGAACGGAACAAATGAAGGAAATTGTTGTGAACTCACACAAACTAATAGGTGTTCTGGAAATCGACGCCAAAAATGTTCCTAAAGATAAATATTCGCGTATTCACATTAACGGTGTGCCACAAACTTATGAAGTTGGCACCAGACAGCGCAAAGAGTTTAATTCGCCAATTGATGCGTTATTTAGACCAATTGATTATGTTTACAATATGTTCGGAAAAAGTCCTAATCAGTTAAAAAAGCTGAAGAAATTGAAAGACGATGACAAACTTCGTGATATGCTGGATACCAGTAACAGAGAATTGTTGATGGAATATTTAGGGATGACGGCCGAAGAATTGAACGAATTGTTAAATGAATGTAACTACTCCGACTATTTTATAAAATCCGCCAGCGATTTACAACTTATTGAAGCTGTATTGCTTTGTTATGAAAATCATAAAGCCATCAAAAAAGGAAGTACAATAAAAGAAAATTAGCCCCTTGAGCCCCTGGAAAATTGATAATTAATATTAATAATTTATGTTACTCCGCAATTAATTCATCCAATAATTTTCTAATTTTTTTGCTGTTCCAATCGGCTGAACCGGTTTTGGAAATTAAAATATTCCCTTTTTTATCAATTAAATAGGTTGCAGGAATGCTGTTTGTTTTGGTAAAACTATTTGGCGGAGCGCTCACCGCATTGTAAACTGGCAAGTTATAGCTGTTTTTATTAAAAAATCCCTCAACAATTGGCCAATCTTCATTGGTTACAAATACAAAAGCAACTTTACCTTTATAATCGTCATGTAATTTTTGAATCATTGGCATTTCTGCTCGGCACGGCGGACACCAGGTTGCCCAAAAGTTTACAAAAATAACTTTGTCTTCAAATTCCTTAAAATTGATGCTTTCGGTATTTAGTCCTTTTAAATCCCAATCATAAGAACTCAGTTTTTCACTTTTTTCCACTTCTTTTACGGAAGGCGAAAAAGCAATCTGACGCATAAACCATTCTCTTGAAGGCGGATATAACAATACCCCAATGGCAATGACAAAAACAATATTGGAAATGGATTTTTTATTTAGTTTGAAATTCATAATTTTCTATTTTATGTTTAGTTGAAATACTTACAATTACCTTACATCGCAACATAAAAAAACCTTTGAATTTCAAAGGTTTTTATTCTATAAAATTTGTAACAACCCAATAATACAGCTATTACTTATTTAGTTTTCCCAATATTTCAGCAACTTTTTCTCCTATTTTAGCTGGAGATTCCACTACGTGAATACCGTTTTCTCTTAAAATTTCCATTTTAGCTTGAGCAGTATCATCTTTACCGCCAACAATAGCGCCTGCGTGACCCATTGTTCTGCCTTTTGGAGCAGTTTGGCCTGCAATAAAGCCAACAACTGGTTTTTTATTTCCGGTTGCTTTTACCCAACGGGCAGCTTCAGCCTCTAACTGACCTCCTATTTCACCAATCATTACAATAAGTTCAGTTTCTGGATCGTTCATTAGCAATTCAACAGCTTCTTTAGTGGTAGTTCCAATAATTGGATCTCCGCCAATACCAATAGCTGTGGTAATTCCATAACCTTTTTTTACCACTTGATCAGCAGCTTCGTAAGTTAAAGTTCCCGATTTAGAAACAATACCCACATTTCCTTTTTTGAAAATAAAACCTGGCATAATACCAACTTTTGCTTCACCTGGGGTAATAACACCAGGACAGTTAGGTCCAACCAATCTGCAATCTTTATTGTCAATATAAGCCTTTACTTTTACCATATCGGCAACAGGAATTCCTTCTGTAATACAAATAATTACTTTGATACCTGCAGCGGCGGCTTCCATAATGGCGTCAGCAGCAAATGCCGGCGGCACAAAAATTATTGAAGTATCAGCTTTTACCTGATCAACAGCGTCTTGTACGGTATTAAAAACAGGTTTATCTAAATGTAACGATCCTCCTTTTCCCGGAGTTACACCACCAACCACATTTGTTCCATACTCTATCATTTGGGTTGCGTGAAAAGTACCTTCGCTTCCCGTAAATCCCTGTACAATTATTTTTGAATCTTTATTGACTAAAACGCTCATTTAATTTTATTTTTGAATTAAAGTATTTATCGTATTACAAAAGTAATTTTTTCTAAGTTTAGGATGGGTGTATTTATTACTTTTTTTGATTTTTTATCATTTGTTTTATTTCGGCCATTTCTTTCAATTTCTTTCTTGATTCCTCTACTGGTGTTCCGAAATATGAGATGCCTCCTTTTAACGATTTTGTAACGCCTGTTTGTCCGAGTACAACAGCGCCTTCACCAATGGTAATGCCGCTATTTGTGCCCACTTGTCCCCATAAAGTGACATTGTTTTCGATAATAACACAACCTGCAATTCCTGTTTGTGAAGCAATCAAACAATTTTCTCCAATAACAGTATCGTGACCAACCTGAACCTGATTGTCTATTTTAGTACCTTTTTTAATGGTTGTATTTGCAGAAACACCTCTGTCTATTGTACAAAGAGCGCCAATATCAACATTGTCTTCAATCAGTACGCTTCCTCCGGAAATTAATTTATCGTAACCGGTTGGGCGCTTTTTATAATAAAAAGCATCGGCACCCAAAACAGTTCCTGCGTGAATGGTGACATTGTTTCCTAAAACACAATTGTCGTAAATGGTCACATTTGGATGAATTAGGCAATTTGAACCAATTTTAACGTTATTTCCGATAAAAACATTTGGTTGAATTACGGTGTTTTTTCCAATGATAGCTGATTCGGAAATAGCTGAATTGACTGCTTTAAATGGATTAAAATATTTGGTCAGTTTGTTGAAATCTGCAAAAGGATCTTCTGAAATTAATAATGCTTTTCCTTCCGGACATTCTACTTCTTTATTGATCAAAACTACGGATGCTTTCGAGTGCAGCGCTTTATCATAATATTTAGGATGGTCTACAAAAACAATATCACCTTCTTCAACAACGTGAATTTCATTAAAACCTAAAATTGGATAATCAGAAGGACCTACGAAAGATGCCTCAATAATATCCGCTATTTCTTTCAATTTATATTTACGGGGAAGTTTCATCTGTTTAAATTTTATTTTTCAGCGGTAACAGATGCTGTTCGCCATTAATTATTCCTTTATTTATTAAAATCTGTAATGCTCGTTTCATTTGTTTATTCTTTAACGCGTTCTAAATAAGCTCCTTTTGCGGTATCAACTTTAATTTTATCACCTTCATTGATAAACAAAGGAACATTAATGACAGCGCCAGTTTCAACAGTTGCAGGTTTTGTTGCATTTGTTGCTGTATTTCCTTTTACGCCTTGTTCTGTGTGTGTAACTTCTAAAACTACACTCATTGGCATATCAACAGACAATGGTAAATTGTCTTCTGTATTGATAATAATGGTTACAATTTCGCCTTCTTTTAACAAATCAGGTGCGTCCAAAATATCTTTTTTCAAGGTAATTTGGTTATAATCTTCTGTATTCATAAAATGAAAAGAATCTCCTTCCGGATACAAAAATTGAAATTTTTGGGTCTCAACCCTAATATCTTCGATTTTTCTTCCTGCCGGAAATGTGTTGTCCAAAACTTTTCCAGAAGACAAGCTTTTTAATTTCGTGCGCACAAAAGCCGGACCTTTTCCAGGTTTTACGTGTAAAAATTCAATTACTTTAA
>CAZBGP010000096.1:3988-9318 GCA_964491495.1 uncultured Lutibacter sp. | reverse complement strand
AACAATTTCCCTTTATTCGCGAACAAATTTCCAACAAACACCAATGGAATCAGAAATAAGAAAAACAAAATTCCGATCAATGAAAAAAACACGTCCAAAACGCGCCTGAATGCCAGATATAAATTGTTCTGATGGCTTTTGCTGAAGGTAAAATGATTGTAAAAATCGGTGGTCAATTTTGTTTCAGAGATGCGATGGGTTTCATCTTCAATAAAATTATCGGCACTTCTGATGGCCATACCTTTTTCAAACAACACAATCAGCTGGTTGTTTAATTCCGGCGTTATAAATTCCCTGTTATTTGCGGAAATTACAATTTCATTGATACCTTCTTCTTTTACAATTTCTTCCAAATTGGCATCAGCAACAGCAATAAAAACGATTTTGTCGTTGTTGACCATCGCAGCATCAGACACCACCGCTACAATACGGTTCGCGCTCTTATTTTGAATGGCGGTAACCAAATCTGTGAGTTGGGAACTGTCGGCCACCAACAAAATGTTTTTCAGAAAGCGTGGAGAAAATATCAACTGAATGTAAAATAATCTATTCACAATAACAGAAAAAAGCAAGGTCAGTGAAAAATAAGCCAACTGCAACCTGTTCGCAGGTAATTGAGGTGAAATTACTGGCGTAAATATATAAAACAAGGTGACGAAAAATATGGTAATTATGGCGCTTCTTAAGGTTAAATACTTGTCGCTGGCAACCTTTAGATTGTACATTTCAAAAATTTCCCCAAATATCAACAGGTAAATTATTAAGGTTGAAATCCATAAAGCACAACTTGGACTTGAAAAATCAACATAATTAACATTAAAATAGACATTGAGCACATACAAGCCCATTACGGTAAATCCGATATCAAGCACACGTAAAAAAAGTCTGCGCTCAGAAATGTTGAAATAAAAGTTGGTGGTGTGCATTTAAAATCGTTTTTTCTTTTTCACTTTAGACAGCAGTCAAAGTTATGCAATTTTTAATAAATTAATAACGATTGTTTTGTAAATTAATTGTTGGTCTGTTGGATTAACTATATTCGATTTACGATTTTTACCCTGTTGAAATTCTAAACATGATTTAAAACCGCGTCATGCTGAACTTGGTTCAGCATCTGCCGATGCAGTACTTTAAAGCATCATTCGTAGTTCTTTTCAGATCCTGTTGAAAGGGAATTCAAATTTTGATTCGAACTTCTCTTCAAAAGATCCCGAAACAAGTTCAAATCATGATTCATACTTACCCACTACAGACCCTGAAATCGAAGATTCACGAACTCCAAAAAACAATAAAAATAGTGAGTAAACAAGTTTAGGGCGAGCGAGTTTAGGGCGGGCGGGTTCGGCTTTCACCTTTTTATCGACCAGTATTTTTTTGATCCGTAATACATCCAAATGGTAAAATAATAGGATGATTTTAGCAGGGATAAATTTTCAACTTCCCGGTAAAAAGTCCATTGGTGTTTCAATAAATTTATTTTGTTATGGGACAATGACTGCTTCCGAATTCTGTAAATGGCCAGACTTTCGAAAATGCCTTCCACCCTATTTATTTTCTTCAAGTATTTTAACCACAAACCCATATCCTGCCGGTATTTTATTTCGGGCATAAACTCTTTTCCCAAACGTGAAATATCGATAAAAGCCGTTAGGCAACTGATGGTGTTTGTTTTTAAAATAGCCGAATAGGTCGCGTATTCAGGAACGATTAATTCTCCCAATTTTCGATTTAGGGTCACATCATACATTTCATAAGAGGCGCACAAAAAACCTTCCGATTGTGCGATTCTTGAGACATTCTCCGCTAAAAACCGCTGTGACCACACATCATCGGCATCAATAAAAGTCATATATTTTCCTTTGGCCAAGGCAATTCCCATATTGCGGGCAACGGCTGCACCCCCGTTTTTTTTAAGCGGCAACAATTTAATCCGGACATCATTTTTTGCATACTCGGCAATGATGGAAACAGAGGCATCATCAGAGCAATCATCCATAATAAACCATTCCCAATCTGTAAAGGTCTGATTTTGCACAGACCGTATGGTTTCTGCAATAAAATCTGCCGCGTTGAAGCAGGGCGTTATGATGGAGACCAATGGAATCATTTATGCCATATTAGAAATAAAACTTTTCAATTTTTTATTGGGAGCCGTTAAACTTTGGGAATGTTCAATGGTAAATTCCATATCTTCTTTAAAATACACCCCAATTTCATTTTCCAAAGATATTAATTGATGGCTATCCAAAGGTTGTTCAATCAAAAAATTTAATTTTCCTTTCTCCTCCTGAAGCACCTGATACGTGAGCAATAACCCATGTTTTGTCGCCAGGTTTTTAAAGATATAATAAAAATAGAGGCTGGGATAATTGTTGTTTTTTCCATAAACCGACTGCCCAATGCGCCCTGTTACCTCTTCAATGATTAAATGTTGCATGCCACATTCGCAAGTTGCGGTTTTAGGCGCCAACGCAATATAATCACCCAATTGATAACGAATGATGGGAAAAGCATGCAGCTGCAGATTGGTCACCACAATTTCATGGTCAATTTCTTCCACAATCACCCCTTCCATATTGAGATGCATCTTTCCTTTTGGGCACTCAAAAGCGATGATTCCCGTTTCGGTAGCCCCATATTCACTAATCATTCTTTGTCCGAACGCACTTTGAATTTCTTCCTGATAAGCCTCAAATATTTTTTCTGAAGTGCCTTTCACCATTTTTAAGCTGGCGGGTTTCTCCAAATTCAGGCTGTTGATTATTTTTGCCGTTTCATAGACCATAGAAGAATAGCCGTGCAGGTATTTCGCATTATTAAGTTTTTTGATAAAAAAAACGATGGATTCTCTCCTGTAATTGAAGATCCTGAAACGATTTTGCAAGCTGTCCAGTATCCTGATTTTTAGCACCGCCCTTTCCGAAAAATTATAGCCCCAAAAATAACCGTTTCGCTCCCACGGATTTACCTTGTACCAGGAATATCCCCTGTAAATGGATGCGCGGTTAAAAGAATCGGCCGATTCTTCTCTGTTAAATTTTAAGGATTCCCCCGAAGTTCCTGAAGTATTTGCCTGAAAAAGTTTACCGAATTTAAGGCCGGTATGAATTTCTTTGTTGTAAACCAACAAATCTGATTTCGTGGTGACGGGCAATTTTTTAAGATCATCAAGCGATCGGATGTCGGACGGTTTCACGCCTAATTCATCAAAAATCTTTTTATAATAGGCCGAATTTTCATAAGCAACGGCCACCAATTCCTGTAATTTTTTCAACTGATAGGTTTCTAGTGAAGCCAACGACCAGTTTTCCGATGCTTTCAGAAAATGAAACCACGTTGTTATGGACGGATTCCTTAAGCGCTGACCGATATTATAAATCCGTTTAAACATTTTTTAATAATTTTTGCCACTGCGTTTTCACCCAGTTTTCGTCTAACTTTTCTGCTTTTTCACGGGCATTTACGGATAATTCAATCGCTTTTTCCGGATTGTTGCACAAGGTTATAATGGCTTCCGCCATTTTCCTTTCATCTTTCACGGGAATTAAGAGTCCGTCCACCCCATTTTCTATCAAATACGGCAATCCGCCAGCATCAGTCGAAACAACTGGCAAGCCCAAAGCCATCGCCTCCACAATACTCACCGGCATATTGTCTATGTTGGTGGTGTTGATGAAAATATCGAATTTTTCCGACACTTGGTGCCATTGTACTTTTGGCAACACGCCCGTAAAAGTAACGCTTTCAAACACGCCCAATTGTATTGCCAGTTCTTTTGCTTCGCCCATTGTGCCATCTTTATCGGGACCCACCATACACAAGCTTGCATTTTTATGGGTTTCTTTTAACAAGGCAAGCACTTTAATGGCCATCGTAGGATTGTATATCTTATCAAAAGCCCTCACCCACAACAATTTTGGTTCAAACACGGTGCGCAATTTAAAAGAAATTTCCGCAATGGGAATGCTGTTGGGAATGTACACCGTTTCATAATAATATTTTTGGAATTCACGGACCAAATACAAAGACGGACTCACATTTAGTTCCGCATAATTAAAAATCAATGCTGAAAAATATCCGGAATGTTTCAATCTTTTAGGCAGGTTTCCGCCATGCAGGATGGGAATGTATTTTAATGATAAAATGCGAGCCAATTGGGAAGTGATGAGGGCGTAATAAAAGTTTGAAGTGCTGAAGGTATCGATAAGTACCACCTCTGTTGTTTTTCTGTACCTGATTATTGTATAACACATCTCAAGCAAACGAAAAATTTTATTTGTTTTGTCAGAGGAACAGATGACCGAATGCCCTTCGTTTTGCAATAGCTTGGTTAAGGCAGCCATCGCAGAATGGTAGTTTGATTTTTCAGAGAGGTTGTTTCCTATGTAAACTATTTTTTTCAAATTTTATATCTCAGGTTTCTGGTTTTTCTGGTTTCAGGTTTCTGGTTTCTGGTTTCAAGTTTCAGGTTGCTTGTTTTTGAAAAGCATAAAACTTTTAATATTAAATCAACTCCGATATTCAATTTTCAACAACTTTTTACCCCTACCCTAAAGGGAGAAGTTGCTGTAAATCAGGCTCCTTTGAGGGATGGGGAAAACTGATTTTTAGCATTAGTAGCTTTTCGGAGTGAACTCAATATTTAACTTCTAATATTTAACTTCTAATATTTAACTTCTATCATCCCGATAGCTATCGGGACGTAATTTATACTTCTTCTTCCTCCTTCTCTTCTTTAAACGTAATCACCGCCATGCTTAGTCCATAAATAAATCCCGGAAAGGCGATGCGCATCGCAGAATGGTTGATGGTAAAAAACCAGAATATTAAAAACGAGGCTAAAAATGCCCGTGCCAGATAGGGTTGTTTAAATAGATGCCGAATGGGCACCGTTATCAGTAAAAAAAGCGCCACAATGCCAATAAGTCCGTGTTCCCCGATTAACCGGCTCATTTCATTGTGGGAAGCCGCCTGAATTTTCAATTCTTCCATCCGGTAAAATTTTACGCCTCCAACGCCAACCCCAAAAAAAGGATGTTCTAAAAAAGCACCCATCTCACTCGCAAATAAGGTGGCTCTTCCCGTTGTAATATCAGATTTGGTGGTACCAGCCACATTTTTATTGGCGTACCTGTTTTCGAGCATGCCGCCGGTAACATTAGAAGTATACGCAAACAACGCAAAACCAAACAGCACCAGTAACCCTGAATATTTGGCCAGATTTAAAATTTTATTTTCCTTGGACAGGATAAAATAGTAGGTAAAAACTGCAATCGCAAAAAAAGCCGTGATCACCCCGCCTCTGGACAGTGTTATTAAACCCCTATAAA
>CAZBGP010000096.1:0-3978 GCA_964491495.1 uncultured Lutibacter sp. | reverse complement strand
AAGGTAGGTAAACAGTATGATATCGACACTGAACAACGCAAAAATTCGCTGTTTAAAAAACAGGTGCACCGCAACAATAAACATACCTACGCCAAGAATAGTGGCTACCTGATTTGGCCCATAGCCCCCTGAAGCCTCAAAATTGGCCCCGCCACCAAAAGTAATATCCCTGATGTCAGGGGTTTTTAAATATAAGAAGCTCAGCATGGAAATGACGGGCAATGCCATATAAAACAACATATCCATCAGGGTTGAAAACGGCAAAGGCCGCTTATAAAAATAAATGGCAGAAACCCCCAGCAATATGGGGCCGCTTAAATTAAATGCAATCGCTTTTCGAATGGATTCACCAAACGGAATGTCCACAAAAGCAATACCAATCAACAATAACAAGATGTAAATAAGGTAGCTTAAGGAAACGTGGTGCCTTCTTTTTTCGACCACCAATCCCACAAAAAGAAAAACCAATACCGCATATTTGGGCAATTCGTGAATAATCATCCCGCCCGACATTTTAAAAAGCACTTCGCCTCCCACCAAATAAGCACTCCAATGTATGGCTTCGTTATTTTGGTTTTTATTTCTGATGATGTACAATACCCCAAAAAATAAAATTAACAGCGAATATATTTTAGCGATAAAACCCGATAATAACAAAACGCCAAGCACAAGGTGCAAGCCTGCCAAAATTAAACGGATATGTGAAGCGCTGTTAGTCAAGCTGATAGATGTTGATTAATTGGGTGATAAAAGCATGTGCACTATAATTCAACCTTATATTGTTGTATAAATTTTCTCCAAATTCTTTCCTTCGGTTTTCATTTTCTGTCAAAAAAACAAGTGCTTCCGCCAGCGCATTCTCATCAGATGGCGGCACCAGCATCCCACTTTTCATATTATCGACCACCCCGCACTCCCCAACATCGGTGACCGCCACGGGCAATTTTGCCAAACCATATTCGAGCAAAGACAACGGCAATCCCTCAGATTTTGAACTTAAAACCCCGATGGTTGCCTGTTTTAAAATATGTTGCGTATCGGGACAGCTTCCGTACAAAAATACACAAGATATTAAATGATGCTGTTTTATTGTTGCTATTATTTCTTCGGCATAAACATCCTTAAAATCCATTCCCACCAAATGCAACGTCCAGTCGGTATGCTTCTCCCGTACAATCTTAAATGCTTTCAGCAGGTTCAAATGGTCTTTTTGCGGTCTTAAATTGGCCAGACAAACAATGCGCTTTTCATTTTCGCCGTGCAATTGGGTGATTGCCAAGTTTTCCTGATCAAATACAGCGAAATTCGGCAAATATTGACAGTGTTTTGCCTGCAGGTTTTGTTTCGCCCATAGCAGCAGGTGATTGTTTACGGAAATGACCGATTTAAAGGTTTTTGAAACCAGCGTTAAAGGGAATTTTTTCCGTTCCTTTAAATTCTCACTGTTTCCATAATGGTCGTGCCAGATGATGGTTGTTTCTGGAAGTACTAATTTAACCAGGAAAGCCGTAAAATAAGAGGTTGCGTGGGCGTGAATTATACTAATTTCGTTGGATTTCAGATAGCGAACCAGTTTTCGTAAAGCCTTGACATCTAACGTGCTTTTTTTGTTCAAAAACAAATATCCAACCTCTTTTCCTATTTTGGCTTTCAGGGAACCTTCCTGCCGCGTGGCACACAAATGCGATTCCAGCCCGTTATCGGAGAGTGCATTGGCGGTATTTACCGCCATCATTTCGGCACCGCCGGGGCTCAGGGAATCTATGAGTTGTATGACTTTTAAAGGTTTGATAGGTTTTTATTTGTTTATTGTTTAATTGTGTAGCTATTAACTGTTAACTGTTATCCATCAGATTTACTTTGATTACAAACAGTAACAGAGTTTAATTATATATTAATCAATTTGAATTTCAAATTTACTGTTTATGCAGTTAATATAATGTTGGGATTTATTTTATTTTTTGGGTTTTGCTAATAAAGTGTGTTTGAAACTCCGCTATATTGTTTTAAACTTCATTTCATGAGATCCTGAAACAAGTTCAGGATGACGATTTCAATATTTTACGACGAAACCTGCCTGCGGCTGACAGGAAAATCATGGGACGCTCCTTCTTGAATTTGTTTTTAAATTATGTATTAATTTATTTTTTATTTTGAGCTTTTAATGCCAACGCGCCGGCTGGCCCTATCGCTAAAAATGTTCACTGAACATTTTTTTAACGCTCTGTCCCGCAATGACGCGGTATTAATTGGGTTTACAGTGTCTATGTGATGAATTTTAATTGAAAACTTTAATGCCAACACCCCCTCTCAAGAAAGGAGTTAATCGTGGTGACTTTTAACTTTTAACCTCTTTCAATAATGCCTTATTAATTTTCTTAACCAGAGCGGGACCTTCGTAGATGAAACCGGTATAAAGTTGGATAAGATCGGCACCGGCGTTTATTTTTTCAAGGGCATCTTCGGGGGAATGGATGCCGCCAACACCAATGATAGGAAATGCTTTGTTTGATTTTGTGGCCAGGTATTTAATGACCTGGGTACTTCGGTCTTTGATGGGTTTTCCGCTCAAGCCTCCGTTTCCAATGGCCACCAGTTGTGCCTCAGTGGCTTTAAGGCCTTCCCGGTTTATCGAGGTGTTTGAAGCCACCACGCCCGCAATTTTTGTTTCTTGGACCAATTCAATCACCTCATCCAATTGGATGGTATTTAAATCGGGCGCAATTTTAAGTAAAATGGGTTTTTGTTTTGGAAATTCCTTGTTGATTTCCTGCAGGCCGTTCAACAGTTCCAGCAGGTACTCTTTGTCCTGCAGTTTCGCGAAAGTCCCTACATTGGGACAGCTCACGTTGACCACAAAATAATCCACGTAAGGATGCAGCGCTTTAAAAGCTGTTTTATAATCGGCTATCACATTCTCGGGCAGCGTGTCGGTGTTTTTGCCGATGTTACCGCCGATAAGCACTTTGTGGTTGTTTTTTTTAAGCTGCACGATTGCTGCTTCCACACCCAAATTGTTAAAGCCCATACGGTTGATGATGCCGTTGTCTTCAATCAATCTAAACAGCCTTTTTTTTGGATTTCCTTCCTGGGCTCTCGGGGTTACCGTTCCGATTTCTATAAAACCGAAGCCGAAATTCGCCAGTTCGTTGTACAGCACCGCATTTTTGTCGAAACCTGCCGCCAAGCCCACCGGATTTTTAAAGGTAAGTCCGAACACTTTTCGCTCAAGCCGTTTGTCGTTTACCTGAAACAAACTCCTGAAAACAAAAGGAATTCCCGGTATTTTAGAGACTATTTTGATGAGTGCAAAGGTAACGTGATGGATTTTTTCGGGATCGAAAAGAAAAAACAGCGGCCTAAGGATGCTTTTGTACATGGAGGATTGTTTGTGCAAAAATAAAATAAAAAAGGATGGGAAAAAATTTAATGTGTTTTTTTTGGTTGGGATGCGTTTTTGTCCTGCAGTCGTGCGGTCTTACTGTTCTTCTTGAGGTATGGGTTGTTTGTTCTTATTGGATCTTGTTTTGAGCAGTCGTTATGCTGAACTTGGTTCAGCATCTTTTGAAAAGGCGTTCAAATCATAATTTGTTGTTCATTTCAACATAGGATTTTGAATTTTTATATGGTATTTACAATGAATGATTATGCCCGCAATTATTGTTTTTACTTTTTTCATTGATAAAAAAGTAACAAAAAATCTAGTCTACTGATCTTTTTCTGTAAAATCTATTGAACTTTTTTAACCCCCAGCATCCAGACCGCCTATCCAGCCGCTTCACCAGCCACGAGGCTCTTTGGATTGCAGCGTCAGCCAGCGCTAAAAATTTCAATATTTTAACACGAAAAACATCATATGACAGGTCTTTTTTGATTTGAGTTATTGGTTGTTGGTTTCTTTACTTCTGGTTTATAGGTTGTCGGTTGAAGTGAAGATGGATAAATAGGGATTTTGTTTTGAGAAGTCGTCATGCCGAA
>CAZBGP010000095.1:0-9425 GCA_964491495.1 uncultured Lutibacter sp. | reverse complement strand
AAATATATGAAGAAATTGTTATTATTGTTCATATTCCGGAATGTTTTCCAAAAAAACATAGCGTTCATTTTCTAAATCCATAACAGCGTAAAAATGTGTCAATCCATTGGTGACTATTAAATAATTGGCTTCCAATTTTAAATTATACCGCGCAATTTGGTCGAAGGTATCTTGCGTGATTTTTATGGAAGGCGCTTTGCATTCAACAATGATATGCGGACTGCCTTTTGTGTTAAAAACCAGGATGTCTGTGCGTTTTGTTAACTTGTTGACGGTGACCTTTTTTTCAACGGCAATCAGAGAAATCGGATAGTTTTTTTCTGCGATTAAATAATGAATAATGTGCTGCCGTACCCATTCTTCCGGCGTCAGAACCATATATTTTTTTCGGATAATATCGAATATAAAATACTTATTTTCGCTACTTTTGATTTTGAAAGAATATGTAGGTAAATTCAATGGCTGCATCCAACAAAAATGCTAATTTTTTTTTATAAATGAGTGATATAACCAAAATAGTTTCAGACATCCAAAACGGAAATATAAAACCCATTTATTTTTTGATGGGCGATGAGCCGTATTATATTGATAAAATTTCTGAATATATTGAAAAAAATGTCCTTTCCGAAGAAGAAAAAGGGTTTAACCAAATGGTGTTGTATGGTAGGGATGTTACTGTGGAAGATTTGATAGACAATGCCAAACGCTATCCGATGATGGCCGAAAGGCAAGTGGTTATTGTGAAAGAAGCGCAGGATTTGTCGAGAACTATTGAAAATTTGGCTTCATATGCTGAAAATCCGCAACCTTCCACGGTACTGGTGATTTCATACAAATATAAAACTATTGACAAGCGTAAAAAGCTTTATAAAGCCGTTCAAAAATGCGGATTGGTGTATGAAAGCAAAAAGTTGTATGAAAATCAGGTTGCCGATTGGATCAGGAGGGTTTTGGCAGGAAAAAACTACAAAATTGACACCAAAGCGACTTTAATGCTGGTGGAGTTTTTAGGCAACGATTTAAGCAAAATCAGCAATGAACTGGATAAATTGATGATTGTTTTGCCTCCAAATTCAACCATAACACCAAATGCTATTGAAGAAAATATCGGCATCAGCAAAGAGTACAACAATTTTGAATTAAGAAAGGCAGTTGGCGAAAGAAATGTGTTGGGCGCTAACAGAATTATCAACCATTTTGCGCAAAATCAGAAAGCAAATCCGATGGTGGTGACCATTTCATTATTGAACGGATTTTTTACCCAGTTGCTAATTTACCATAGTTTAAAAGACAAATCGAGTAACAGCGTGGCCAAGGCTTTGGGTGTAAATCCATTTTTTGTTTCAGATTATACAGCGGCCGCAAAAAATTATCCGATGCGAAAAGTTTCACAAGTAATCGGACTGTTGCGCGATGCCGATTTAAAAAGCAAAGGAGTTGGCGCAAATGCCTTGCCTGCGGGAGATATTTTGAAAGAATTGTTGTTTAAAATTATTCATTGATGAGTTTAAAAGTTAGAAAACACCAATTGTTCAACATTTAAAATTCACAAAAAATTACTTATCAACTTTAATTCGGTTTTCCCTATTGGCGATTTCCCAAGCGGTATAAAACACTAATTTTGTTCTTTTTGCCAATAATTCATAATTAATTTTATCGGGCGTGTCACTTGTTCGGTGATAATTTTCGTGAGTTCCGTTAAAATAAAAAATGACCGGAATGTTATTTTTTGCAAAATTATAATGATCGGAGCGGTAATAAAAACGATTTGGATCGCTGTCCAAATTATATTTGTAGTCTAATTTTAATTTGGTAAACTTGTTGTTCATTTCTTCAGATAAATTGTGCAGTTCGGTGCTTAGCTTATCAGAACCAATTAAATAAATATAGTTTGGATCTTTTTCATTGGCTTCATCCGAGCGGCCAATCATATCAATATTTAAATTTGAAACCGTATTTGCCAAAGGAAATATAGGGAAATTCACATAATATTTTGAGCCAAGCAATCCTTTTTCTTCGCCGGTAAAGTGTAAAAACAAAATCGATCTTTTAGGTCCGTTTCCTTCTTCAACCGCTTTCTGAAAAGCTTCAGCAATCGCCATCACAGCTACAGTTCCTGAGCCATCATCATCGGCACCATTATAAACTTCCCCGTCTTTATCCATTCCAAGATGGTCGTAATGCGCAGAAACGACTAAAATTTCATCAGGATATACAGAACCTTTGATAAACGCAATAACATTTTCTGATGGTTTTAAATTTCTGCTTAAATGTTCCGAAGAAATTGTTTGAAAATAATTATTTCCACCCAAAGGCGAAGCGATATTTCTTGTGATGTAAAAATCTTTAATATATTCAGCAGCTAATTTTTGTCCGGGTTCTCCCGTATTTCTTCCTTCAAATTCGTCGGAAGCAATAATATATAAATGCGTTTTTAAATCGGCTTCCATAATTCCGGCAGCAAATTTTTGCGCCAATTTCCCTGTAATTTCAATATTTTCTGCTGCCTGGGCAACAACAGTGTTGTTAAAGCCAAAACTTAATAGGCATATAAATATGAAGATAAAAAGATTATTTTTCATTTGATGATTTTATAAACTTCTCAAATATATCAAAATTTGTAGGAATTAGAGAGCGTAAACTGCTTTAAAGTTTTGTTAAAGCGTATCAGATCCGATTCAAAAAGTAGTTCTAAGCTATCGTTTTTGATTAAATTTTCGGTGGTATCCGCCATAAATTTTGAAGGTGTCATAAGCCATAAAATATCAGCCAATTGCAAGGCCAAATTTACTTCGTGGGTAGAAACGATGATGGTTTTGTTAAAGGTTGCGGCTAGTTTTTTCAACAGCGCAAAGGTTTCAATAGTATGGTGAATGTCTAAATGTGCCGTAGGCTCATCTAAAATAATAATGTCGGTATTTTGGGCCAAAGCCCTGGCAATTAACACTTTTTGAAGTTGTCCGTCGCTTAATTCATAATATTTTGCGTTGATTAAATGTTTGGTGTTGGTTTGTTCTAAAGCGGTGTCGATAAATTTTAAATCTGTTTCAGATAAATTACCAACCCAATTGGTATAAGGCTGTCGGCCCAAAGCCACCAATTCATAAACCGATAAATTGCTTTCGGGTAAATGCTCGGTTAAAACCAAACTGAGTGATCTGGCCAGCTCAATGCTGTTTAAAGTTTTTAAGTTGTTGTTATTGATGAAAATTTCTCCGCTTAAAGCTGGTTGCACTTTGGTTAAAGTTCTTAATAAAGTGGATTTCCCAATACCGTTTTTTCCTAACAAACACACCAATTTACCTTTGCCAATTTCGATAGTTAAATTTGTGGCAATAGTATTTACTTTCTTTTTAGAAGCGTATCCAATGCTTAAATTGGAAGTTTTTATGATATGTTGGTTATTCAAATCCACTTAATAGGTTATTTTTCGTTTTCTTACCAGCAACCAAATAATGATGGGTGCACCAAATAACGACGTTATCGCGTTAATAGGCAACGTATATTCACTTGTTGGCAGTTGGGCAATACTGTCGCAAATCAACATAATAATAGCGCCGCTTATGGCAACTGCCGGAACCAATATTTTATGGTTGGAAGTGCTGAAAAGCAGTTTCGTCAAATGAGGAACCGCCAAACCAATAAAAGCAATTGGGCCTGAAAAAGCGGTGATAACGCCTGTTAATAAACTGGTTGAAATCAAGGTTAAATTTCGGGTTCGTTTCACGTTAACGCCCATGCTTTTTGCATAATTTTCTCCCAAAAGCAAACTGTTCAAAGGTTTTATAATGAATATTACGAAGGTAAATCCAATTAAAAAAATGATTAATAACACTAAAATTTCATTCCAGCTTAAGTTTCCCAGGCTGCCAAAACTCCAGAATAAATATTGCTGCAATTGGTTTGCACTGCTAAAATAGGCGAGGACACTAATTACAGAAGCAGTTAAACTCCCAAACATCAGTCCGATAATCAAAATAGACATAGTATTTCTCACTTTTATGGCCGCCAGCATCACCGCCGAAAGCACTAAAAATGCACCAATGCTTGCTGCAATGGCATGTCCCCAACTGCTAAATGCGAAACCGGCAATCGTTCCTCCAAAAAATGAGGCACCCAAAATCAATATGGCAACGCCCAAACTTGCTCCGGAACTGATTCCCAAAACATAAGGACCTGCTAAAGGATTTCTGAATATGGTTTGCATCAACAAACCGCTAATCGACAGTCCAGATCCAACAATCATTGCTGTAATTGCTTTTGGCAGTCTGTAATTAAGTAAAATTGATTTCCACGATTCCTTTTCAACTTCACCATCAATAAAAGCCAGAAACAATTGTTTTATAGGAATATAAACCGAGCCCAAACTTATGTTTATGATAAAAATAAGTAGAAGGGCAACCACCAAAATAATAAACGTGTTTCTATATGATTTGGTTGGATTTACCAATAATTTTCGTTTAAAAATGTAATTAATTTCACTATTGCTTTTCCGCGATGGCTGATGCTGCCTTTTTCAGTCATATTCATTTCGGCAAATGAGTTGTTAAAGCATTCTGGCATAAAAATAGGGTCGTAGCCAAAACCGCTGTCTCCCCGTTTTTCTGTTAAAATGGTACCTTTACACACGCCTTCAAATATAAACTGTTTTCCTTGAATATTTAGCGCAATTGCGGTCTTAAATTGCGCTTTTCGGTTTTGACTGTTTTCGAGATGCTGCAATAACTTATTCATGTTCGCTTCTGCATTGTTGTTTTCGCCTGCATAACGGGCCGAATAAACGCCCGGTTCATTATTCAAAGCTTCAACTTCTAGTCCGGTATCATCAGCAAAACAATCCAATCCATATTTTTGAGTGATAAAATTTGCCTTTAAAATGGCATTTCCTTTTAAAGTAGTTGCCGTTTCAGGAATATCCTCAAAACAATTGATATCGGCCAAACTCACAATGTCGAAATTGGTGAGCATTGCCTGAACTTCTTCGAGTTTGTGCTTGTTATTTGTGGCAAAAACCAGTTTCAATTTATTCATGGTGATATGGTTCGTTTTTTAAAATAGTGTAAGCTCGGTACAATTGTTCAACAACAAATAACCGAATCATTTGGTGTGAAAAAGTCATTTTCGACAAAGAGATTTCCCCATGCGCCTGTTTGTAAACGGCTTCCGAAAATCCGTACGGGCCGCCAATGACAAGTACCAATTGTTTTACCCCGGAATTCATTTTTTTTTGAAGGTATTCAGAAAAAGTGACAGAACCAAATTGGGTTCCTTTTTCATCCAACAAAATTAATACGTCCGTTGTCGTTAATTTTTTTAAAATGAGTTCGCCTTCTTTTTCCTTTTGCTGCGTTTCGCTTAGGTTTTTAGCATTTTTGATATCTGGAATCACATCAATTTCAAAATTGATATAATGCTTCAGCCTGATTTGATAAGTTTCAATAAGCGCATTTAAATTTTTATCATCGGTTTTGCCAATGGCCAACAGTTTAATTTTCATCTGTTTAAATTTTTATTTTTCAGCAGTAACAGATGTGGTTCGCCATTAATCATCACTTTATGTATCAAAATATGCAACGCTCGTTTCATTCGGTAAATATAAAAAATATTAAAGATGAATTTTTTGAAAATAAAAAAGTTATTTTTGTTTGATAATAGAAAAATCCCATGATTTCACCAAAACAATTTGAAAAAGAACTTGATATAATCATAACCAATGCCATTAGAGAGGATGTTGGCGACGGCGATCATAGCTCTTTAGCGTGTATCCCTAAAGACGCCAAAGGAAAAGCAAAACTGTTGGTTAAGGAAGCAGGAATTATTGCAGGTGTAGAAATGGCAAATCGGATTTTTAGTTATGTGGATGCCGAATTAAAAGTGGAAACATTGATAAATGACGGAGAAACTGTTAAATATGGCGATGTTGTTTTTTTTGTTGAAGGAAGCTCGCAATCCATTTTGAAATCGGAGCGCCTGGTATTAAACGTGATGCAACGAATGAGTGCTATTGCCACAAAAACAAATGAATTCGCGAAATTGCTGGAAGGCACAAAAACCAAAATTTTAGATACCAGAAAAACCACACCGGGTATAAGGGCTATAGAAAAATGGGCAGTTAAAATTGGCGGCGGTGAAAATCATCGGTTTGCTTTGTATGATATGATTATGTTAAAGGACAATCATATCGATTTTGCCGGCGGTGTTTCAAAAGCCATTGAAAAAACAAAAAACTATTTAAAAGTCAATAGCTTAGATTTAAAAATTATTGTTGAAGCAAGAAGCCATGAAGAAATCAAGGAAATATTAAAACATGAAGGCATTCACAGAATACTGATTGATAATTTTGATTTTGAGGAAACCAAAAAAGCTGTTGCTTTAATTGGCGATAAATGTCAAACGGAATCTTCTGGCGGCATTAATTTGGAATCTGTCAGGAAATATGCCGAATGCGGTGTAGACTATGTTTCCTCAGGGGCTTTAACGCATTCTGTTTACAATATGGATTTGAGTTTGAAAGCAATGACCCTCTAGGGCCCCCAAAGGGGGAATTTTTAAAAAAAAATTCTAAAATCGTAAATAGCAAATTAAAAATCGTACATCCAAAAAGCACATTTGTATTTAAAATAATGAGGAAAAACGCCATAAATATAATAAATAAAATAAAAAAACTGGAGTGGATTGTTAGGCTGGGAAAAAACGTTAAAATTCCCGGTTTAATGGGCATGTCACTTTATGATGTGCTCAAAATATATTTTCTTGGAATCATTAAAGGGGCATTAACATCTCGTGCTGGTGGTATAGCATTTAGTTTTTTTATGGCCTTGTTTCCATTTTTGCTTTTTATACTTACGCTAATTCCTTATGTGCCAATTGAAGAATTTCAACAAGATTTTTTATTTATGATTGAAAGCTTGTTGCCACCAAATACGGCAAGTTCTTTTCAAGGTGTCATAAGTGATATTGTGAATAATAAGTATGGTGGATTGCTTTCTTTTGGATTTATAGCCTCTATTTTTTTAATGGCCAATGGTGTAAGTGCAATTTTTGCCGGATTTGAATATTCTTATCATGTTGTTGAAATGCGCAGTATTTTGCGGCAATATTTTATTTCTATGCTCATGGCAATAGTATTGTCGATTATTTTAGTCATTGTAGTTGCAATTACTGTTTATTTTGAAATTGGTATAAATGACTTAAAATCAAGAGGTTGGTTAGAAGATGATGTGTATTGGATAGAAAAAGGCCGGTATTTTTTATTGGTGGCATTAATATTTTTTTCAGTTTCAATATTGTATAAATATGGTGCTAAAGAAGTGAAGCACAAAACTTTTTTTACACCGGGTTCCATTTTAACAACTTTATTAACCATATTAATGTTTAAATTATTTGCTATATATGTGCTTAAATTTGCCACCTATAATGAACTTTATGGCTCAATAGGCACCTTGATGGTTTTAATGCTTTTTGTATGGATAAATGCCATTATTTTGTTGCTTGGTTTCGAGTTAAATGCTAGTATTAATAGACTTCAGAGAAATTATTATCTAAAAGAAAAAGAATTGAAAAAAATTGATACTAAAGAAAAGAAACTCATCGAAATGGAAAAGGAGTTAAAGGATTTAAAAGAAAAAGAAATAAAAGAATGAAAATAATTGCAATGATACCTGCACGATTTGAGGCCAGCCGATTTCCGGGGAAATTAATGAAAGATTTGGCAGGGAAAACTGTTATTTTAAGAACCTATGAAGCAACAAAAAACGCCAATTTGTTTGATGAAGTTTATGTGGTGACCGATAGCAATAGCATTTTTGATGAAATAGTTTCAAACGGAGGAAAAGCGATAAAAAGTAAAAAGGAACATGAATCGGGAAGCGACAGGATTGCGGAAGCCATAGAAAATATGGATGTTGATATTGTTGTAAATGTACAGGGTGACGAACCTTTCACGAAAAAGGAACCGCTTCTGAAATTGTTGGATGTTTTTAAAAATGATGCAAATAATGAAATTGACATTGCTTCTTTAATGTTAAAAATGGATGACAAATCCGAAATTAACAATCCGAACAATGTAAAAGTGGTGACCGATGAACAAAATTTTGCGATGTATTTTTCCCGATCCCCAATTCCATTTCCAAGAGACGAATCATTTGCCGTATATTTTAAACATATTGGAATTTATGCTTTTAGAAAAGAAGCCTTACTAAAATTCACCAATTTGCCGATGAACAGGCTGGAAGCCTCAGAAAAACTTGAAAACCTTCGTTTTTTGGCCAACGGGTTAAAAGTAAAAATGGTGGAAACCGATCAAATTGCCATAGGTATAGACACGCCAGAAGATTTGGAAAAAGCCAATGCTATTTTTAAAAATAACAATAGCACGTATTGAATTGATTTTAAACAATTATCCTATAACGTATATCACTTAACATTTTAACAATGAGCTATATCAAAAGACAACCAAAAGATTTCATGAAATCGTTGCAATTAATCCATTTTTCCTTATTGTTTATCATCGTCATCTTTGCGGCGTATGTGGCTTTAAATGCGGGAGACCAATTGTTTTTTTCTTATCAGGAAGATAAAATGTTTTTATATATGGCCATTCTTATTTCTTTTGTGGGAAATTTGTCAAGTAAATATTTATATAACAAACTGTTAAAACAAATTCCTGCAAATGCCGATTTGTCACAAAAAGCGGTAAAATACACCACGGCACATATTTTTAGGGTTGCCATGTTGGAATTTCCTGCACTCATGTGCATTATTTTTGTGATGGAATCCAGTAATAGTTTCTACTTTATTTTGGTTGGAATATTGATACTGATGATCCTTGCGGTATATCCGACCAAGCAGAAATTCGCAAATGAAGTTCCGCTTTCCACAAAAGAAAAATCAATGTTAGAAAACCTTTAAATAGTTTTTTAATTTTTAGATATTTGCAAACTAATTTTTAAACATGGCACAAAAACCTAGCATACCAAAAGGAACCCGCGATTTTTCGCCTTCCGAAGTGGCAAAAAGAAACTATATATTTTCAACCATTCGCCAGGTTTTTGAAACATACGGATTTCAGCCTATAGAAACGCCAAGTTTTGAAAATTCTGAAACTTTAATGGGGAAATATGGGGAAGAAGGAGATCGATTGATTTTTAAAATATTGAATTCGGGAGATTATTTAAGCAATGTTGATGATGCATTGCTTCAAGCAAAAGACAGTTTAAAAATTACCTCAAAAATTTCAGAAAAAGCGTTGCGTTACGATTTAACGGTGCCTTTTGCCCGTTACGTAGTTCAGCACCAAAATGAAATTGAATTTCCTTTTAAACGTTACCAAATGCAACCTGTTTGGCGTGCTGATCGTCCGCAAAAAGGGCGTTTTAGAGAATTTTACCAATGCGATGCCGATGTAGTTGGAAGCAAAAGTTTGT
>CAZBGP010000094.1:2297-9787 GCA_964491495.1 uncultured Lutibacter sp. | reverse complement strand
TTATGGTGCTTTTTTGCTGAATATCAAATGATTGGGTTAAGTGTTTTATCAGGCCGAATTCTCCCAATTCCGACAAACTTGTGCGCGTTTCGTTTTTATCTTCAATCATTTTGCAAAGATAAATGTTTATAGGTAACAACTATGACACTATTAAATTTATTCATACCAAAAAGGTTTTTAATACCGTTTTTTCTGCTTATATTTGCGCTTATTTAGAATTAATCTATATAAGCAATATGATAAAAGTTTCAGACATAGCAAAAAATAAAGTGATTGAGCTTATGAAAGACGACGGCTTTAACCCTGAAAACGACTTCGTTAGAGTTGGGGTAAAAAGCGGCGGTTGTTCCGGACTTTCTTATGACTTAAAATTTGATAAAGATCAAGTTGAAGGCGACAAGGTTTTTGAAGACAACGGCGTAAAAATTATTGTTGACAAAAAAAGCTTTTTGTATCTTGTGGGAACAACTTTGGAATATTCTGGCGGTTTAAAAGGAACCGGATTTGTTTTTAAAAATCCGAATGCCCAAAGAACTTGTGGGTGTGGTGAATCATTTTCACTATAAAAATTCAAAAATTGAAAGTTTGAAAATTGAGAAAATCAAGGCATTCATCTTTCAATTATAAAATATACAAAAATGAGTAAATTTACTGAAGACGATTTAAAAAAAGAGCTTGAAACCAAAGAGTACGAATACGGTTTTTATACAGATATTGAATCCGACAAGTTTCCTGTAGGTTTAAATGAAGATGTTGTAATAGCGATTTCCAAAAAGAAAAATGAGCCTGCATGGATGACCGAATGGCGTTTAGATGCTTTTCGTATTTGGAAAGAAATGAAAGAACCAGAATGGGCAAATGTTCGATATGAAAAACCTTCATTTCAAGAAATCAGCTATTATGCTGCGCCAAAACAAAAGCCAAAACTTAACAGTTTGGATGAAGTTGATCCTGAATTATTGAAAACTTTTGAAAAGTTAGGCATCTCGATTGGGGAACAAAAACGTTTGTCCAATGTAGCAATGGATATAGTGATAGACTCAGTTTCTGTGGCAACTACCTTCAAAAAGACTTTAAATGAAAGAGGCATTATTTTTTGTCCAATTTCTGAAGCAATTCAAGAACATCCTGAATTGGTTAAAAAATATATGGGAAGCATTGTTCCCAAAACCGATAATTTTTACGCAGCATTAAATTCGGCAGTTTTTTCTGACGGCTCGTTTTGTTACATTCCAAAAGGCGTTACTTGTCCGATGGAATTGTCAACTTACTTCAGAATAAATGAAGGCGGAACCGGACAATTTGAGCGCACCTTATTAATTGCCGATGAAGGCAGTTATGTGAGTTATTTGGAAGGTTGTACCGCGCCGGCGCGTGATGAAAATCAGTTGCACGCCGCTGTTGTTGAGTTAATTGCTTTGGATGATGCGGAGATAAAATACTCTACCGTGCAAAACTGGTTTCCCGGTGATAAAGAAGGAAAAGGCGGTGTTTACAATTTTGTGACCAAACGCGGATTGTGCGAAAAAAACGCTAAAATTTCGTGGACACAAGTAGAAACAGGAAGCGCAATTACTTGGAAATATCCAAGTTGTATTTTAAAAGGCGACAACTCTGTGGGTGAATTTTACTCCATTGCGGTGACCAACAATTTTCAGCAGGCAGATACCGGCACAAAAATGATTCATTTGGGAAATAATACAAAAAGTACTATTATTTCAAAAGGAATTTCCGCAGGACATTCGCATAATTCCTACAGAGGTTTGGTGCAAATAAGTCCGAGAGCAAACAACGCCAGGAATTTTTCACAATGCGACTCTTTATTGATGGGCGACAAATGCGGCGCACATACTTTTCCATACATTGAAGTAAAAAATAAATCCGCTCAAATAGAACACGAAGCCACCACAAGTAAAATTGGGGAAGATCAATTGTTTTATTGCAACCAACGAGGCATCAATACAGAAAAAGCCATTGCATTAATCGTAAACGGATTTGGTAAAGAAGTGCTTAACAAGTTGCCAATGGAATTTGCCGTTGAAGCGCAGAAGTTGTTGGAAATCAGTTTGGAAGGATCTGTTGGATAATTTGAAAATGAGTTAATTTGGAAATTTGAAAATGATAAATTCCGATAATTAAAAAATTTGAAATAAATCATAGTAGACAATTAAATAATTAACTTATCAAAAAAATTAAAATGGAAGAAAAAGACAACATCATTATCAAATTAACTTTTCAATTTTCGTTAAATATTATTGAATATTGTGAAGTTTTAGAGGAAAGCAGAAGATTTATTATTGCCAATCAACTTCTTAAATCTGGAACATCAATCGGTGCAAATATAAGAGAAGCACAAAATGCAGAAAGTAAAGCGGATTTTATACATAAATTTAAAATTTCAGCTAAAGAGATAGAAGAAACAATTTATTGGTTAGAACTTTGTAAATACTCAAAGAACTATCCCAATGTTGAAGAATTACTAGAGCAAATAAGTAATATTTCAAGAATAGTCAATAAAATAATTATAACATCAAAACAAAAATAATAAGATAAATTGAAAGTTTGAGGATATTAAAAATCTCTATTTTTTAGTTTTTTAAATTTTCAAATTTTCAAATTTTCAAATTTTACAAATTTTCAAATTAATTATGTTAAAAATAAATAATTTACACGCCAACATCAATGGCAAAGAGATTTTAAAAGGAATAAATCTAGAAATAAAAGCAGGTGAAGTTCATGCGATTATGGGACCAAACGGTTCAGGAAAAAGTACACTTGCCTCTGTTATTGCAGGAAAAGAAGATTTTGAGGTTACCGAGGGTTCTGTGGAATTAAACGGAGAAGATTTATCCGAATTCGCTCCTGAAGTTAGAGCGCATAAAGGTGTCTTTTTATCATTTCAATATCCGATAGAAATTCCCGGCGTAACTGTTACAAACTTCATCAAAACAGCCATTAACGAAACGCGGAAAGCCCAAGGAATGGCCGAATTGCCGGCAAAAGAAATGCTGCAGCTGATTCGTGAAAAGGCCGATTTATTGGAAATAGACCGCAAATTTTTGTCGCGCTCTTTAAATGAAGGATTTTCCGGAGGTGAGAAAAAACGAAATGAAATATTCCAAATGGCGATGTTGGAACCACAATTGGCCATTTTGGATGAAACCGATTCAGGTTTGGATATTGATGCCCTAAAAGTTGTGGCAAATGGTGTTAACAAACTTAAAAGCGAAAAAAATGCCGTTTTGTTAATCACGCATTACCAACGTTTGCTGGATTATATTGTTCCTGATTTTGTTCATGTGTTGTACAATGGAAAAATAGTGAAATCGGGCGGAAAAGAACTGGCTTACGAATTGGAAGAAAAAGGTTACGACTGGTTGAAATAAATAAGTTTCAAGTTTTTGGTTTCAAGTTTCAAGTTTCAAGTTTCAAGTTAAATATTATGGCGACAATTAAAAGATTTGAAGATTTAGAGATTTGGCAAAACGCTAGAAAGCTTTCGAAAGTAATCATTGAAATTTCTGTCGTAACTGATTTGAAAAATGATTATCGACTTAAAGATCAAATAAAAAGTTCAGCAGGTTCTGTTATGGATAATATTGCTGAAGGATTTGAGAGAGATGGAAATTTAGAATTTAGGCAATTTTTATCTATCGCAAAAGGATCTTCCGGTGAAACAAGGTCACAGTTATACAGAACATTCGATTCTGGTTATATTTCAGAAGACCAATTGAAATCCCTTGTTGATGAATATGAGCAATTAAGCAGAAGGATTGCAAGTTTCATTTCCTACTTAAATAAAAAAGATTACAAAGGCTCAAAGTTTAAAGAATAAAACCTGAAACTTGAAACCTGAAACAAATAACATTAAAACAATGGAATTAAAAGAAAAATTAGTTTCTTCATTTTTGGCTTTTGAAAACAATGGAAATATCGACCTTGATTCAACAGTGCATGCCATGAGGTTAAAAGCCATTCATAATTTTGAAAAAGAAGGTTTTCCGACAAAAAGGGATGAAGAATGGAAATATACAAGCTTAAATCCTTTACTTAAATATGATTTCAGCCTTTTTCCAAACGCTGAAAAATCGGTTGGGTTTAAAAATGTAGAACCCTATTTAATCAACGACATTGAATCGTACACCTTAATTTTTATTGATGGCGTTTTCAGTTCATTTATGTCGGAAACTACCCATGAAGACTGCGATGTTTGCGTATTGTCATCAGCATTGGCAAGACCGAAATATAAAATGATTATCGATAATTATTTAAATACCATTGCCAACAAAAACAACAGTTTATCGGAATTGAACACCGCATTTGTTAAAGAAGGCGCTTTCATAAATATTCCAAAAAATACCATTGTTCCCAAGCCTATTCAAATCATTAATTTTTCAACAGGAAGCGAAAAAGAGGTGTTGTTACAGCCAAGAAATTTAATAGTTGTTGGTGAAAATTCACACGTTCAAATTATTGAACGACATCAAAATTTATCAAAAAACACCACACTCACAAATTCAGTTACCGAAATATTTGTCCATAAAAGAGCGATTGTTGATTATTATAAAATTCAAAATGACACCGATGAATCGTCGCTAATCGACAGCACTTTTATTTCACAAAAACAACAAAGTGTGGCATCGGTAAGTACCTTTTCATTTGGCGGAAAAATTACCAGAAACAATCTGGAATTTTATCACGAAGGAGAAAATATTACTTCTAACCTCAACGGAATTTCTGTCTTGAACGAAAAACAACACGTTGATAACCATACGCTTGTGGATCACAAGTCGCCAAATTGCGAAAGTCATGAATTGTACAAAGGAATTTATGCCGATAAATCTGTTGGCGTTTTCAACGGGAAAGTAATTGTGCGGCAAGCTGCCCAAAAAACGAATGCTTTTCAGCAAAACAATTCCATTTTAATTGATGATGGCGCAACGATAAATTCAAAACCGCAGTTGGAAATTTTTGCCGATGACGTAAAATGTTCACACGGCTGCACGATTGGTCAATTGGATGAAAGTGCACTGTTTTATATGCAATCAAGAGGAATTCCCAAAAAAGAAGCCAAGGCTTTATTGCTTTATGCTTTTGCCAATGATGTGGTTGAAAAAATTAAAGTTCCACAGTTAAAAACCCTAATTACAAAAATAATTGCCAAAAAATTAAACGTGCAATTGGGATTTGAACTTTAGTATATGATACAATATAAACAGTTAAAAAATTAATTTGATCATCAAAATAATGTTGCAGCGTGATTAAATCATCGAAAAATATATTGGTAACTTTTGCTGTCGTTATTGGCATGCTTTTAAGTTTCACTATTTATTATTCTGGTGTTAATATGTCTTTTAGTACCGAAATTACTACTGAAAACAATAGTTCTTCAGAAAATTTAATTTCGACTACTGATGCTTCTGCTGATGATCAGATTAATATCTGCTACGAAATTCCAAATTTTGACAGCAATCTCATTGAAAGCAAGACTTTGAATTCTTTCTTCGTATTATCCCAACCCAGTTTTTCTATTTGGCAACCGCCCAAAATTTCTTAATTTTTTTCTGGTACTTTTTGAAACGCAGCATGATTAAATCTTCCTGTTGTAACTATTCAATTGCGCAGATCAATTAAAAAAATAAGAAATAAATTAAACTCAAAAATTAAATAATGGTTGCATCTATTTACGTATGGATTGGCTTTATAGCCTTTGTATTACTTATGTTGGCATTGGATTTAGGTGTGTTTCACCGAAAATCACATGAAGTAAAAATTAAAGAAGCGCTTATTTGGAGCGCTGTTTGGATATCAATAGCATTGCTGTTTAATTATGGCATCTATGTGTATATGGGTGAAGTAAAAGCCATTGAATTTCTCACAGGATACGTCATTGAAAAATCGTTAAGTATCGATAATTTATTTGTCTTTATTATGATTTTCTCCTATTTCAATGTCGATAAAAAATACCAGCACAAAGTACTTTTTTGGGGAATTATAGGCGCCTTAATTATGCGTTCCATTTTCATTTTTGCCGGCGTGGCCTTAATCAACAAATTTCATTGGATTATCTATATTTTTGGTGCATTCTTAATCTTTACCGGTGTTAAAATGCTGTTTCAAAAAGACGAAAAAATGGATCCCAATAAAAATCCTTTGGTAAAATTGTTTAAAAGATTTTATCCTGTAACTGATACGATGCACGGTGACCGGTTTTTTGTGAAAATCAATGCCAAAACGTTTGCAACACCATTATTTGTTGTTTTATTGCTTGTTGAGTTTACCGATTTAATTTTCGCGGTTGATTCAATCCCTGCGATTATGGCCATTACAAGTGATCCTTTTATTATTTTCACTTCCAATGTTTTCGCCATATTGGGATTAAGGGCTTTATATTTTGCTTTGGCAGGAATAACCCAATATTTCCATTATATAAAATACGGACTTTCTGCGATTCTTGTTTTTGTTGGATTGAAAATGGTGATGGTCGATTTTTATAAAATACCTGTAATGATTTCTTTGTTTACAATTCTTGGTATCCTGGTAATTTCAGTGGTTGCTTCCTTGTTGTTTCCTAAAAAAGAAGTGGCGTTGTCTAAATTGTAAAATAGTTAATGTGCTATAAGAAGAAGAAAAAGCCGCAATCAGCGGCTTTTTTTAATATTTTTAATCAGTTATTTGATGGCATCCAATACTTCGCTTAAAAAAATATTGACATCAAATTCAGGATTTTCTGCCAAACCAAATCGAACAATTACCAAGTCTTTTGAAGGAATGATAAATACGTGCTGACCCTGATAACCATTGCATGAATATAAATCTTTAGGAACATTTGGATAGATTCCGCCTGCATTTAACCAAAAATGCGCACCATATTCTCCATTTGAACCGTTAGTTGGCGTTGCGGCATATTTTACCCAAGATTCATTCAATACTTGCTCACCGTTCCAATTTCCTTTGTGCAAATACAGCAAACCAAATTTTGCCCAATCGCGCGCCGTTGCCCAACCATAAGAAGAACCTGCATAATTTCCAGCCAAATCGGTTTCCATGACCATAGAACTCATGCCAATTTTATCAATAAGTTCCGCATACCAAAAATCCAAATATTCCTGATGCGTCTTAAACTGATTTCTAATGAATCCCGAAAGTAAATTTGTGGTTCCGGAAGAGTAATTCCAACTTTTATTTGGTTGTCCTACGAATGATTTATAAAGCTGGGGCTTGGTCATATCAGGTTCCAAAAACAACATTTTGGTAACATCGGAAATGGTGTTATAATCTTCAACCCATTCCAAGCCACTGTTCATTTGCAATAAATTGTTCAAGGTAATTTTTGAGCGATCGTCCTTTTCCCATTCCTGAAATAACTTGTTTTGGCTCAGCGAAATTTTTCCTTGTTTTTCAAGCACGCCCAAAACAGCACTTGTAATGCTTTTGGTCATTGACCAGCCCAAGAGTTTTGTTTCCCTTGAAAATCCCTTTGCATATTT
>CAZBGP010000094.1:0-2287 GCA_964491495.1 uncultured Lutibacter sp. | reverse complement strand
GTTAGTTTTAATGATCTCAAACACATATATGATAATCTCTTAAACATTTTAACTGCTTCCTGAAAATTTCCTTGTTTTTCAAGAACGCCTAATACAGCACTCGTAATACTTTTGGTCATAGACCAGCCCAGCAATTTGGTTTCGCTTGAAAATCCCTTTGCGTATTTTTCCGCAACTACTTGATCCTTATATAGCACAACCACCGCCCTGGTTCTGTTTTTTTGCTCATAACCCTCACAATCAAAAGCGTTTTCAACAGCCATACCCAAAACGTCATAATTTATATTGCTAAAAATACTGTCTTTTTCAGGTGAATTTCCATAAGGATAAGGCAAACTGCTTTGTGAAATTTTTCGATTTGGTTTACGAAAAGTCAATGCTTCTTTAGCTGATTTTTCTGGCAACAGCACACAACCAATACCTTCTTTATAAACTGCCTTTCTTTTTTTTAGGCCGAAAACCGTAGAAGTCACCGACTTTTCTTCCAAATTAATTTTATTGCTGGCGTAATTCACCATATCAATATCGTTATCTCCTTCTTCAATGGATTTCAAGTCCCTGCCAGCTTCAAAAGTACAGGAACAAACACTTTTTGCCGAAAATCCGGTAATGATATCCAGTCGCGGATAGTTGGTGTAAACAACATAAACAAGCGCTAAAATCATTAGCAACAGACCGACTTTTAAAATTTTTTTCATAATAAGTTTGGCTTAAATATTTTATAAAAATAACATTTATTTTGTAAGTTCAAAAAAAGAGTTTACCTTTGTTAACCATTTGGTTAAACTATATAGTTAGCATATGACGACAGAAGAACAAAGCACGCCGGAAAACAACATTTTAAATGCGGCAAAAGAAATATTTCAAAAGAAAGGAATGGCAGCCGCAAGAATGCAGGAAATTGCAGATGAAGCAGGCATCAATAAAGCCATGTTGCACTATTATTACCGAAGCAAAGAATTGCTTTTTGAAGCCGTTTTTAAAAGTGCATTTTCAATGTTAGCACCTCAGTTAAATGAAATTATGAATGCCGACACCACCATTTTTGAAAAAATAAGAAACTTCAGCAGTAATTATATTTCATTTGTGCTAAAACATCCATACTTGCCAAATTTTATTATTCAGGAACTCAACAGGAATCCTGAGTTTGTGAAAAATTTAATTGCAGAAAAAAATTTTCCCAATATTTCAAAGTTCAAACTACAAGTAAATGAAAAAGTTGCAGAAGGCGTTATTAGGCCAATAACAGCCGAACAACTATTTATTAATATTATGTCGCTAAATATTTTTCCATTTATTGGCGCTCCATTATTAAAAGGATTTCTAAATTTTGATGATGAAACCTATAAAAAGTTAATGGAGAAACGAAAAACGGAAGTTTCCGACTTTATTATCAACGCCATAAAAATATAAAATGATGAAAAAAGTTAGTGTATTTATATTGATGTTTATCTCCCTAAACAGTTTTTCCCAAGAAAAACTAAGTTTGGAACAATGCTATACCTTGGCGGAAGGAAATTACCCGATAGCAAAACAAAAAATATTATTGACCACCCAAAACGAATTGGATTTAGAAGTGATTAAAACTGGCAAACTTCCAAAATTGGATTTTCAGGCGCAAGCCACCTATCAATCTGATGTTATTTCATTGCCCTTTACTACGCCAACATCAACAATAACGCCTCCAAACAAAGACCAATATCAGGCTACCGTTTCCGTAAACCAGTTAATTTACGATGGTGGTTTGATTGATGCTTCATTGGCGGAAAAATCGGCGTTCCTAAAAACACAACAAAAGCAAGTTGAAGTAAATTTATACCAACTGAAAGAACAGGTAAATAAATTTTTCTTTTCTATCCTTTTATTACAGGAAAAAAAGGAATTATTGCTTGCCAAAAAAACACAACTGGAAACCACGCTGAAAGAAGTAAAATCAGGCATTAAATTTGGAGTGTTACTGCCAAATTCCGACAGTGTTTTAGAAGCTGAATTGCTCAAAATCGACCAACAACTAATTGAAGTCGATTTAAATAAAACCAGTTTGATGAACACCCTTTCCATGTTGATCGGAATTCCGGTATCGCCAAATATGATATTGGAAAATACAGAAATTACTGTCGATTTAAAAACGGAGATTGAAAGGCCTGAATTGGATTTGTTCCAGCTTCAAAAAGAAAAAGTTGATGCTTCCGAACAACTCATTGACAAAAAAAATTCACCAAAATTATCTGGTTTTGCCACCGGCGGTTATGGAAATCCGGGCTTAAATATGCTGGACAATTCTTTT
>CAZBGP010000093.1:0-9915 GCA_964491495.1 uncultured Lutibacter sp. | reverse complement strand
CTTAAAAATTGGAAATTCTCACCATAAATTTGATGGTGAATTTGTTGCTGCTGCAAGTATTTTTTGTAATTAAAACCATACGGATTTAAAGGCTCCGCAATTTCTGTGAAAACAATTTTAACCGCCAAGCAATCATCAACCTGCAATTGATTTGTTGCACTGTCTTTTTGAATGTTAACCAAAATTTTACCGATGGATTTTTTTCCATTTAGCTGATAGACTTCCGCTTCATATTTGTCGTAATAGGCTGTTGATTTCAGCACGCCACTAATTGAAATTAACGCCGCTGCAGGAATACTGTCTGAAAATTGAAATTGGTTGGAATAATGCTTTTTGTTGTTTAGCTGATTATTAAACGTAATGGTTCCCAACCCAATGAAAAAAGAAAGCAAAAAAACAAACACGGGAAATAAAAGTGGCGTTTGAAATTGTTTATTTACATAAAAATAAGCAGCAGTAAACAGTAACATTAATGTGCCAAAAACAACCGCCAAATGCAAAGTTTGTATACTGAAATAATTTCCTGTAAGAATTCCGACTATCAAAAAGAAGGTAAGTTGAACCGGAATAAATTTCAGAAACTTTATCATAGCAGGATAAAGCTACTGAAAATATTTAAATAAAATTTATTTTGTTACTCCTAAATTAAGAATTACTGATTTTTCCCTTATTAATAATTAACTCCGCCACTTTTTTGGAAGCGCCTTTGCCTCCGAGTTTTTTCTCCAAATCGTAATAATCTATAAACATCAAGGCACGTTGGTAACCGTCAATGATTTTATGAAGTTCTTTCTCTAAATTTTGTTCGTTAAAATCGTCCTGAATCAATTCTTTCACCACCTCTTTGTCCATAATAAGATTTACCAGCGAAATAAATTTCAATTTGACCAAGCGCTTGCCAATTTGGTAGGATATATTGCTGGTTTTATAACAAACTATCTGAGGAATTTTAAACAGCGCCGTCTCCAGCGTTGCCGTACCGGAAGTTACGATGGCCGCGTAGGAAACCGACAACAAATCATAGGTTTTGTTGGGGACGAATTTTACATTGTCTTTGGTGATAAACTGCCTATAAAATTCAAAATCCTGGCTTGGAGCGCCGGCAATCACAAACTGAAAATCGGGGAATTTTTCGACAATGTTTAACATGACCGAAAGCATTTTTTTAATTTCTTGCTTTCTGCTTCCTGGCAATAATGCAATGATTGGTTTTTTATTGAGTTGGTGAATTTCCCGAAACGTATTTTCATCAATTTGGGTTCTGTCGGCAATCGAGTCAATTAAAGGATGTCCTACAAAATGCACCTGAAAATGGTGCTTTTTCTCGTAAAAATCCTTTTCAAAAGGCAAAATCACATACATTTCATCCACATCGCGTTTAATACTTTTGATACGATTTTCCTTCCATGCCCAAATTTGAGGGGAAATGTAATAATGGACTTTAATGCCCGCTTTTTTTGCAAATTCGGCAATCCGCATATTAAATCCGGGATAATCGATTAAAATCAACACATCGGGATTGAATTGCTGGATATCATTTTTGCAGACACTAATGTTTTTAAAAATTTCCCTTAAATTCATGACAACTTCGGCAAAACCCATAAACGCCAAATCTCGATAATGTTTCACCAAAGTACCGCCAACTTCCTGCATCAAATCGCCTCCCCAAAATCTAATTTCGGCTTGCGGATCTTTCTCAATCATCGCTTTCATCAAATTGGATCCGTGCAAATCTCCCGAAGCTTCACCGGCGATAATGTAATATTTCATGCAGTGTTTAATTTTTAAATAATGTTAACAATAAAACAATAAAAGCGATGACAAATGTTTCCATAATAACGCCTCTGGCCCTGTAAATTTGTTTCTTTTTTAAGAATACAAAAAACACAAAAAAGTTGGCAATGGCACCCAGCACCAAAATTTTTCCCTCTAAATTTCCTTCTTTTATAAGTTCTAAACTATTTTCAAAATCTAAGGGTGAAAAAAATTCAATAAACAGAAAACAGCCAAAAGAAGTTGCCACCAAAGCGACCAAAAAACCAATAAGAATTTCCTTTTTCATATCTTAAATTTAGTTAGTTGAACGCAAATTTACAAATTCCAACCGTTTAATTTTTGCAAAAAATGATGCGCAGTTAAATCGAATTGAACAGGAACAACGGAAACGTAGTTGTTTGCAAGTGCCCATTCATCGGTATCTTCGCCCTTGTCCATATTCACAAATTTTCCTGTAAGCCAAAAATACGTTTTTCCTTGCGGATTCACGCGTTTGTCAAATTCTTCCACCCAATTTGCGCGCGCCTGACGGCTGATTTTAATGCCATTAAAAGTTTCGCTTTTAGGAAAGTTAACATTCAGCACAACGCCATCCGGCAATCCATTTTCCAAAACATTTAAAGCGATTTTTTTGATGTACGCTTTTAAAGGTTCAAAATTGGCATTCCAGGAATAATCGAGTAGTGAAAATCCGATCGCTGGAATTCCTTCCACGCCAGCTTCCACAGCGGCGCTCATCGTTCCCGAATAAATGACATTAATAGAGGAATTTGATCCATGATTTATCCCGGAAACACACAAATCTGGCCGTCTCTCTAAAATTTCACTTACGGCCAACTTTACGCAATCTGCGGGTGTTCCCGAAGATTGGTATTCTTTTTGGGGTCCGTCATCAATTTTTATCAGGTCGCAATACAACGTTTCATTGATGGTAATTGCGTGCCCCATGCCGCTTTGCGGACTGTCGGGCGCAATCACCACCACATCGCCTATTTCATTCATCACAGAAATTAAGGTTCTTATTCCAGGCGCTGTAATCCCATCATCATTGGTCACTAAAATCAAAGGTCTTTTATTCATATTACTTCATTTAAGCAACAAATTTAGGGTATTTTATTTGCTTACAATGAATAAAAAATTAACATTTTGTTCAGCATCAATAAACTATTATTTGATTATTATTGCGCTGACAAATATGAAAAATAATATAAAAATAAACCAAACTTGGTAATTAAGCATTCGGAATAATTTAGTTAAATTAGTGATAAAACATCGCAGGCATTCCGAGAAATTTATAAAAAAAGGTTAATTTAGACGTCTAACTAAGGAATGGCACTATTTTAGCAGGTCCAAAAACATAATAACAACAATTGACTCGACAGATGATGATTAGAAAATTCAAATTTTTATTGCCTTTACTCTTTGTTTTCAGCTTATTTACCAGCTTCCAAACAAATGCAACCAACGACCCGAAAGATAAAGTTTTATTAACCATTTTAAAATATGTGTTGGTGCAGGGCCATTATGAGCCACAACAAATTGATGATGCTTTTTCCATAAAAGTTTACGATGATTTTTTGGAAAGACTGGATCCTTCAAAAAGGTATTTTTTACAATCAGATATTGATGAATTTTCGGTTTTCAGAACAAAAATTGATGACCAAATCAACAATGAAGATTTATCCTTTTTCTTTTTGGTTTACAACCGTTTTATGCAACGTAGCGAAGAATCAAAAATTTACTACAAAGAAATATTGGCGAATAAATTTAATTTTGAAGTGGCAGAAACTTTAGAAGTAGATCCGGAAAAAGTGCCCTACGCTAAAACCAAAAATGATTTGGTTAACACTTGGAACAAGCAATTAAAATATAATGCGCTTACGCGTTTGTATGATAAAATTAGCGATGAGGAAGATAAATTGAAGGACGACAGCACCTACGTTAAAAAGCCAACAAATGCCCTTGAAGTTGAAGTGCGTGAAGCAACTCTAACCAGCATGAACGATCTTTATGAAAGAATTGATGAACTTACTTATTCTGATTGGTTTTCAACTTTCGTAAACTGTATTTCAGAAACATTTGACCCGCATACCACCTATTTTGATCCAAACGTAAAAAAACAGTTTGATATTTCTATGGCTGGAAAATTGGAAGGCATAGGCGCACGACTTCAAAAGAAAAACGATTATACCAAAGTTGATGAATTGATTTCCGGCGGTCCGGCCTGGAAATCGGGTGAATTGGAAGTTGGTGACATCATTTTAAAAGTTGCACAGGGAAATGAAGAACCTATTGATATTGTTGGCATGCGTTTAGACCATGCGATTGAATTTATTAAAGGTAAAAAAGGAACAGAAGTACGCTTGACTGTCAAAAAAATAGATGGCACCATTAAAATAGTTTCCATAATCAGAGATATTGTTGAACTGGAAGAGACTTTTGTAAAATCGAGCATCCTTAAAAAAGACGGCAGAACTTTTGGGGTTATAAACTTACCTAAATTTTATATTGATTTTGACGAAAAAAACTTCAGAAATTCTACCACGGATATGGCGCAAGAAATTGAGCGCCTGAAAAAAGAAAACGTTGAAGGAATTTTGTTGGATTTAAGAAATAATGGTGGTGGATCTTTGCAGACAGCCATTGAAATTAGCGGATTGTTCATCAACAAAGGCCCAATAGTTCAAGTAAAATACCGAGACGCAAAACCCGATGTTAAAAACGATAACGATCCAAAAATTCAATGGAACGGTCCTTTGGTGGTTTTGGTGAATGAACTTTCAGCATCTGCCTCAGAAATTTTTGCCGCGGCGATGCAAGATTATCACAGGGCTGTAATTATTGGAGGCAAACAAACCTATGGAAAGGGAACTGTACAAAGTGTGTTGGATTTAAATAAATATCACAATTTAAAAGATGAAGATTTAGGCGGTTTAAAAATTACCATTCAAAAATTCTACAGAATTAATGGAGGTTCCACACAAATGGAAGGCGTTCATTCTGATATTATGCTTCCAAGCAGGTACAGTTATATGGAAATTGGTGAACGTGATATGAAAAACGCCTTAAAATTTGACAAAGTTGCTCCAGCTAATTATGCACTTTGGAACAATTACGAAAATTATGACCTGACAATCAACAAAAGCAAAAAACGAATTGAAAATAACAAATATTTCAAATTAATAGATGAAAATGCTAAATGGCTGAAAAATTCACAAGATGAAAGTTTGGTGTATTTGAATTATGAAGCGTATAAAAATGATTTGGAAAGTCGTAAAAACGAATCGTTAAAATATAAAGTCCTTGCGGAATATACTTCTGATTTGACTTATACATCGCCGCTTTATGAACAGCCTTTGCTAAATACCGACAAAGATTTGGCAGAAAAACGCGAAGTTTGGCATAAAAATTTGAAAGAAGATATTTATGTTGAAGAGGCAATTAATGTTTTAAGTGAATTAAAAATTAAACCACAAGTTCAATTGGTTAAAAATTAATTTTAAAATAGTGTAACTTTACACTTGTAAAGAAATAACTATTGAAAACAAAGGCAAATTCATTATCAGCACTAGCACTCCAGAAGTTTAAAAAAAATACTGCTGGAGTGTTTGCTTTTTGGTTTGTGATATTATGTGCTTTGGCAGCGATTTTCGCTTACGTTTTAGCGCCCGACAACAGCAGCAACGCCAATCAGATGCATTTGGAAATTCATTCCAAAAAACCGGGTTTTGAAGTTTTGATGCTGACCATTCCTTCAGAAAAAACAATTGAACAATCATTCTTTTCTGCTGTTTTATTCGGCAAAAAAAGTCCTAAAACTGAAATTCCGATTTCAAATTTCAATATTTCTGAAAACAAATTGATTATTCAGACGTATACTGAAAACAATGCAACCAGTTTAATAAAAACATTTCCGCTCTCAAAATTTCAGGGCAAAGATATTTCAAACTTCATCAAAACAAAAAAATTCTATTTAGGAACCGACAAATACGGAAGGGATTTGCTGAGCAGAATGTTAATTGGCACAAGAATCTCTTTTTCCATAGGTTTTATAGCAGTTTTCATTTCTTTGGTCATTGGTCTTTCCGTTGGTGCGATTGCAGGTTATTTTGGCGGAAAAATTGATGCGTTTATTATGTGGCTCATCAATATTACCTGGTCTATTCCAACGTTGCTTTTGGTAATTGCCATCACCTTGGCATTGGGAAAAGGCTTTTGGCAAGTTTTTATTGCCGTTGGTTTAACGATGTGGGTTGAAGTTGCCCGTGTTGTGCGCGGACAATTAATCAGCGCAAAGGAAATGCAATATGTGGAAGCAGCAAAAGCATTGGGATTCTCAAACTTCAGAATCATTTTTAAACATATTTTACCCAATATTATGGCACCTGTGATTGTGATTTCGGCAGCCAACTTTGCCGGAGCCATTTTAATGGAAAGCGGTTTGAGTTTTTTGGGTATCGGCGCACAGCCTCCCATTCCTTCTTGGGGTGCTATGATTAAAGATCATTACAGTTACATTATTTTAGGTAAAGCCTATTTGGCCATTATTCCCGGATTGGCCATTATGAGTTTGGTGATGGCATTTATGCTGATAGGCAATGCCTTGCGAGATGCGTTGGATGTTAAAAATTAAATCTTCAAAAATATTTCAACCTTTTTCCGCCAGAGATTTATTAAACCGAAACTTAAGCCCTAAATTTGCCCCTCAAAAAATACTCCATGAATTTCGAAATTACTTTTAAAACAAAATGGTCGGATTTTGACCCAAACCGACATATGCGCCACACGGCTTATAACGATTATGCAGCAGAAGTCAGGGTGCGTTTTTTTCAAGAGCAAGGACTTTCCATCAACGAATTTGCGAAATTGAATATTGGTCCGGTCTTGTTTAAAGAGGAAACTTCTTTTTACAAGGAAATACATATTGGTGAAGACATTACCGTTAAAATGGAACTGGAAGGCGTTTCAAAAGGTATTGAACGATGGCGATTTAACCATCATATTTATAATGAAGCAGGTAAACTTTCGGCTGAAATTAAAGTTTATGGCGCCTGGATTGATTTGGTAAAACGCAAACTGACCTCACCGCCACAAAAATTTGTGACCATCTTTGATGTCCTTCCAAAATCTGAAAATTTTCAGGAAATTTTGTTGAAAAGTGAAAAATAGAAAAGTAGTTTACACTGTTATAACCTTATTATTCGCTGTCGGATTTTATTTTTATGACGGTTTTGCTTTTAAAACACCGGCATTAACTGAAACAGTTGAAGTTTCTGATTTCGATTATTTGCCAACCTCAACAACCGGGCAAGTTGTACATCATCAATTTTATTCACTTTCCTACAATGAAAAATACGAACAGGCAGAATGGGTGGCTTATGAATTAACAAGCAAACAACTTTTAAGCATTCCAGCTAAAAGGCCTTATTTTGAGCAAGACCCAAAGGTAAAAACACAAAGTGCTGATTATAAGAATTTCAAAAATTCAGGTTATAACAAAGGACATTTATGTCCGGCCGGCGATCGAAAATTTTCTGCAGAAGCCTATAATGAAACATTTTTAACCTCTAACATTTCACCTCAAACATATGAATTTAATGGTGGTGTTTGGAACAGATTGGAAGAAAAAGTAAGATATTGGGCCCAGAAATATGAAAAATTATACATCGTGACTGGCGGGATTTTAACGCCAAATTTAAAAACCATCGGAACTGAAAAAGTTGCCGTTCCGCAATATTTCTATAAAATAATTTTAGTTAATAATGGCGCTGAAACAAAAGCCATCGCATTTTTAATGCCTCATGAAAAATCAGAAAAAGGATTGTACCAATTTGTGACCAACATAGATGAAATTGAAATTTTAACCGGCATAGATTTTTTCCCAGAATTGCCTGATGAACTTGAAAATAAAATAGAAAAATCAAGCGATTATAAGCATTGGGCTTTTAGATAAAAAGGACCACCAACATCACTTTTTTTAGTTATTCAAAATTAATTCCCAATCTCCAGGTTTATTAATTATAAATTCGAAAATTACTGAATTCGTGCTTGTCCTGAATTTATTAAGCGTTTCATAATTTATTTTACATAAAAATGGAAATGTAATATTTTCAAATCCTTCCGCATTGTTTATAGACATCCTATTGCCGCTATCTCCTTCCAATCTGATATTTGATACACTTCCATTGGTTCCTCCATTTTGCATGAATTTAATAATAACTCTATTGTTTTTTCCGCCATCACCTTCGCTAATCTTCATCAATGAATATCTGTCAACACCTGATGAATATTTAACATTATAAGGAGATATTGCTTTTTTACCTATATAATTTCCTTTTTCCCACACACCTGCTTTAACAGAGTCAATGCCTTTAACTTTATAATGCAACTCGCCTTTTCCGTCTTGCAATCCATCTTTCCATTCACCAGTATAATATTCTTCATAAGAAAACTTCAGTGTCCCTTTTCCATGCGGCAATCCTTTTTTAAAATCGCCTTCATACAAAAATCTACCTTTGGCAATTCCATTTCCATCGGCCAAACCCTTCTTGCATTTACCGGAATATTCTTTTTCAATACCGACTTTTAAAACCTTACAAGAATCCTCTTGAGCAGTTATAATTACTGTTCCTGCAAATAAAAATACTAAATATGCAATTCTTTTTTTCATAGACTTATTTTAATTTGAATAAATATACAATAAAAAAATAAATTATTTTCCATTTATTCTAAAACAAAAGCGCCGGAAAATTTCCGGCGCTTTTGCTTTAGAATAAATAAATTTAATTGTTATTTCCAGAAAGCGGCATACAGCGCCACCAAAATAATCATTACGGCAAAAGCGCCAATGTTAAATTCCGGACTTGTTTTAAACAGTGCTTTTGAAAGTGGAATTCCTTTTTCATCATCTTTTCCTTTATTTTGAGTCCAACTCACAATGGCGATAACAATCATAGTAAGTATAGCGGTATATCCCATTTGATCTAAGAACGGAATATCAACAAATATAGGACTTGTGGACCATCCTTTAGGTGCTACTTTAAAATACATGGCAATTGGAATGGAAACCAAAGCCCCAACAATTGCGCCTTTGTTTGTGGTTTTTTTCCAGAACAATCCTAAAATAAAAATGGCTAAAATTCCCGGACTCACAACACCCGTATATTCTTGAATAAATTGGAAAGCCTGGTCGATGCCGCCCAATAAAGGTGCCATAACACAAGCAATTGCCAAAGCAACACCTGCAGAGATTCTTCCCATATTCACGGTACTTTTATCACTCGCCGTTTTGTTGATGTACTGTTTGTAAATATCCATTGTAAAAATGGTAGAAGTTGAGTTCAGCATAGAAGCCAAAGACGATACAATCGCCGCTGCCAATGCTGCAAAAGCAACACCTTTTAATCCGGTAGGCAAAAATTGCAGCAACCAAGGATACGCTTTATCTGCCTGATCTAAAGTTGGTAAATTTTTAAGTCCGGCTGCACCCAAACGCGCCATAATTTCTGGATCATTTACCATCACATAAGCGGCTATTCCAGGCACCACAACAATTAATGGAATTATTAATTTTAATCCTGCAGCCAATAAAATCCCCTTTTGGGCTTCTTTTAATGATTTGGCTGCCAATGTTCTTTGAATGATATATTGGTTAAAACCCCAATAGTATAAATTTGCAACCCACATACCGCCAAGCAATACGCCAATTCCGGGTAAACTTTCATAGTAAGGACTCGATTCATCAAAAATCATTACAAATCTTTCAGGAGCAGCATCATACACAGTTTTCATACCTGCCCACATACCTTGTCCGTCCGAAACCATATTTAGAGCGAGATAAGTTGTAACCAAACCTCCCAACACTAAAAATACCACCTGTATTACATCTGTCCAGGCAACTGCTGAAAGTCCGCCATATAAAGAATATGCCGCCGCAAACAATGCCAATCCAATAACGCCATAAACCATAGGAATTCCTATAATGGTTTCCAACGCCAAAGATCCTAAATACAATACCGAAGTTAAATTCACAAACACGTATAGTGCAATCCAGAATACAGCTAAAATGGTTTTTAAGTTGGTAGAAAATCGTTTTTCAACAAATTCGGGAATGGTATACAATCCTTTTTCAATAAAAAT
>CAZBGP010000092.1:0-10023 GCA_964491495.1 uncultured Lutibacter sp. | reverse complement strand
CTTGATTTTCAAGTCGGCCCCGTGGGTTTCGAACCCACGACCTACTGATTAAGAGTCAGTTGCTCTACCAACTGAGCTAGAGGCCGATTTAGCCCCATAAATTTAATGATTAATATATTATTCCAAGACAATTTTATCAATAACCAGCTCAAAATTTTCATTCACTTTGTTGCCAATCATAAATCCGACTTCTTCCAATTCTTCCGCAGGAAAATTAGGCATATTTAATTTTCTTCCTCTAAAAGTTGGTTCAAGGTCAGAAAGCATTATTTCAACAGTTTGCCATTCTCCGGTAGTTTCAAAATAGAAAATATAAGCTTGCTGATCTTCTTTATTGGTCTTTGCCCTAAACTGATAGCGCTTTCCATCTCCTTTTAGGTGTAATTTTACTTTTTTATAACCTTCAATGTTTTTCTGATTAAAACGAAATCTTAAAGATGAAAACCCACCGTTATTTTCCAAAGAAACTGTTCCTTTAAAAACCCCATGACCTTCATCATTTAAATAAAATTTACTGCGTGATTGACCACCCATCACCGCATCGTTCACAATTTTCCAATCGGAAATATCACTTTCTTTTTTAAAATCAAAAATTACCATACTGCTGCTTATTACCAATGAAACCATAAAAATTAAATGCGTTAAAACCATTGTATCTAAAATTCATTTTAAAATTTAATTGTTCAGATAAACATAGGCATTTAAAGAGCTCGCGACTATAAGCCATATAAAATAAGGAACAATTAACCAGGTTTTCTGTTTCATAACATTTCTGAAATTCAGCAAAAAATAACCTACCACAACCGTTAATAATACAATCACCATCAATCCCAATAAAACCAAATGCTGATTAAAAAAGATGTAATTCCAGGAAGTATTTAAAATGAATTGCACAAAAAACAGCAACCAAATATTGCCCGTGGATTTTAGTTGAATTAAATAAGCCATATAAATAGAAAAAGCAATCATAATGGTGGTCCAAGCCACGCCAAAAAACCAGCCCGGCGGCGTCCAAGGCGCTTTATTGAGCGCTGCATACCAACTATCTTGCGGTCCATTGTTCATTAACAAAGTACCTATTCCCAAAGCACCAAAATTTAGCACTAAAAAAACAAACAACCAAAGCGCTTTTTTCATCTGTTTAATTTTTATTTTTTAGCTGTACAGCTGCTGTTCGCTATTAATCATTCCTTTGCGTATCAAAATTTGTTATGCTCGTTTCATTAGAGTTGTTTTGTGATTTTAGAACTCATAGGATTTGTTAAAGAAAAGTAATAATCAATTAAATTTCCTTGCTCATCAATCAAATATTTTTGAAAATTCCATTTTACCGAACTGCTTTTAACACCGTTCAATTCCTTTTTTGTGAGCCATTTGTATAATATATGCTGATTTTCCCCTTTTACATCAACTTTCTCGGTCATTAAAAAAGTAACGCCATAATTAACCTGGCAAAAAGATTGAATTTCCTGCGCATTTCCTGGCTCTTGCCCACCAAACTGATTGCACGGAACGCCTATAATGACCAACTTATCCTTATACTTTTCGTGCAATTTCTGCAAATCGGCAAATTGTTTTGTAAATCCGCATTCTGATGCTGTATTTACAATCAGTATTTTTTTTCCTTTAAAAGTTGATAAATCTATTTTTTCACCCGTTAAACCGGTGATGGAAATATCATAAATAGAAGGTTTAGAATTCATATTTTTCGAATTGGGAGTTGTTAAAAATGTTGCGAAAAACAAACTAAATATATTGACTAAAATAAATGCTGCTTTCATTTTTTAAATGGATAACCTCAATTTTAATCTTTTTTCAATTTTCTGTTTGATAACGGTCAGCCTCTTCATCAAATCCATTAATTCAGGATTTTTGGTTTTCTTGTACACTTCATTTAAACCTAAAATTAACGATTTAACTTCTCTTGAAGCCAAAATTCGGTCATTCGTGGTTTTTAAGCTTATTTTACGTTGCTCAAATTCTAATGCATTTTGTACTAATTCCATATGTTTATATTTTAAAACTGTTGTAATAAATTAATTTTTGAGGGTTTATTTGAACTTCACTATGAATTTTTTCAAAAAATTAGCCTCCTTTAAATGGCTTTTTATGTAAGCACATCCATAAAATTCAACATTTCTGTTTAACCTTATACCGGTAAATTTAAACAATTTAGATGGTTATTTTAAATATTTACAATCTTATCTGCTTATAGTTCAATAAGAATAATAGATAATAGTAAAAGGTAAGTAGGTTTTTGTATAAAAAACTAACTTCAAACTATCTGCAATAGATTGCAATTGGTTGTGCAGATTGAGGTAATACATTAAAAAATAGTTATTTTGCTGTCTTTTTGTCCCTATGGCAACTTAAAAAAACCATTGCAATATTAAAATCATTTAATTTGAATGGTTGATCGTAAAGTCTAACTACGCTTATTTGCTCTGTCGTTTTTAAACATTAATGTTTAGAATTAAATAGCTTTATTCAGAACGTGTCATTAGTTATAAAATCACATGAGTATGAAGCTAATTTTTACAACAATTAAGTTTAAAAAAGTAAATTGACTATGGCCTTTAGCTATATATAAATTAAGTTAGTTGTCATTAACATTTTATGCTCACTAAAATATATTGGATGTTATAAAAAAATATAAAAATTTTATAAAAATGGCCGTTATTAATTTTAAACGTGGTAAGAAAAATTTAATTCAACCAATCACAATACGCAAATTGAGCTAAATAAGTCGTAAATCAATCCTCATTTTAAAAAATATAAGTCTTAAATTTACATTTACTATTTACATAAAATTAATTTTCCCTTTTCAATCTATTTAAAAATGAGACCTTATCTATTATTAATTGCCTTTATGTTTAGTTTAAATTCAATGGCCAATATTCGTTTGCCGAAACTTTTTGCCGATGATATGGTGTTGCAACGAGATCATTTAATTCCCATTTGGGGTTGGGCTGATGCCAATGAAAAAATTGAGATTCGGTTTAACAAACAATTAAAATCAACCAAAGCCGACAAAAACGGGAAATGGATAATACGATTAAATGCAGAAAACGCAGGCGGACCTTATGAATTATCCGTTAAAGGAAAAAACCACCTGGTTTTAAAAAATGTTTTGGTGGGCGAAGTATGGATTTGCAGCGGACAATCCAATATGGCTTTTACCGTTAATGAAGCGATAAATGCGGAAAAAGAAATAAATGATGCCGAATATCCTTTTATCCGACATTTTAATGTGGATAGAGGTGTTAGTTCGTTACCCAAAGATGATGTAAAGTCGGGAAAATGGGAAGTAAGCACTAAAAAAACTGTGGGAAATTTTACAGCTGTTGGTTACTTTTTTGCAAAAAAACTTTACGAAGAATTAAAAATACCCATAGGATTGATAAATACTTCTTGGGGAGGAACGGGCTCAGAAACCTGGACGAGTCGTGAGGCTTTTGAAAGTAGTGAAGAATTTGCTTCAATGATTGCTGAAATGCCAAAAGTTAATTTGGATTCCATTTCTCAAATATTCATCAAATCCATCACAAAAAGAATTGAAATATTGCAAGGTTCAAAAATAAATTTAGACAATCCAGCACAATTTAAAGGATTGGAATTCGATAATGTTTCCTGGCCAGAAATCAATCAGCCAGAACTTTGGGAAACACAAGAATTAGGAGAATTTGACGGGGTTGTTTGGTTGCGAAAAACAATTACACTTTCAACCGAAGATGTGGGAAAAGCTGGTATGCTGGAATTGTCAAAGATTGATGATGAAGACATTACTTACGTCAACGGCATTGAGGTTGGAAGAAATAATATTTGGGATGCAAAAAGAAAGTATCCTATTCCTGCCGGACTTTTAAAAGAAGGCGAAAACACGATTGCCATTCGGGTGGTTGATGGCGGCGGAGGCGGCGGAATATATGGTGATCCTTCAGATTTTAAATTGACAGTTGGCAATAATGCCATCCCATTATCCGGAAAATGGAAATACCAAGTGGAATCGGTAAAAAGTGATATCAGCCCTAACAGTTATCCTTCTTTATTATACAACGCTATGGTAAATCCGTTAATTCCTTTTGCAATTCAAGGTGTTTTGTGGTATCAGGGAGAAACCAATGCATGGCGGGCACAACAATACAAAAAAGCTTTTCCGTTAATGATCAGCGACTGGAGAAATAAATGGCATCAAGGTAATTTTCCCTTCTATTTTGTGCAGTTATCAAGTTTTAATGAAACCAATGGCAACAGCAATAACGGCAGTATGTGGGCAGAACTTCGTGAGGCGCAAACACAAACCTTGCAATTACCAAACACAGGAATGTGCGTAACTACGGATATTGGTGATCCACTTGACGTTCATCCAAAAAATAAACAGGATGTCGGAAAACGATTGGCAGCAATCGCCTTAAACAAAACCTATAAAAAAAATATTGTTTACAGTGGTCCTACTTTTAAATCGATGGAAATAGATGGAAACAAAATAATTGCTTCCTTCGAAAATTTAGGTTCCGGATTGTCAACTCCAGATAAATATGAGTATGTAAAAGGATTTGAAATCGCTGGAGATGATCAAATATTTTATTATGCCAAAGCCAAAATTGTTGATGACAAAGTAGTGATTTACAATGAAAATGTGAAAAATCCTGTCGCCATTCATTTCGGATGGGCTGATGATGCAAGCGACAATAACCTCTATAATAAAGAGGGATTTCCGGCAGTGCCTTTCAGAACCGATAACTGGAAAAATGTTACGGAAACAATTAATTATAGAATTGTTCAGTAAATCAAAAAATATTTATTTTTAAAGGTGCAAGAAATTTCTTGCACCTTTTTTTTTGCTAAAAATGGTCCATTTTCCTTAAAAATATTCGTTTTCTTTCAATTTTTTTAATTAAATTAACTTTTTTTGAAGTAGGTAATTGATGAATTATAATGCGCAATATGAAGAATATTATACGTAAATTCCTACTTGTTTTTTCTATTTAAAAAATAACTTTGTAATGTATGTTGGCAATTTACTGGCAAATAATTAAAGAAATGCTTAATTTTTAAAGCAGAAAAAAGTCAAATTCGACATTTAATCGTTTAATTTCAAAATAAAATGCGAAATCTGGATCACCCAAATTTATCAATATCTCATAAAGATGCAGGACAATTTGAAGACACAAGATTTGAAAAAATTCACAATAAAATTTTCAAGTCTTCCGAAATTGGTTCAAAAATAGTGGCAAAAGAAATTGCTGATTTAATCAAGCAAAAACAGCTTGAAAATAAAAAATGTGTTTTAGGGCTTGCCACCGGTTCTTCGCCCATAAAGGTTTATGAAGAATTGATTAGAATGCACAAAGAAGAAGGCTTAAGCTTTTATAATGTGGTCACATTTAATTTGGACGAGTATTATCCGATGGAAAAAGACAATACGGAAAGTTACCACTACTTTATGCAGGAAAACCTATTTAAATATATTGACATCAATCCAAAAAACATACACATTCCGAACGGGATGGTACTTAAAGAAGATTTAGATGAATTTTGCATGAATTATGACCGGGACATTTTAAATGCCGGCGGTTTGGATTTCCAATTGCTGGGCATTGGGCGAACCGGCCATATTGGTTTTAATGAACCGGGGTCACATGCCAATTCCGGAACAAGAAGCATTACTTTAGACCACATTACAAGAGTTGATGCCGCTTCTTCATTTTTAGGTATAAACAATGTGCCGCGTCGCGCAATTACTATGGGAATTGGCACCATAAAAAAAGCAAAAAGAATCGTTCTTTTGGCCTGGGGCGAAAACAAAGCATCCATTATTAAAGAAACAATTGAGGGGGAAATCTCATCACAAGTGCCCGCCACTTACTTGCAAAGCCACTGCAATACAACGTTTGTGTTGGATAAGGAAGCCTCTTCAGAACTCACCCAAATAAAAACACCTTGGCTGGTTTCTTCATGTTTATGGACAGAAGAATTAAAAAGCAAAGCCATTGTTTGGTTGTGCGAAAAAGTAAATAAGCCGGTATTAAAACTAAACGATAAGCATTACAATGACCACGGAATGTCGGGATTGCTTGCTGAAGAAGGTCCGGCCTATGATTTAAACATTAAAATGTTCAATAAAATACAAAGAACCATTACAGGATGGCCAGGAGGAAAACCCAATGCTGATGACCTCAACCGACCTGAAAGGGCAATGCCTGCAAAGAAAAAAGTGCTTATTTTTAGTCCGCACCCTGATGATGACGTCATTTCCATGGGCGGAACCCTCGACCGGCTTATAGAACAAGGACATGAAGTTTATGTGGCCTACCAAACGTCAGGAAATATTGCGGTTTCCGATGAAGAAGCGTTAAGATATGCTGAGGTTGCACAGGAAATATCATCAGAAGGCAATGAATCCATAAAGAATGTAATTATGGCCTTAAAAACAAAAAAAATCAGTCAGTTTGATGAATTGGCAATTCGCAAAATTAAAGGGCAAATAAGAAGGAAAGAATCTGTGGGCGCTACCCGTTTTTTAGGAATTCCCGATGAACAGGTTTATTTTTTAGATATGCCTTTTTATGAAACAGGCAGCGTTAAAAAAAAGAATTTAAGCAATGAGGACATTGCGATTATAAGTGAATTGATCCAAACCATAAAACCACATCAAATATATGCCGCCGGTGATTTGGCCGATCCGCATGGGACCCATAAAGTTTGCCTTGATGCCATTTTTGCTTCAATTGATACCTTGAAAAATGAACCTTTTATGAAAGATTGCTGGGTTTGGCTCTATCGTGGCGCTTGGCACGAGTGGGAACCTTATGAAATTGAAATGGCCGTTCCTATGAGTGAAGACCAAGTGTTAAAAAAGCGCAAAGCCATTTTTTATCACCAGTCACAAAAAGACAATGTAATGTTTCAAGGTGAGGATTCCAGAGAATTTTGGGTCAGGGTTGAAGAAAGAACAAAAAGCACTGCTGATAAATATAATTCGTTGGGACTTGCAGAATACACCGCTATTGAGGCATTTAAGAGATATTATTTTTAGTTTCCTTGTAAAATTCAACATTTTTAATTTTATTGCAGCTTTAAAACATCATCATAAATTGAAGGGGATTTTTAAAAACAGGATATAGTAAACGCCATTATTGAAGAATTAATTATAAATGATTAAAATTATTAAAATGAAAATATTATTTAAAACCGTTTTACTGATTATTACTTTTGTGTTTTCGCTGCAATCTTTTGCCGGAATAAAACCCACAATTTCTAAAAAGATAATTTTAAAAGAAAATTGGAAAGTTCAACAAAATAATAAAGTATTAAGCAATGGAGCATCCATTTCTTCCACTTCAAACAATACGGAAAACTGGTACAATGCAAGTGTTCCCTCAACAGTGATGGGCGTTTTGACCGCCAATGGATTGTATGAAGACATTTTTATAGGTGATAATTATAAAAAAATTGACAAAACACCATTTGATGATTCCTGGTGGTATAAAACCGAATTTGACTTGCCAAATATACTTAAGGAAAATACCATTTCACTGCAATTTGACGGTTTAAACTATTATGCCAATATTTGGCTAAACGGAAAATTAATTGCTTCTCGCCAAGAAGTGTTCGGAACTTTTAGACAGTTTAAATTTGACATTACCGCTTTGGCCAAAAAGAAAGGAAATATACTTGCAATCGAGACTTTTCGAGCCCAGCCAGGCGATTTTAACACAGGTTTTGTTGATTGGAATCCACGACCGGTTGATGAAAATATGGGGATTTGGCGTCCAGTAATTATTGAAATTGAAGGCACCGTAGGATTAAAAAATACGGCCGTTCAGTCTAAAGTGAACACAACTACATTGGAAGAAGCCTGGCTTACGCTAAAAACCGAACTACAAAATAACACCTCAAAATCAATTTCAGGAACCTTAATAGGAAAAATTGGCGAAAATGAATTCCGTTATCCCGTAAATTTGAATCCGAAAGAGACCAGAAATTTAACGTTAACTTCAAAAGAGATTGCATCTTTATATTTAAAAAATCCAAAACTTTGGTGGTCCAACAATCTTGGTGAACCAAATTTACATCAGCTTTCTCTTCGCTTTGAAACCAAAAAAAACATAAGCGATTCCGAAGAAATTACTTTTGGCATCAGGGAAATTGAAACTTACTTTACCGCAGAAGGCCATAAAGGTTTTATACTTAACGGCAAAAAAATATTGATTAAGGGCGCGGGCTGGACCGATGATATTTTTCTTAGAGACACCAAGCAAAGTTTAGAAACCCAAATGCAATATGTGAAACATATGAATTTGAATACCTTGCGTTTTGAGAGCATTTGGGGAACCTCACAAGATGTTTACGATTTATGCGACCAATATGGGATATTGGCGATGGTTGGCTGGAGCTGCCAATGGGAATGGGATGAATATTTGGGGAAACCATGCGATGCTTTTGGTGGTATACAAACAGAGGAAGATATGAAACTGGCAGTCGAATCATTGAGCGATCAAATTCATTGGTTGAGAAATCATCCAAGCATATTCGTCTGGTTTTTAGCAAGCGATAAATTGCCAAAACCCGAACTCGAAATTAAATACAAGAATTTAATAGCGGAAATTGATGATCGCCCTTACCTCTTAACCGCAGGAACAAGAACTAGCGAAATAAGCGGACCTGTTGGCGTAAAAATGAACGGCCCATATGAATATGTTTCTCCAAATTATTGGTTTGAAGACAAGGTAAATGGCGGTGCATTCGGTTTTAACACGGAAACCTCACCCGGGGCAAATATTCCAGTGTTGGAAAGCATCAAAAAAATGATTCCGGAAGACAAGCTTTGGCCAATTAATGAAGCTTGGAATTATCATTGCACACATTCGGCTGTTGCTTTTAGGGATTTAAATGTGAATACGTTGAATTTGGAAAACAGGTACGGAAAAGCACAGGATTTGGAGGATTATTTGATGAAATCGGATGTGATGGGTTATGAAGCCATGAGCGGCATGTTTGAAGCCTTTAGGGCAAGAATACCTGTATCAACAGGCGTAATTCAATGGATGCTTAATTCGGCCTGGCCATCTTTTTACTGGCAATTGTACGATTATTATTTATTGCCTACTTCAAGCTATTACGCAACCAAAAAAGCGAATATCATCAATCAGTTGATTTACGATTATTCAACCCAAGAAATAATTGCGGTAAATGAATCTTTGGATTTAAAGAAAAATCTTAAAGCCCAAATTGCTGTTTACGATTATAATTCCAATTTATTAAAAAGTGAAAAGGTGACTTATGATATCGCCTCCATCACTTCAAAATCCATTTTTAATTTGGGCAATTATGCTGAAGGTGTTTTCCTCGATTTGAAATTATTTGATGAAAATGATGTTCAGATAGCTACTAATTTTTATTGGTTGTCTGGCAAAAAAGATGTTTTCAACTGGGAGAAGACTTTTTGGGGAAATACGCCTTTAAAAGAATATGCCGATTTTACCAAGTTAAATGAATTGCCTACATCCGTTATTGGGACTTCTTTGGTAACCAAAACTATTGCTAACAATACAGAGCTATCGGTAACGCTGGAAAACACGAACGCTAAAACTGGATTTTTCATTCATTTAAAAGTTGTTGATGAACTTGGCAATACCATTTTTCCTGTATTTTGGGATGACAACTATATCAGTATTTTACCCAATGAAAAAAGAACAATTACATGTTCAATACCTGAAAATTTGTTTATAAACGGCAAAACAAAATTGTTGATATCAGGTTGGAATGTTAGTGAACAATCATATATTTTAGAGAAAAATTAATCGTGAAAATTATAGGTATTTTATTTATCGGACTTATTATAATCGGATGTTCTTCAACAAAGAAAACTGCAATTAAGCCAATTACTTTTGCTGAAAATTCGGTGATTGCGCATCGTGGTGCCTGGAAACTAAATAATTTCCCCCAAAACTCCATTGCATCGCTTAAGCAAGCCATCGCCCTAAAATGCACCGGCTCAGAGTTTGATGTGAGAATGAC
>CAZBGP010000091.1:6127-10041 GCA_964491495.1 uncultured Lutibacter sp. | reverse complement strand
TTTTGAGTATTCGTATATTATGGCGGCAACACAAGATCGTGTTCCAACTGTGTATATTGATAATGGTTTTGTTGATGGTTTAGATCCAAATGATCCAATTGAAGTTAATTACGATCAAAACTTTGAAGGTCAACCAACAGGAAAAGACAATCCTGAATTATTACGAATGAAATGGCATCATGGTCATAATAGTTCCATAGTAAATGGAATTCCAAGAATTGGTTATATGAAAGGTGGTGAATCTGCAAAATGGACAGATGAAGATATGGCAGATCATTTTCTGAAGAAAGCACAAACCTATGTAAAAGATCATAAAGAAAAACCATTCTTTTTGTATTACGCAATGCAACAACCTCACGTTCCAAGAACTCCACACAAACGATTTGTAGGTGCAACCAAGTTAGGCCCAAGAGGTGATGTAATTGCAGAAGCAGATTGGGCGATTGGAGAATTTATGAAAACATTAAAAGAAGAAGGAATTTTAGAAAATACGCTAGTTATATTTACAAGTGATAATGGCCCAGTTTTAAATGATGGCTATTATGATGATGCTATTGAAAAATTAGGAAATCACAAACCAAGTGGTCCTTTGCGTGGTGGAAAATACAGCTTATTTGAAGCAGGAGTTCGTGTACCATTTATTACCTATTGGAAAGGAAAAATTAAAGCAACAACTTCGGATGCTTTGGTGTGTCAATTAGATTTATTAAATTCTATTGCAGCACTTGTTGGTAGTAAAGATTCTGCTAAAGATAGTCAAAATCTTTTGGCAACTTTTATGGGAGAAACGAATTCAGGGAGAGAAGAATTGGTTATTGAAGCAACCACCAGAACCGCTTTTAGAAAAGGCGATTGGCTTATGATACCACCTTATAAAGGAGAAGCAATTTTATCGGAAGTAAATATAGAAGTTGGAAATGCGGATGTTTTTCAGTTATATAATCTGAAAGATGATGTAGGTCAACAAAATAATCTAGCAGAATCAAAACCTGAATTGTTACAAGAAATGATAAAATCCTTTGAATCTATTAGAGGTATGGATTACAAAAATGTAGAAAAAGTAGAATTAAAATAAGTATGAAAAAGGCAGTTGTTTTATTATTAGGATTTTTTTTATCTATTCCACTTTTTGTTAAAATATCAACAGCTTTTAGCCAGAATAATTTTGATAGTGGTGGATGTGCTCAACTTAACCCAGAAAACTTTAACAAAGTAGTTAATGGTAAACAAGTAGGTCTATTTTTTCTTAAAAATGGAAATTTAAACGCTGCTATAACCAATTATGGAGGTAGAATAGTTAGTTTATGTGCACCAGATAAATATGGACATAAGGCTGATGTTATTCTTGGGTTTAAAAGTATAGATGATTACTTAAAAGCAACTGGAGCTTATTATGGCGCTATTATTGGTAGAGTGGCAGGCAGAATTTATAAAGGAAAATTTGAACTAGATGGCACTACGTATTCGCTACCCTTAAATAGTGGCGTTAATCATCTACACGGAGGGTCAAATGGGTTTCATAATCAAGTTTGGGATGTAAAATCAGTTACTGATACTTCAATTGTATTATCTTATATTTCAGTAGATGGTGAAATGGGCTATCCCGGTAATTTAAAGGTAGAAGCAACATATTGTTTAACTTCTAATAACGAGCTGACTTTAAAATTTTCTGCCACAACAGATAAAAGCACCCCTGTCAACCTTACCAATCATGCCTTTTTTAACTTAGCAGGTGAGGGTAATGGGGATATTTTAAATCATATATTAACGATACCTTCAAATTATTTCTGTCCAGTAAATTCAGAAAAAACACCATCTGGTGAAATTTTTAAAGTAGAAGGAACCCCATTTGATTTTAGAAAGGGAAAGCCAATTGGTAAGGATTTAGTATTTGAGAATTCAAATGCGCAATTGAAACTTACAGGAGGATATGATCAAACTTATGTTTTAAATAAGAAGCAAAATAAAAAAATAGTTTTGGCGGCTACAGTAGTAGAGCCAAACAGCGGTAGAAAGTTAGAAGTTTCAACCAATAATCTATGCGTTCATTTTTTTAGTGCTAATTTCTTCAAAGGTTTGGATATAGGAAAAATGGGAAAACCATTTAATTATAGAGCATCTTTTGCTTTGGAAACCAAAAACTTTCCCGATGCACCAAATCATAAAACATTTCCTTCGATCATATTGAAGCCAGGCGAAAAGTATGAAACGTATACAGTTTACCATTTTTTAACTACGAAATAAGAGTTATAAACCTATTTAATTAATAATGATGTTATGAATAATAAGATAGATAGATATAAATTTCGTTTTTTAGGTAAAGATGTATGCGACTTTGAGAAGGCTGAAAATCTTTTTAAAGAATTACATTCACCGATTCTTGTATAACAAAATTTTATTTGCAAAAGGAACTTAATTAAAAATAAAAGGAATACAAATTATGAAATTAAATAAAAATATCAAGGGTTTATTAGTGGCTTGTCTATTTGGTGTAATTTTATCTTGTAATAGTCAGTCTAAGAAAAATATTCATGAAAAAGTAATACAAAAGCCGAATATAATATATATTCTTGCAGATGATTTAGGGTATGCTGATCTTTCGGTTTATGGACAGGAAAAGTTTAGTACTCCAAATATAGATATGTTGGCTAGCCAAGGAATGTTATTTACACAACATTACGCTGGAGCTACAGTTTGTGCTCCATCAAGATCATCTTTAATGAGTGGTCAACATACTGGAAAAACCTCTATTCGAAGTAATTCTAAAGCACCTAATGTAGAGGAAGGACAACCGCCTATGAGTGGCGAAACAATTACTATAGCAGAGGTCCTTAAAGATGCGGGGTATGTTACTGGCGCTTTTGGAAAATGGGGATTGGGTTATGTTGGTTCAGAAGGAGATCCAAATAATCATGGATTTGATGAATTTTTTGGTTATAATTGTCAAACCGTTGCCCATCGTTTTTATCCAACACATTTATGGCAGAATAGAGAAAAATTCATTTTAAAAGGGAATGATTGGAAAAATAAAGTAACCTATTCAGCGGATGTGATCCATGAAAAAGCACTCGGTTTTTTAGAAAAAAATAAAAACAATCCGTTTTTCTTATACTATCCATCAACATTACCTCATGCGGAATTAGTAGTACCAGAAGACGAACTTTTTAAACAACAAAAAGAAAAGTTTGGAAAAGAAGTTCCTTATGTAGGGAAAAAAAATTCGAAAGGTTTAGATTATGATGATAACCTTATTATTAAAGAATATGCTACACAAAAAAATCCTCATGCAGCTTATGCAGCAATGGTTTTACGTTTGGACAGACATGTTGGAGAAATTATGGCTAAAGTTAAAGAATTAGGGTTAGAAGAGAATACCATTATTGTTTTTTCAAGTGATAATGGACCTCATGCTGAAGGTGGTGGAGATCCAGAATTTTTTAATAGTAATGGCATTTTTAAAGGGATAAAAAGAGATTTATATGAAGGTGGAATTCGCGAACCTATGATTATTCAATGGCCATCTGTTGTAAAAGCGGGTTCTACAACAAATCATGTTTCTGCTTTTTGGGATGTTATTGCAACGGTTTCTGATATTATTAATGTTGATGCGCCAAAAGAAAGCCAAGGAATTTCATTTTTACCAACCTTACTTGGGCAACCTCAAAAAGAGCACGAATATTTGTATTGGGAGTTTCATGAAAAAAATGGAACACAGGCTGTTAGAACAGGCAATTGGAAAGGAGTACGTTTAGAAATGACAAATAATCCAAATGCACCCATTGAATTGTATGATTTAAGTATTGACCCAGGAGAAAAAAACAATATTGCAGCGAAATATCCTGAAATTGTAAAAAAGATTGATCGTTACATGAAAGAAGCGCATCAAGAAAGTGACAGATACAAATTTGAATATG
>CAZBGP010000091.1:3832-5997 GCA_964491495.1 uncultured Lutibacter sp. | reverse complement strand
ATTGTGTTCACAAAAAAGGATATAAAGGTCGTCCACTTACTGAAGAACAAAAATTGAGCAACACTGAAAAGTCAAGAACACGAGCTAAGGTCGAACATATTTTTGGGTTTATGGAAATGAGCATGAACCTGCTAAAATTGCTTGCAATAAATTAAAAGCACTTATATGATTCAAAACTCATAAAGAACTATAATTGTTCAAAACAAAACTATATGTATCGATTACACATTTGCGCTCTTATTTTTTTATTGCTTTCTACATTTGGTTTTAGTCAATCCTCCTCTATTTTTGAACCATTAGAATCCGTTTCAGTGGTATTGTTACAGCAAAAAGATTCTACCTATGTAAATTACACGATTACCGATATTAAAGGATATTTTAAGATTCCCGATGTGCCAAAAAGCTCTTTAATAGTGCAATTTTCATACATGGGATATATTACTCAATCGAAAAATATCGATTTTAAAAACGAAGCTATAGATTTTAAAACTATTACACTTATAGAAGATTTAAGCGCTTTAGATGAAGTTACTATTTCAGTAGTCGTCCCCATTCAAATAAAAAAAGATACCATAGCATTTAATGCCAGTTCATTTAAGGTAAATCCGGATGATAATTTAGAATCCCTTTTAAAGAAGTTACCAGGTTTAGAAATAGAATCTGATGGAAAGGTGGTGGCTCAAGGTAATGAAGTAACGAAAATTTTTGTTGATGGTAAAGAGTTTTTTGGCGGTGACCCTGCTATTGTTTTAAAAAACTTATCTGCCGACGCCATTTCGAAAATTGAAGTAATCGACAAAAAAAGTGATGAAGCAGAATTGACAGGAGTTGATGATGGCAATAAAGAAATTGTTATCAATTTCACATTAAAGAAATCAAAAAAGAAACAAGGATTTGGTAAAGTTTCTGCTGGAATGGGGTTAGATAGCCGATACTTTAGCAACCTAAATTATAACAAGTTTACTCCAAAAAATCAATTTTCAGTCATTGGAAAGTTTAACAACATAAATGTTATTGCTAATGCCGATGTTATTGCAGATGAATCCGATGACGAAAACGCTGCAAAACAAAACACAAAAAGCCTTAGCGGATTTTTAAAAACTGTAGTAAGTGGTATTAATTTTGGTCATGAATTTAAAGATAAGCAATCTTTTAACGTTGACTATTTTTACAATCTTTCTGATAATAGTGGTACTTCTAATTCTAAAAGAATTTCCTTCTCGCAAAACAATAATTATAATTACGAGTCTGAAGATATTTATCACAATGTTTCAAACAATCATAATTTAAATTTCAATTATGAAAACAAGTCAAACAAAACCAATAGCTTAAGAGTTAAAGGTCATTTAAGCTCTAATAATAGGACTTCTAATTCAGACACATTCGGTTCTTATTTAAATGAAACTGCCGAACTAACAACAACCAACGATCAAACATTATTCAATAATAATATTAACAAATCGGCAAACTTCAACATTAATTTCAATCAAAAACTACAAAAAGTCGGAAGAAACTTTAGTACAGGATTTGGCACCAACATTAGCGAATCTGCTCGCGACAATGAGCAAGCTACTTTTATTAACAGAAATATCAATACAAACAACCCAATTTATCGAGAAATTTTTACGTTGAGAGAGGAGACATTTAATACCGCCACATATAATTTTAATTTTAGGTTTAGAGAGCCACTAGGTAAAAATCATTATTTAAACTTGCAATCGTTTTTAACAACCAGAAATGAAAAAGAAGATATTACGCAACTAAAAACTACAGTTACCAGTAATAATGACGAAGAACTTTTAGCATATAAGTACAAACACATTGAAGATAGTTACCGAACAAAATTTGCTCATAGTTTTAATTCTGAAAAATTCCATTTATTTAATGGTGTTGAACTTCAGTACCTCAACCGAACGTTTGGCGTTATTGACCAAGACCCTTTGTCAAAAAATTTAGTTTATTTAAACCCTTTTTCAACCATTCAATTTAAGCCAAAAAAAGGCAGCAAATATAAATTAGCGTATAAAAGAGTTATCCGAAATCCGCGTTCATCAGAAAGTTCTAAAGTTATAAATGATTTAAACCCTTACTTTATAAGTCAAGGTAATCCTAATTTAGTGCCTGAAAAAATGGACGACATTTCTTTTAGTGCCAATATATTTGAC
>CAZBGP010000091.1:379-3822 GCA_964491495.1 uncultured Lutibacter sp. | reverse complement strand
TGACATTGCCGACGATTTTGTTAAAACAAGAAGCTATCTAAACAGTGGAAATAGAGAACGACTAAGTACTTTATTCAGTTTTGGTAAAAAGATAAATGGACTTGGGTTAAGATATACCATTAAAAACAAAAATTTATACGGTACCTCTAATTCTATTATTAATTTACAATTAAATAACGTAACCTCTAAAGATTTCTTATTAGGTCTCACTTTAGAAAACAACAACAAAAACGTTATTGATTTAAAATTTGGTGCTAATTACAGTGTGAATAACACCAAATTTTCATTGGAAAATGATCTTGATAGAACTTATAAAAAACAACAGTATTTTTCTAATTTAAATTACGATATATCTAAAAAACTGAATGTAAATACGCAATTTGATTATGTGATATTTACCGATAATCAGTTTTCTTCTAAACAGGTGCTTCCTATTTGGAATGGAGCTATTTCTTATAATTTTTCAAACAATAAAAACAACATCCTTAAGTTGGTTTTAATTGATTTACTAAATAAAAATGTAGATGTTTATAGGCGTAGTACTACCAACTACTTTGAAGAAACCAACTCAGAAAGTTTAGGTCGCTATATTATTTTAAGCTATATCTATACTTTGAGAAATGGTATGAAAAAGGAAAAATAATTTTATCAATCTAATAAATAGACTCTTAAATCATCAAATCCTGAAAATTAATGATAGTTTTATATTAAGAAAGTTACTCCACAAATTTTAACAATCCAAAAAAGTTAGTATAATTAACATCTTTTTAGCAGGGAAAAAAGGTGTTCGCAATCCGCATCATTTTGTTCCATAAAATATATCTGCAAGGGCATTTAATGTAAAAGTAAAAACACACTTGTAACGATAGTTATTTAATAATGCCCCAATTCCGGTAACAAACCCTTGCATATACCACAAATAGCACTACTGCGGTGACACATCCTCGTTTAGTGCTATTTGTTTATTTTACTTCACACATTACGCGTCTTACTCACGCACAGCTACTTTTTTACCCAAACCCTTTAAGGTTTTGCTGCGCAAGACTTTTATTTGGGTAAAACCGCTGTTTCATAATTTGGCTCGCCTGCTGCTCGCTCGGGCTAAAAAAGGGTGTCACAGTTTTTGAAAGCGCCATTTTGCATATGAAATAACCGCCTTGTCCTCACGAAAGTGGGGATCTTATGAAATTTATAGAATCCTTCTTAATTCAGATCCATTGAATAGGTAAGCGGATTATCACATATTGCAAACGCTCGCAAGAGCAAAGTATTCCGTTCATTGTTCCTCGTTTTGGCGCTCCGCAAATTGTAATTCAAATAATAATTTTCTAACCAATTAAACGTCAATAAAACACAAGCATCCAACAACCAAAGCGGAGATCACACCACTCGTCACGCTTCTCTGCATAAATTGCCCTTGCCCATCCGACGCCTCAAAAACTCCGCCACCCTTGCGTGTACCACGTAGGCGTGGGACGCACTTATGCCGCTGGCAACGTGCTCTACCCACACCACCCTCGCTCAACTTCGCTGGCGGCTCGCTAAAATGCTACCGCATTTTGTAGCTGCGCTTTGTTTAGAACTAAACAGGGGTAATGCTGGTTTTGCTTTCTAAGAAACATCCTGAATAAAAAAATAAAAAAAGCAAGTAAAATTATTTGGCTCCCATCATCCAACGCTATTGGCTATAAAGTTCAAGCCCTGCGGGTTTTTAAAAAAATCTCCACCCCATTATAAAATCAATCTTAAATATCATTTCGATAGGGTTGTATTTTTTCAAAAAAACTTGACAGCCATCCCTCGCCAACACCTAAACTACTTTCCATTTATCTGTATTTCGGATGCGAGAGTAGTCATTAAAAATGCTTTGCAAATGAATAAGCAACAAGCCTGGGATAAGAAGATTTTAAAGCTGCAAAAAATTGAAGCTTTCGAAGCTAATTTAAAACTGCAGCTTAAAACAATTTCTGAATTAAAAATGGCCTTGTTGAGGTTTTAAACAAATTGAAAATGATAAAAGTAATCATTGCCGGAGGTAGAGACTTTGACGATTTCAACAAACTTTGTCAGGTCTGTGACGAATTCCTGCAGGATCAAAACAATATCGAAATTGTGAGCGGCGCCTATAAAGGCGCCGATCTGCTCGGAGAAAGGTATGCAGCTGAGCGAAACTATCCAATTAAACAATTTCCGGCCGATTGGAAACGGTACGGAAAAAGTGCCGGACACAAACGCAATACTGAAATGGCTATTTATGCTGATACCCTCATTGCCTTTTGGGACGAAAAAAGCAAAGGCACAAAAAACATGATTGATTTGGCCTCAAAAGCAGGTTTGAAAGTGAGAATTTTTAATTATGAAACAGTTATTCAATAAGCTCTTCCATAATAATTTGCTGAGGTAAAAAGTTATAACAATAGTAACTACTGCTAAAAGTAATTTTATGTTCAACTACTTGATTGTTGATAAACTTCATACGCTTATCAAACATCAGTAATTGCAATTCCTTTACTTTAAATAGCTGTTTTGGAGCAGCATCATTGAGCCAAGTATTAGTCATGATAAAAGCAAATGGCTTATTAAATGACAAAGCTCTTTCGAAGTATTTTCTTTTATTAGTAAAAGGTGGATTACTTATCATAACATCCCACTTTTTTGGCTCATAGTTGAAAAAATCCTGCCCATTATCAATATGACTAAATACAACTTTGTTTTGCTTACTGATTTGTTTAACAAATTCACTTTCTTTTGTATCAAAAGGACACCAAACAATACAACTTTTAGGTATATATTTTAATATTGGCGTGACACCATAGCTGGTTGTATAACATTCGTCATTACTCCCTTTACTATATATTATTTTACTTTTCATGGCTTATTTTCAATATTGTTTAGTCGATGGTTAACGTTGAAAAAGCACCTCATTAGGTGCTTTTTTAATTCAATTTTTATCTGAAAACAATTTCCTCAAAATATAGGAAACAAAAAAACTGACCACAGCGCCAATCACAGACATAATTGCCGTGAAAAGCAGATCATTCATCCCGATATTCAAAGCGGTTGACAACAACGTGCCTCCAATAACTCCCGACCTTATTTGAATATCATGAATCATTATTTTTCCAGTTTATTTTCATCGTCCGAAACTACAGCTTGGCTCACTGCAGTGGCCACAGTTCCAACAACTGTCAAATAAGTGGCAATGGTAATAACCAATGCCGGTAATGCAATTGGAGCTGCTATAATGGCGCCACCGGTGGCGGCCAAAGCAATGCCTATATTTCTTAGTTTCCTAAAAAATGTTGGGGTGGATTTTTTATATCGATCTAGTAAGTTCATTGGTTAAGATTTTATGGTTAAAGTGACAATTTCTTTTCTATCAAATGCCTGATAACATAACGACACCAATTTTTGCAGCAATGGTTTTGATGCTGTTCCTTTTC
>CAZBGP010000091.1:0-369 GCA_964491495.1 uncultured Lutibacter sp. | reverse complement strand
TTCCAGGATCAAATGATGGCTAAACTTTTCGGAATAACGCGATTTAAGGGTGTAAACACCTTCCGGAATGCAGGAGGTCATTTTCTGGTTTTCAAGCCAGGGAAGTTCAATGGCAAAACCCAAAAACTTGTTATTATAAAAGAGGGCACCGTTGGTACCCTCTTTAAAATAGGTTCTATGCAAATGCAGTTCCACTAGATCGTGTCTACATAAACAACTGCCAAGGCATTGTAAGCGCCATTTTTCAACGGATACATTTGCCCGTTCACCTCTTGGTAAAACTCAACACCCAATACCTGGATTACAGGAAGCACAGAGTTTGGAGTAAGTGCACTTACAAAATCAACAATGCCGGTGTCTGCGCTGTCA
>CAZBGP010000090.1:0-10162 GCA_964491495.1 uncultured Lutibacter sp. | reverse complement strand
TTATATGGAAGCGTAACCGTAAAAACACTGTACTTCCCTTTTTCTGATTCAACTGCTATTTTACCGCCAAGCGCTTCAACGTAGGCTTTGGTTATGGACAAACCCAATCCCAATCCCTCATGTTCACGTGTTAATCTGGTATCGGCTTGCACAAATCTTTCAAAAATTGCTTCAAGCCTGTTTGTCGGAATGCCAACGCCAGTGTCTTTGACAAAAATCACTAAGTTTCCGTTTTCTATATAATTACCAAATTCCACCGTACCTTTATTTGTGAATTTAATGGCATTGTTAATAAGATTTGTAAGTATGGATGCGATTTTTATTTTATCACTTTTTATAATTGCAGCGTTGCTGTCTATTTTATTGCTGCATAATAATTGAATTGCTTTTTTATCAGCTTTTGGTTTGAAAAAAGCAAATTGAAAATGCATTTCCTGGTTTAAATCAAAACTGGTGATATGAAGCATATTATCGCCTGCTTCAATTCTTGAAATCACAACAAGCTCATCCATAGTATCAAGCAAACGTTCTGCGCTGATGTTTACAATTTCAATATATTTTTCTTTTTTCTCTTCTTCAAGTTCTGGTTTTTTAAGAAGGTTGATAAAACCTAAAATGCCATTCATTGGCGTACGCAGTTCGTGGGAAAGGTTATTAAGAAATACTGTTTTTAGCCGGTCGGTTTCCTCTGCTTTTTCTTTTGCAATAAGCAATTCAGCGGTTCTTTCTTTTACTTTATCTTCTAACGATAAATTGAGTTCTTCTAATTTTTCCCTACTGTTTTTTAAACTCAAATGTGTTTTGACTCTCATTATAAGTTCTCGGCTGTCAAAAGGTTTTGTTACATAATCCTGCGCACCCAATTCAAAACCTTTTAAAATACTTTCTCTGTCAATATCAGCAGTTAGAAAAATGATCGGTATTTTATCAAACTTTGGGTTTGATCTAATTTTTTTACACACCTCAAAACCGCTTATGACTGGCATATTAATATCTAAGAGCATTAAATCAAATTTTTTTGCTTCCATCCAATCTAAAGCGGATTGGCCATCAATGGCAAATTCTACTTCAAAATTCTCATATTGAAGTAATTTTCCTAAAACCTGTAGGTTTTTAGGATTGTCATCAACTATGAGTATACTGTTGATATTTTCTATTAGGGTTTCCATAAATTATTTAAATTTTTTATAAGTTTGGGGTATTCTTTTAAGAGCGTAAGAACTTTATCAATGTTGAAATTTTCCGCGGCATTTAACATTTCTTCTCCATACCTAATTATGAAATTTGCATTGTGAAGTTTTCCTGCTGCAATAATGTTTTTACTAAATTCTTTTATTTCTCCAATCGGCTGCCGTTTTTTTAATGCTGTCCAATTAGACGTAAATTGATTTTCAAAAGTTTGTATCAAACCTTCTAAATCGGTTATGTTTTCTTTTGATTCAATATAGTCGTGCAATTCTGGCTGCTTCAATTGATAAGGCAGGTATTTGCATATTTCATTAATTAGTTCATCCAAAAGAACAGGTTTTGTTAGTAAACTGGCAAATCCACTTTCATAAATTCTTTTCTTTTGTTCTTTCATTACCGAAGCGGAATACGCAATAACAGGAATTTGGCGAAGATTTATATTTTGCTTCATTAAATCTAAAAATTCGAAGCCGTCCATTTCTGGCATTCTTATGTCTGAAATAATTAAATCTGGGATTATTTCCTCTGCTTTTTTCAGTCCTATTTTACCGCTTGAAGCCTCAATAATTTTGATTTTTGAATTTTTAAAAACATCTTTAATATATCGTCTGTTTATTTCAATATCATCAACTACCAATATGGTGGCTTTTTCAAACAGAATATTTTCTGGATTGATAAAATTATCCGGCAATTTTTTATTAAAACTATTTAGGTAGGCAACTTCAGGAATTGTTATTTTAAAAACACTTCCTTTATTTATTTTAGATGTAACGCTTAATGTTCCGTTCATTAAATTTACTAACCTTTTTGAAATAGTCAACCCAAGTCCGGTTCCTTGAATATTTTTTCCTTCTGCTTGAACAAATTCTTCAAATATTTTATCATGAAGCTCTTCAGAAATCCCAATACCGGTATCTTCAACCTTAATTATGAGGTCTATAAACGCTTCGGATTTGTCTTTTGAGTAGGCAACTGTTTGTGGATTTTCGAAAGTTACAGATACTTTTATAAATCCTTTTGGGGTAAATTTCACGGAATTTCCAATTAAATTTATAAGTACTTGCCTCAATCTTGCCTCATCTACATACAAACCGTCAGGTATGTCTTCGGCTATTTCCACAACAAAATCAACGCGGTTTTTTTTAAGTTTAGGGCCAAAAATATCTTTAAATTCTGAGAAAAAAGAAGCCGTTTTAATGTAATCAAATTCCAATTCAATTTTATCGGCTTCAATTTTGGCCAAATCCAAAACGTCATTAATAATGGAAAGTAAACTTTTGCCGCTTGTTTGTATTGAATTGATAAATTCTTTATGGGTTTTTTCAGTAATTACGGTATTAAGAATATCCGAATAACCTAAAATAGCATTCATTGGGGTGCGTATTTCGTGGCTCATATTGGCTAAAAAAGTACTTTTTGCTTTATTTGCAATAATGGCTTCATTTCGTGCATTGATAAGTTCTTCACTTTTTCTTTTATCTTCGGTAATATTTTCAAAAATGTAAAATCTGCCAAAATACTCATCGTTATTGCCGCGAATTTGTGTTGTAAAACGGCGAATGGTGCGGTTGTTGGTAAAAGAAATTTCATCATCCAATACCATGCGATTTTCTTCACTTTGAAGTGGCTTGCAAGATTCTGCAAAAGCGGGAACGTCACTTAAAATCGGAATGCAAAATGGAATTATGTCGTTATTTTTTAATTCTCCCCGTTCAATTTGTTCTTGTAGATGTTCTATTTCCCAAATTTGGCAAAATCGCTTGTTGAAATATAAGATGTCATCAGTTCTATTGTCAACCACTAAAAAACCAAATGGAGATGAATTGGACATTAATTCTAAAAGCGTTTTATTCCAATTTAATTCCTCTTCTGCCTTTTTACGTTCGGTAATATCTAGATGTGTACCCGACATTACTAATGGTTTCCCATCAGTATCCCATGCATTCACTTTACCATTGGCTAAAACCCATATCCAAGAACCATTTCTATGTTTCATCCTTGATTCCAAGGTGTAGTAGGCTAATTTTCCTTGAAAATGCATCTGCAATAATTCATTCGATTTATCAAGATCTTCAGGGTGTGCAAATTTTAACCAGGTTTCAATATTTATAGGTGAAATCTCTTCTAAAGAATAGCCCAAAATATTGGCCCACCTTTCATTAAATATGATTTCACCGGTTTTAATATTCCATTCCCATGTACCAACATTTGTGCCTTCAATAATAGATGCTAGCCTTTGTTTTTCAATTTTTAATTCATCTTCTGCCTTTTTACGTTCGGTAATGTCATTTAAAGTACCGTAGGTTCCCGTAATTTCATCAAATTCATTTACAGCCAAACGCGCAAAAACTTCTATCCACCTAAAACCGCCAGCTTTTGTTAAATATCGAACTTGGTGGCGACAATAATCCTTTTCCCTATTTATTAAAGGCAAAAATAACTCCATATTTCGTTGCCTGTCATCTGGATGCACATAATTTACAAACAATTGGCCCAATGATTCTTCAACAGTAAATCCGGTAATTTCTTCCCATGATTTATTTAAAAATAACCACAAACCATTTTCATCTGTCTTAAAAATGACTTCATTTACATTCTCAATAACCGACCTATAATTATATTCGCTTTTGCTTAGTGCTTCTTCTATTTGTTTCCTTTGCTCAATTTCTTGCTCTAATATGTTGTTTGCTTGTTGAAGTTCTGCTGTTCGTTCATCAATTTTAACTTCAAGGTTTGCGTTTAGTTCAATAATTTGTTTTGCAGCATTTTTTTGTTCAGTGATATCTTCTTTTAAGGCTAAATAGCCTGTAGTTAATTTATTTTCGTCTTGTATTGGCGTAATAGAAGTGCTTTCCCAATATAAATCCCCGTTTTTCTTTTTGTTAAGAAATTCTCCATTCCAAATATTACCTGCGCTAATAGTTGTCCATAAGTTTTTATATACGGTATCACTGGTTTGCCCCGATTTTAAAATGCTTGGTTTTTTGCCGATGACTTCCTCTTTTGAGTACCCTGTTATTTTTTGAAATGCAGGGCTTACATATTCAATGGTTGCATCAAGATTTGTAATTACAATAGCAATAGGGCTTTGTTCTATGGCAATTGTTAGTTTTTTAATCTCGTTTTCCTGTTCTTTTCTATTTGTGATATCACGAACAAAACACAAGACTTTATCTTGGTCCATAAATACAATTCTTCCATCAAAATAACGCGTTTTTCCGTCTTCAACTTTTGGATATTCATATGAAATCAATTTTTTTGTTTGCAAACACGCTTTAATTTTTTCAATGTGAAGGGCTGCTACATCTGCCGGAAACTCATCTTCTATATTTTTGCCAATCAAATAGCTGTAATCATTGATTTTTTTATTTTTGAATAATTTGAAAAATTCCAGGTAATTACCATCACTGTCCGAAGTAAAAATCATATCGGGCATGGCATCTAAAATGGCATTTAGTTTTGCATTCTTAAGGCTAATTTCTTCTTCCTGTAATTTTTTTTCTGTGATGTCATTGTCCGATCCTCGGTAACCTATAATGTTATTTTCCTCATCGAAAAAAGGCCTTGCATTGGTGTTTACCCAAATAATTTTTCCGTCTTTCCTTTCTACCTGGTTTTCAAAATTAACCATCAGAACGCCCTGTCTCAGAGTTTCGAATCCGAACGTTTTCACATCTTCACGGGCTTCTTCTGGAGCGATATCATAAAAATGCTTTTTGTGTATCAGTTCATCAGCACTAAAACCATATAAATATTCTGCCATAGGGCTTACATAAGTATATAAACCATTGGCATCAACTTCCCATATTACGGTACGGCTATGCTCAGTCAATTCACGATACCTAAACTCTTTTAAAGCCAATTCTTCATCAAGTTCTTTTTTATGGGTAATATCTTCTTTTAAGGCTAAATATTGGGTTATGTTCCCATAACTGTCAAAAATAGGCGCAATATTTGCCGATTCCCAGTACAATGAGCCGTCTTTCTTTTTATTATGAAAAATTCCTTTCCACTCTTTACCTGAACTGATGGTTTTCCAAAGTTTGGAATATTCCTGTTGTTGGGTTTCTCCCGATTTAAAAATTCGAGGATTCTTAGTCTCTAATTCTTCTTTTGTGTAACCGCTTATTTCACAGGCTTTCGGATTTGCATATTCAATGCTTCCGTCAATATTGGTGACAATAATGCTTATTGGACTCTGTTCAACAACATTTATAAGTTTATGAATCTCACTTTCCTGCAATTTTTTTTCTGTGATGTCAATTTTAACCCCCTTATAAGCAACTAAAACATCATTGTGATAAACCGGTAAAATAGTGCTTTGTACCCATTTTATGCGCCCATCGGGCATTATTAATCGCAATTCTTGGGTGCCCTGTGATTTGGCAGCGGCTATTTCGACAAGTTTGTTTTCAATTAAATGAATATCATCTTTATGAATTAAAGGTAAAAGCAAATCTTCTTTTGATTTGGTGTCTTTTTCTGCTCTTTCCACCAATTTGTAATAATTGTGCGACAACGTAATTTCACCGGTGAGCAGGTTCATGAACCAACTGCCCATTTTTGCTATTTCCTGCGCTTGGTTTAGTTCTTCTTCACTTTTAAGAAGTTCTTCTTCAATTTGTTTCTTTTCGGTAATATCAGAAATGAAACCTTCCAATCCAATTAGTTTTTTGCCTTCAAAAACACCGTGTCCTTTTTCCCAAACCCATTTTTGTTGCCCTTCGGCAGTATAAATTCTGTACTCAATATTATATGGTAACTTATTCTTGGTCGCTTTTTGTACTTCTTCCAAAACCCTTGGCAAGTCTTCCTTATCAATTAAATCGTTAAATTCAATTTTGGTGTTGTTTATGAAATCCGCGGCCTTATAACCGGTAAGTTCAAAAACAGCATCGTTCATAAAACTTAAATTCCAGTTTCTGCCATCAAAATCTGAGTGATAAATAACCCCGCTTAAATTATTAAGCAGCACATTGATTTTTTGATTGCTTTTTTCTAATTCATGTTGATTTTTGAGGCGATTTTTTATATTCACCAGCATTTGAGCGAATACTTTAAGCAATTCAACTTCCTCGCTTGAATATGTATGGTAATCTATAACAGCGTCAAATCCCGTAAAACCAATGCATTTATCGGCATCCATAATGGGAACGGCTACCAAACTTTTAATTCCTTGAGGTTCTAAAATTATTCTTAGATTGTCTTCAGGGTCTAAAGCCAAAACATCCTCAACATATAAGGTTTCTCCTTTGCAATGCGCGTTTAACCATTCAGGAAAATATTCAAAAGGCACATTTTGAAGTTCGTCTATTTGTGCTTCAATACCTTCGGCGCACCACTCGTAAGTGTTGCTGCAAGTTTGTTGATCAAAATCATAATCAAAAATGTAAAACCGGTCAGCACCAATAAACTTTCCTAAATCACCAAGCGACTTATTTATTTTAAAATCTATTTGATCTAAAGGAAGGTTGATGTATTTGTTTGAAATATCGACTAAAAGTTCTTGTAAACGTGTTTTAAATTGGAGTTTTTTCTCATTTTGGGCCAATAAAATTTGGGCTGTTTTTGTTTCGTGAATGTCAATTAGCACACCTCTTCCGCCAATTGCAATTCCATTTTCCAGAATGGGCTTTGTGGATGATCGCACCCATTTTATGTTACCGTCTTTTCCTAAATAACGAAATTCAATATTGATATGTTTCTCATTTCCTAATTCGCTTAATGCTTTATAAACAATTGGTAAATCATTGGGATATATTTTTTCGAAAAAGCTTTTTCCAATAAGTTCATTTGGATGATAACCTGAAATAAGAAATGCGGCATTATTGATATATGTTAACGTGCCGTCGGCGGTAATTTCGTAAATTATATCATTAATGTTGTCAACCAAGTTTTGATATGTGTCTTCATTTTTTTTTAATTCTAAATCATTCAAATATTTTACATAATATTCGGATAACCGTTTTGATAAAATTTTCAATAAATTTTTTTCCTCTTTAAGAAATTTATTAGATATCTTTTTTTGGCCATCATAATTGTAACAAGCTTTGATAAAGCCAATTAAGGAATTTTCAATCTGAATGTTAGCTTCAATAAAGATATTGGAATCAATAAATTCCTTAGAATTAAATATCCATTCGTTAATTTTTAATGAAATGGCTGTTCTTTCGGGAAACTGAAATGCCGCTGGTAGGAGATCAACAACTTTTTGAAAATTTTTTTCAGGCGAGAGAGATGTATTATTTAATATTTTTTCAGCTTTATGATAAAAACGCAACTCTTTTTCACGTTCTTCAACTTCTGAGCAAAGCTTTTGGATATGTTTTTGTTGGGTACTTATCCTACAATTCAATTCATTAAGTTCTTGCTTAAGTTTAAGCAATTCCTTATTGGTATTTTCTGGCTCTTTGTTCATGTTTTCTTGGGCTGCTCTTAAAGGTAAGAGTGAAACTTAAATGATTGAATTTAAATTACTGCATATCAACCATCTAATAAAAAACAGCTAATTAAAATTTGTTGTTGGGACTATTTTGCTAATATAATAAAATATCTCATTTTTACCAATTAAATTAATTGATTTTTTAAAGTCCAAGCCTTTGAATGGTAAGGTTCTAAATAATTTATTACATATTTTTTTTTGGGTAATGATTTAAAGTATTTTTTTTGATAAAAGAATAATAAACAGCTTCCTGAGAAATAAGACTTACTTTTTAGCGTTTTTAAAGAAACTATGATTTACACAAAATGTTAAAATTCAATTAAATATCTATAAAACTATTGACAAAGAAGTGACAAGTCCTTATCTTTGCAAAACAAAAAAGATTGACTTAACCCTAAAGATATACAATGATTTACAAAACAATTTCCCTATTGTTAATCGGATTTTTTTTCTTTGCAATTAATTCCGCATTCTCGTTTAAACCTGAAAGTATCAAATTAACTGAAACCATAGTTAATAACAGTCTCGAAGCTAAAGTGGAAGCTGTTTACAACAATTTAGCTACCAATAACTTTATGCTTCCAAAAAAGAAAAGCTTTACAAAAGCAATGGAAGGCTATTTTCAATTGAAAGAAAGAGGCATTGTGCAAAAGGATATTTTAACCCTTGTAGACTACAGTTTGTCTTCCAAAGTAAATAGACTATGGGTCATCGACTTAAAAAATAATAGTATTTTATTCCAGTCCTTGGTTTCTCATGGAAGAAATTCAGGCAATGAATTTGCGGCCAAATTTTCTGACAAACCAGAATCTTATCAAAGCAGTTTGGGATTATATGTAACCGGAGAAACGTATTACGGCAAGCACGGTTATTCTTTGCGGTTGGACGGTTTGGATAAGGGAATTAACAGCAATGCCAGAGCAAGAGCCATTGTGGTGCACGGCGCCGATTATGTTTCTGAAAAATTTGCCCAACAAAACGGAAGATTGGGTAGAAGCCTGGGATGTTTGGCCTTGTCGCAAGAACTTACAAAAGAGGTTATAGATACCATTAAAGACAAATCTTGTTTGTTTGTTTATTATCCTTCTTAATATATAAGATATTAAATATTAGATATTAAAGTAAGCTGTTGGACTTTAAACAATAATCTATAATCTATAATGATTTCAATACTATTATAAAAAGTTTTTTTCTCTTTTCTCAAAGCGAAGTGATCTTTTCATTTTAAGGCGTATAAAAGATTAATTTAATCCAGCTTTTTGTATAAATCCATATCCAAATCGTAAAGATCATCTCTAAATTGCAAGATGCCATTTTCGCTCCAGGCAGTCCAGTATAAAATATGAATGTACACTTCTTTGTGAATTTGTACTTGTGATGTTTCACCTGTGTTTATGGCTTCATCAATTTTTTCTAAATTCCAATTTTCCGGATCATCCAACAAATATTCAGTCAGATCAAACGGATTTTGTACCCGAATGCAGCCCGAACTTAATGCACGGATATCCTTTTCAAAAAAACCTTTGGTATTGGTGTCGTGAAGATATACGGTAAATCGGTTTGGAAACATAAATTTAACCAATCCAAGCGAATTTTCTTCGCCCGGACTTTGAACATAACGGTAGTTTCTTGCGCTGCGGGCGCTCCACTTCCAAGGACTTACAACCCGATTGTTGGAATCATAAATGGTAATATTTTTACTGTTGAAATAATTTCGGTTTTTAATGGCAGCCGGCACCACATCTTTGCTTAAAATGGTTGGCGGAACTGTCCAGGACGGATTGAATATTAAATGGGTGAGTTTGGAAGACAAAACAGGCGTTTTTCTGGATGGCCGTCCAATAATTACCTTGTGAATTCTTAAGGTATCTGAATTTTGAACAATACGCAAGGAATAATCGGGAATGTTAATAATGAAATAGTTTGGTTCAAATTCTCTTGGAAACCATCGCCATCGTTCCATATTCGCAATAATTTGTCGTTTGCGTTGTTCTTTGGTAAAGTTTAATGCTCCTGCTGTTCCGCCGCCAATAACGCCGTCAATCCCAAGTCCGTGGCGCATTTGAAATTTTTTTACCGCCGTTTCCGTAGTTTCATCATAAATCGGCGTAATGCTGTCTAATGGTTTTAAATCTTTCCAATAAATGAGTTTTTTCTTAACTTCAATAATTGCGTCGTTTGTGTCATTTAACACTATTTTATTTTTAATTTCAGTATTTTTAAAGTCATATTTCGGCAAGGTATTTATAATTTTAAGGGCTGTTTTTAAACGTTTGTAAACAATGTGATTTGGCAACGCAGCATTTACGGCATCCTCAAATGAATCTTTTTTCTGAAAATTGAGCAGCAAATTTTTAATATTGATTTTGTTTTCTTTTATGTCCCAATTATCGTAAAGTTTATTCGGTTTTAAACTTCCTTTACTTACTTTTTGAACGTAACGGCTTAAATTTTCTGTCAGTAAAATATCATAATCTACCAATTTTGAATCTGTTAAATTTTCTAAGTTATCTTCTGAAGTTTCTATTTTTT
>CAZBGP010000089.1:0-10302 GCA_964491495.1 uncultured Lutibacter sp. | reverse complement strand
ATCGGTAACCGATAGAAACACCGCCGCGGCCCACAACTTCAATATCACTTTGATTTAACAAATCCCTTCCAATTCCTGCATAAACTTCAGCAACAAAACCTCTTTTGGTGACCCATTTTCCGCCAACTGAAATTCCAACAGCTAGATCGGTGTATTTTTCTTCAGTCCTATTTTCAAAGTAACCGTAAGGCGGGAAATCTTCATAGTAGGAATTATAGGTATAATCTTTTCCCGAATGAAGCATGGTAAAAGCTTCCACAAAAAAACCCTGGGCGTATTTACTTGAAAAAAATTGTCGATAATAAGGTGTGATGGAGAAAGTTCGGTACTCATCCAACCCTTCACTTTTATTATCCAAGCTAAAAAGTGTTCCAACACCAATAGAAGCCTCTTCATTTAAAAGGCGTTCATAGCTTACATCAAACCATTTAAAACCAATTAAATTGGACATGTTAATTTTTAATTCATGTTGTTTCGTTTCATTTTCTTGCGCAAAAAGAGAAATGCTGACAATAAATAACAGCGCTGATATAGTAATTTTTTTCACAGGTTAAATTTTAAATTCAAGATCAAATATAGTATCAAAAATTAAAAGAAATCACTAAAAATTTAAAATAATGACTGCTGTATTGAAGGATTTTCGTGCTCCAACAACCATTTTTTACGCCAGATACCTCCGGCATAACCAGTTAGCGAGCCGTCGCTTCCAATAATTCTGTGGCAGGAAATGATAATCCAAATTGGGTTTTTTCCGTTTGCGGAGGCTACCGCCCTAATGGCTTTTACATCGCCCAATTGTTTTGCCTGTTCCAAATAAGTTCTTGTTTTTCCAAAAGGAACCAACAACAATTCATTCCAAACACGTTTTTGAAAATCGGTTCCTTGCGGATTCAGCTTTAAGTCGAATTGTTTTCGCTTGCCGTTGAAATATTCATCCAATTGCAGCACGCAATCCTTTAAAATTTCAGGAATTTCTACAGATGTTTCTATGGCATCATCAACTACGCTAACAGCACTGATGCCGTTTTCATCACCCACAATTTTTGCGGTTCCAATGGGCGTTTTATAATAAGCGGTTTGATTAGATTCCAAAAACGTTTTTCGAGTTTTGAGTGGTTATTTCAGCAATTTCTTCTGAAGTCAGGTTATAAATTTCAGCCAATTTATCCAATACTTTTGTAATATAGCTGCTTTCGTTTCTTTTTCCTCGGAAAGGCACTGGTGCCAAATATGGCGCATCCGTTTCCAAAACGATATGTTCTAGCGGAATTTCATTTAAAAACTGATCTATTTTTCCGTTTTTAAAGGTAACCACACCGCCAATTCCCAATTTCATATTAAAGGAAATGGCTTTTTTTGCCTGTTCTAAATTTCCTGTAAAACAATGAAAAATGCCAAAAAGCCGATCGTCTTTTACTTCTTCCAGAATTTCAAAAATTTCATCAAAAGCATCCCGGCAATGAATTACGATGGGTATATTTTTTTCTTTTGCCCAGGCAATTTGGGTTTTGAAAGCAATTTGTTGCTGTTTTAGCAAGGTTTTGTCCCAAAACAAATCGATGCCAATTTCGCCAACGGCATAAAAACTCCGTTTATCTAGCCAATGTTTCACAAAAGCCAATTCTTCTTCAAAATTTTCTTTTACGTGCGTAGGGTGCAAACCCATCATTAAAAAAATATTTTCGGGAAAAGAGTTCTCTAAATCCAACATGGCATTTAAATAGGTTGAATCAATGGCGGGAACAAAAAAGCGCGAAACGCCGGCAGCTATGGCGCGATGAATCATCTCATTTCTGTCGTCATCAAATTGTTCGCTGTACAAATGCGTGTGTGTGTCGGTAATTATCATAGGACAAAAGTAAACAAAGTTTGAAAGATGGGGAATTTAGTTTTGTAAATGGTTTTCAATTTTGGCATATTGTACTTCATTAATTTTAAGCTGCGTTAGTGATTGAACGGCATGTTTGAGCTTTTTTAGCTGTTTTTCGCAGCAAAAAAAGCGAGTAGTGAAAGCACGCCCGCCTTTTCGGCGGGAACGCCCAACAAAAATGCAGGCAGGCCCAAATTTTCTTTATTAATTTTCTTTTATTTTTAAGCTTATTTTTTAATGACAAAACATTGTAACTATATTAAAAAATTTGTAACTTTAATGTGATAAATACCTTGCAAGATATTGTTTCATAAAGATTTCTTGTGGTTTAATTCTTGCATTGCAAATTACGCTGTTAAAACAGTTTAGATTATTGTTCTTGTTTCACATTTAACAAGGTTCTCATGCAAGTCAAAAAATATCCCAACGCAATACTAGAAAATTACTCCAGAATTTTAATTCAACTTAGTTTGGTGTTTTCGCTATTCCTCGTCTACGAATTTTTAACCTATAAATCTTATTCGCGAGAAGTTAATGAAATGAGCGGAACCCTTATAAATATTGATGATAATGAAAAATTGGTTGTGGTTAAGCCGATAGAGGTACAGGAGCAACCAGAAACCAAAGTGGCGCTTCCTGAAAAAATATTAAAGGTGGAAGATGATGTAGATATTAAAGAAACGGTGATAGAATCTACCGAAAGCAATCAATTTGATGCCGTTAAAGTTACCGGACCAAAAGAAATGGTTGCGGTTGTGGAAGATGAAGAAATTGTGGAAGACGTTGCGTTTGTGGTTATTGAAAATGTGCCTATTTTCCCGGGATGTAAAGGAAACAATAGTGAATTGAGAGCTTGTTTTTCAGATCAAATTGCGAAGTTTGTTGCCGAAAAATTCAATATAGAACTGGCTTCCGATTTGGGTTTGGTGCCGGGAAGTATCCAAAAAATATTTGTGGTGTTTAAAATTGACAGAAACGGAAGTATTACCGACATAAATGCAAGAGCGCCGCATAAAAAATTGCAGGAAGAAGCGATAAGAGTGATTAATTTGTTGCCAAAAATGACGCCGGGAATGCAACGAGGCCGACCGGTTGGCGTAAAATATGGATTGCCGATTGTTTTTAAGGTTGAATAAAATCAGTTAGATTCTAAAAATCCCGCAATTGCGGGATTTTTTGTAAGTAATGGTTATTATTTGGGCAGTTTGTTAAGTAAATTAGTATTTTCGTAAAATAATATACAACAATGAACATTAATCAATATTTAGATTCAACCTATTTAAAAACAGCCGAACAAGCCGGTATTTCTGAAATCGAAACCGAAAACAAAGTAAAAGAACTTGTGAGCGAGGCGATCGAAAACAATTTTAAGCTTGCGATGATTCGACCGCAATTCGTTGCCATAGCGCGTAAAATGATAAAAGAAGCAAAATCGGACACATTAATAGGAACCGTTATTGGGTTTCATGAAGGAACTTATGAAATAGCGCAAAAGTTAGCGGAAGCACAACAGGCAATTGATGATGATGCCGACGAATTGGATTATGTGGTGAATTATGAGGCTTTTAAAGAAGGGAAAATCAATTTGGTGAAGTCGGAAGTTTTTAAAGGAACAAAATTGGGCTTAGACAATGATAAAGCAGTGAAGTGGATTATAGAAATTGCGGCACTTACAAATGATGAAATTATTGGCTTGTCACAATTGATTCGCGATGTGGTGCTTGACAATTTTGGAGAAGAAATTGCACAAAATGTTTTTGTAAAATCATCAACAGGATTTTTTAAAACTGAGGAAGGCAAACCAAACGGCGCCACTTTTGAAGCGATGGAACTGATTGTTGAAAATTCAAAACCCCTACAGGCAAAAGCAGCCGGAGGTGTCAGAAATTATGATGATGCCGTAAAAATGGTAAAAATGGGCGTTACAAGAATAGGAACATCAGCGGCAAAATTAATTGCTGATGGCGGAAAAACAAATGAAGCATACTAACATGGCAGATTATTTTGCACATGAAACAGCCGTTATTGATGAAGGTTGTGAAATAGGGAAAGGCACTAAAATTTGGCATTTCAGCCATATCATGCCCAATTCAAAAATTGGCGAAAACTGTAATATTGGCCAGAATGTGGTGGTTTCACCGCGCGTGGTTTTGGGCAAAAACGTAAAAGTGCAAAACAATGTTTCCATTTATTCGGGCGTTATTTGTGAAGACGATGTTTTTTTAGGTCCGAGTATGGTTTTTACCAATGTCATAAACCCAAGAAGCGCCATTATCAGAAAAGATGAATATCAGGAAACGTTGGTTAAAAAAGGCGCAAGCATTGGTGCAAACGCCACCATTATTTGCGGCAATGAAATTGGCGAATATGCCTTAATTGGTGCGGGTGCTGTGGTTACAAAACAGGTTTTGCCTTATGCCTTGGTAGTTGGAAATCCATCAAAGCAAATTGGCTGGATCAGCGAATACGGGCATCGTTTAAATTTTGATGAAAATGGATTTGCAACCTGTTTTGAAAGCAGTGAGAAATACAAATTAGTAAATAGTAAAGTTCAAAAAATCCCGAAATAATTTACAATGAAAAAGCTATTTTTTAGTTTTCTGATGTTTCTTATGGCCATTTCCGGGTATTCCCAAATACAAAAATATCCTGTTTTTGCAGCTTGCGACACTGCTGTTATTGGTGAACTGGAGATTTGCTTCAGAAATCAGGTTAAAAATGGGGTGATTGCAGAATTCAAAATCCCTGAAAACTTAAAAAAAGACCAATACAAAGCAACCACCAATATTGTTTTTTTGGTGGACGCCACCGGGAAATTTAAAGTCATATATGTAAATTCTCCTTATAAAGAACTAAAATCCGAGGTTGAACGTGTTTTTGCTACGCTGCCAACAATTACGCCTGCTAAATATAATAACCATGCAATAGAAATGCAATTTGTGTTTCCTTTAAAAATCCCTTTGGAAGACAATAAAGAAGAAGTAATTGTCCAAAAAGAAGTTGTTGTGGCAGAGATGATTCCTGAGAAAAAGGAAAGATTAATACTGGAGGAACCTAAAACCACTTTATTTCCTGAGCACAAAAGCGAATTACACATTCCTTTCACTCATGTAACTTACAATGCTTATGATGCGTTTTTAAACAGTGCAGACAATTCCCATACGGGCGTAAAACCTTATGTTTATAATGAAATTCGCGAATATGTGGATTTGGATGCGTTGAAAAACAAGTTAATCACGCCAAAATCGACTTGGTTTGGCAGAAAGTTGTTCAATGAACATATGGCTTATGTTCAGGGAAAAGATTTTTGGTTTACCATCAACCCAATGGTTGATTTGCAATTGGGGAAAGACAGCGAAGGCGTTAAAACATACAACAACACACGAGCCATTCAGGTAAATGGCGGTATTGGTAAAACCTTGAACTTTTCTACCAGTTTTTATGAAAGTCAGGGCCGTTTTGCCGATTACGTAAACGAGTATGCTGAATCCATAAAACCTTCCGGCGGAAATCCGGCAATCATTCCAGGACGCGGTATTGCCAAACCATTTCAGGAAGATGCTTATGATTATCCAGTGGCAGAAGCTTACATTTCGTATGCGCCAAGCAGTCATTTCAACTTTCAGTTTGGTCGCGGAAAAAACTTTATTGGCGATGGATATCGTTCTTTATTTTTGTCGGATGTGGCATCACCTTATCCGTATTTTAAAATTTCCACCAATTTTTGGAAGATAAAATACACCAACTTTTTTATGTGGATGCAGGATGTAAGACCAGAATTGACGGTTGATGGCGCTTACAAGCAAAAATATATGGCGATGCATTATTTGGACTGGAACGTTACAAAAAAATTCAATATTGGATTGTTTGAAGCGGTTATTTGGGATGATGTAAACGGCAGAGGTTTCGACATCAATTATGTAAATCCGCTAATTTTTTATACCGCGGTAGAGTTTGCAACTGGTTCAAGAGCGGGAAATACAACACTCGGACTCAGTTTAAAATATAAAATGAAAGCGATTACCCTTTATTCACAATTGCTTTTGGATGATTTTAGGGTGGGAGAAATGACCAGCAGTAATGGTTGGTGGGCGAATAAATTTGGGCTGCAGTTTGGCGCAAAATATTACAACGCATTTAATGTGGAAAATTTGTTTTTGCAGGCCGAATTTAATGCGGTGCGACCTTATACCTATTCTCATGATGAATTGAATTATAATTTCGGCCATAATAACCAACCGCTGGCGCATTTATGGGGTGCTAATTTTAGGGAAGCGGTCGGAATTATGAATTACACCAAAAATCGCTGGATTGCAAACGCAAAAATAGTGATCGGAAAAAAAGGATTTGATTTTGCTGACGGAACAGATACCAAAAGTTATGGCGGCGATGTTTATGCCGACAATGATGACAGAGGGTCAGATTATGGAAATAAAATTGGACAGGGAAATATAGCCAATGTTTTTATAGGTGATTTGCAGTTGGGTTACTTGGTAAACCCTGCCACCAATTTAAAATTATTTGGAGGTTTAACCTATAGAAAATTTGAACCTGCAGCGCCGGCCAAAGGATTTTCAGCATCAAATTCCACCTGGATTTCCTTCGGATTAAAAACCGATGTGTTTAATTGGTATTTCGATTTTTAACATACATCATACAAAAACAAAATAAAAGCCGGAATTCAATCATTGAAATTCCGGCTTTTTCATCTTTGGGTTATTTTTTTACATCCCGGTAGTTTCAAAAAACTCTTTTTCAATCACTTCTCTGTGATCTGGATGTGATATTTTTATCAGTTCTTTTACGCGTTGTTTAATGGTTTTTCCATATAAATTGGCAACGCCATATTCGGTAACAATATATTGAACATGCGCTCGGGTGGTTACCACTCCCGCACCTTTATTCAAAAATGGTACAATTCTGCTGATTCCATTTTGGGTCATCGAAGGGATGGCAATAATTGCTTTTCCACCATCACTTAAACTTGCGCCTCTAATAAAATCCATCTGTCCGCCAACGCCCGAATACAATCTTCCTCCTATAGAATCTGCGCAAACTTGTCCGGTTAAATCAACTTGAATGGCTGAATTTATAGAAACCATTTTAGGATTTTGTCTGATCACGGAAACATCGTTTACATAATTACAAGACCGCAGTTCAACAAACGGATTGTCATCAACATAATCGTACAAGCGTTTGGATCCCATTAAAAATGTGGCCAAAGCCCTGCCTGCATTTACGCCTTTATAATTTCCGTTAATCACATCTTTTAAAATCAAATCAATAACGCCATCAGAAAACATTTCGGTGTGTAAGCCTAAATCCTTATGATTGCCCAATTTGTGTAAAACCGCATTTGGAATGCTTCCAATACCCATTTGCAAGGTGCTTCTGTCTTCAATCAATTCAGCAATAAAACAGCCTATTTTATCTTCAATGGGTGTTGGTTCTGCCAAAGAATGCTCATGAATTGGCAAATTCACTTCAACAAAAGTATCCAGTTCGGAAATATGAATAATGCCTTCGCCATGAACCCTTGGCATCTGCTCGTTTATTTGCGCAATAACGTGTTTTGCATTGTCAATTACCGCTAAAATTGCTTCCAAAGAAACTCCAAGAGAACAATAACCATGCTTATCGGGCGGGGAAACCTGAATCAGGGCAACATCAACAGGAAGGATATTTCGTTTAAATAAATTGGGAACTTCACTTAAAAATACCGGCGTGTAAGACCCATTTCCGGCTTTAAGCGTATGACGCACGTTTGCACCGATAAAAAGTGAATTCACGTGAAAACTGTCTTTGTATTTTGGGTCGGCATAAGGAGCGTCACCTTCGGTGTGTAAATGGCAAACTTCAACGCCACGAAGTTCTTCGTGTCGCGCAGCCATGGCATTTATCAATTCTTGTGGCGCCGCGGCTGCCGCTTGGATATATATCCGGTCGTGTGATTTTATAACTTTTACAGCTTCAGCTGCGCTAACGGCTTTATACATAAACATAAGTCGAATAATTTTCGGCCAAATGTACAATTGATTTTAGCTAAAAAAACTGTTTTAAATCATTTTTTGGACTATTTTTTGATGAAGGGTATTTTCAGAAAAACCACGCATGAAAATTATTTATTTGAAGTACCTTTGCGGTATAAATTTAATGATAGAATGATAAAACTTAAAACGAGAGCCGAAATTGAACTGATGCGTGAAAGCGCCCTTATAGTATCAAAAACTTTGGGGATTTTGGCGAAAGAAGTAAAACCAGGCGTTACCACGTTATATTTAGATAAATTGGCTGAGGAGTTTATAAGAGATCAAGGTGCTTTGCCGGGTTTTTTGGGAATGTATGGTTTTCCTAATACTTTGTGTATGAGTCCGAATGCACAAATTGTTCATGGTATTCCAAATAACAAACCATTATTGGAAGGCGATATTATTTCCATAGATTGTGGTGCTTTAAAAAACGGATTTTACGGTGATCATGCCTATACTTTTGAAGTTGGGGAAGTGGCCGAGGAGACCAAAAAATTACTTAAAATCACTAAAGAAAGTTTGTATTTGGGAATTCGCGAATTTAAAGCTGGCAACAGAGTAGGCGATGTGGGTTATGCCATTCAACATCATTGTGAAAAACACGGATACGGAATTGTTCGCGAACTGGTTGGACACGGATTGGGAAAAGAAATGCACGAAGATCCTGAAATGCCAAATTATGGATTCAGGGGAAAAGGCAAAAAATTTGTGGAAGGAATGGTGGTTGCCATTGAGCCTATGGTGAATTTGGGAACACATCAAATTAACCAATTACAAGATGGTTGGACCATTTTAACCAAAGATGGTAAACCAAGTGCGCATTTTGAACACGATGTTGCCATTATAAATGGAAAACCCGAATTACTTTCTACCTTTAGCTATGTTTATGAGGCGTTGGGAATTAAAAGTGACGAAGAAAAGGAGTTCAGACAGTAAATAATAAAAATATGATTCAGGATATTTCCAAGATTGAGCCAAAAGAAATCATGAAAGGTTTTAATGGGCGCTTTTTTCACGCAAATAGTTTCACCATTGCTTTTTGGGAAATTGAAGAAGGTTCCATTTTGCCTGAACATTCACATATTCACGAACAATCAACCCAAGTGATTGAAGGAAAATTGGAATTGGTGATTGATGGTGTTTCTACAGTTTTGATGTCAGGAATGATTGCCAATATTCCTTCAAACATGATTCATAGCGGGAAGGCGTTAACAAATTGCAAAGTGACAGACGTATTTTTTCCAACTAGAGAAGATTATAAATAAGTGGAAGGATTATTCAAATTCATACTCAACAAAATACCGCGACCAATACTCATAAAAGCGAGTTATTGGGTAAGTCCGCTGATGGCAATTTACCTAAAAGGTTCACGATTTACGGATCCTATAGACAATAAAAGTTACAGCAGTTTTTTGCCTTATGGCTACGGAAAACAGCGTAAAAACGCTTTGGCGCCAGGAACGCTTTCGCTGGAGCGACACAGATTGCTGTGGCTGTATTTAAAAAACGAAACTGATTTTTTTACAACACATAAAAAGGTGTTGCATATGGCACCCGAACAATGTTTTTTAAAACGGTTCAAAAACCTGAAAAACCTAGATTATTTAACCGCTGATTTATACTCTCCAATTGTAGATGTGAAAGCAGATATTTGCGATTTGCCTTTTGAAGAAAATGCATTCGACATTATTTTTTGCAACCATGTTTTGGAGCATATTGAAGATGACAAAAAAGCGATGAGCGAATTGTACCGGGTTTTAAAACCTGGCGGAATGGGGATTTTTCAAATTCCGCAGGATTTGAACTTAGATAAAACCTTTGAAGATTTTTCTATAACCAATCCTGAAGAACGCACCAAACATTTTGGGCAATACGACCACGTTCGTGTTTACGGAAAGGATTATTTTGGCCGTTTGCGTGCTGTTGGTTTCAACGTGGAAGAAGTCAATTATTCAGAAAAAATTTCTTCGGAACTTATTGAAAAATACTGTTTGACAAAAGGCGAAATTCTGCCTGTCTGTTATAAATAAATTACTTGTCGAAATTGTCTGATTTATAACTTTGCATTTCTCCTTTTTCATCTACATAAATCAGAAATGCTTTTAATTCGGGATGGTTTTTTAAAAAAGCTATAGATTTCTCAAATCCCATTTCCATAAAAGCCGTTGCGTAGGCGTCAACATCCGCACAATCCGATTTTGAAATCACCGATGCGCTCAATAAATTACTTTCTTTGGCATAACCCGTTTTAGGATTTATGGTATGCACATATTTTGTTCCGTCGTCCTTCACTTTAAATTTCCTGTAATTCCCTGAAGTGGCGATAGATTCATCTTTAAGTTCAATCACGGTTGCGAAAGAGCGGCTTCCGTCGGTATTCGGATTTTCAATGGCTATTTTCCA
>CAZBGP010000088.1:6373-10386 GCA_964491495.1 uncultured Lutibacter sp. | reverse complement strand
GTAACAGTTACAATTGTTAACGGATTTGCATCAATAAAACCAAAAATAAAAACCGCGACCGATCCTTTAATCACCCAATCAAAAATGGCCAAACCCGGAATGATTGAAGCGATAAAATACGTGCTAAAAATCAGACTCATCAGCATAAAATAATCGGCTTCAATTTGAAAAAGCCTTAAAAAAAAGTAAAACTGATGTGAAAAAATCAAATATCGAAACAATGAATATGCCAATGTTTTCAAATGAATATTCAGCAGTAATTGTTTGTAATAACTAAGAATTTTACGGATTAATGCTGCCAGTTTTTGGATGATTCCTAAGTATTTGCTGATCAAATAAATGATCAAAATAACATTTAAAAAAAGTAAGAATTTGCTTGTGTCAAAAGAGAACATTTCAACTTCAACATAAAAACTTAAAAAGAACAATCCGAAGATTCCGAAAAACAGAGTAACGGCTAGCTGACTTAAATTTCCGATCAGGTTTAAAACCATGATTTTTTTTCTCAATTTCTTTTCAAAATAGATGGCTTTTGCACCATATTCCCCAATTCTGTTTGGTGTAATCAAGGAGAAAGTTAAGGAAGCTAAACACTGCTGATAAGCTTCAAAAAACGTGATTTTTTTTTCGTTGGAAACCAATGTCTGCCATTTAAATATTTCCAACAGCCAATTAGCATCGGTAAATAAAAGCAACAGCAAAAGCAGCCAAATGCTTTTAGAAAATAGGACGAAAAATTGTTGTTTCAGTTGCGTAAATGACAAAAGTTGGTTGGTGGCTAATTGCTGATATATAAAATAAAACGCACCAAGAACTATTGCTAATTTTAGCATCAAAAAAATGAAGCGTTTGTATTTGTGCAAGATATTGTACATTTGGTTTTACAAATAAACAACTAATTGAGCACAGAAAAAATCATATTGGGAATTGATCCGGGAACCACCATCATGGGTTTTGGGTTGATAAAAATTATCAATAAAAATATGGAATTAATTCGGATGGATGAATTAATGCTCAAAAAATACGACGACCATTATTTAAAGTTAAAACTCATTTTTGAACATACCATTCAACTTATTGATACCTATCATCCCGATGAAATTGCGATTGAAGCGCCTTTCTTCGGAAAAAATGTTCAGTCTATGCTAAAATTGGGACGCGCACAAGGCGTTGCAATGGCGGCTGGTTTATCAAGAGAAATTCCGATTACGGAATATTCTCCTAAAAAAATAAAAATGGCCATTACCGGCAACGGAAATGCAAGTAAAGAACAAGTCGCTAAAATGTTGCAAAGCTTACTTAAAATTAAGGAATTGCCCGCAAATCTAGATTCCACAGACGGATTGGCCGCTGCGGTTTGTCATTTCTACAATTATGGAAAAGTAACCTCAGATAAAAATTATACGGGCTGGGATGCTTTCGTAAAACAAAACGGAAAAAGAGTTAAAGAATAATTGACTTAAAAATGTTAAAGGTTAAATGTCTTTTCTCTTTATTCTCTTTTCTTTATTCTTTTTTCAAACAATCACATCACATTCGTAAGTTTCGCATTTTTTATCAATCACCAATTTTCTGTGTTCATGAAAAAGTTGGTGTTCTTTGGAAGCTTCCAACTTATCTTTGTCTGCTTTAGAATCCCAATATTCAATCAAAAAATACTTATTTTCTTCGATTCTGTCTTTAAAAATATGAAAATGATCCAAGCCTGCGGGTTTTGCTTCTGTCAATTCTTCGAATTTTTGAAGTTCAACAAATGAAATTCCTTCCCCGTCTTTTACCTTAAATGAAACGATATATGCATACATAATTCCTCGGTTTTCTCAAATTTACAATACGTTTTTCAGAAAAAAGGTAACAAAAATCACTTTTCTCAGTTTTTTTAAAAAGCGTACATTTATAAAATAATTAAATATTGTTTTGGCAGGAATTTATATACACATACCGTTTTGTAAACAAGCGTGTTATTATTGCGATTTTCATTTTTCAACTTCATTAAAAAGAAAAGAGGATATGCTGATGGCGATAAAACGTGAGTTGGAGCTTAGAAATGACGAACTCAATAAAGAGCAAATTGAAACCATTTATTTCGGCGGAGGAACGCCATCATTATTGAAAATTGACGAATTGCAAATGCTGCTAAACACCATTTATGAAAATTATGAAGTTGTTGAAGACGCCGAAATTACCTTGGAAGCAAATCCGGATGATTTATCCGCCAAAAAAATCAAGGATCTTGCAAAACTTCCAATAAATAGATTAAGCATTGGAATTCAGTCTTTTTTTGATGACGATTTAAAATTTATGAATCGCGCACATACTGCGGAAGAATCAAAAAAATGTTTAACCGAAGCTACCAAATATTTCGACAATATCACCATCGATTTAATTTACGGAGTGCCCAATATGAGCAACGAAAAATGGTTGTCTAATTTAAAACAGGCTTTTGATTTTAATATTCCGCATATTTCCAGTTATGCTTTAACTGTGGAAGAAAAAACAGTGCTGCATAAGCTGATTGAAAAAGGAAAAGTTCCTCCGGTTGATGAAAATTTAGCCTTGGAACATTACAATATTTTGGTTGAAGAAACTGAAAAACGAGGCTTTGTGAACTACGAAATTTCTAATTTTGGGCATCCGGCCTATTTTTCGAAACACAATACTTCCTACTGGTTTGGCGAGAAATATTTGGGAATTGGTCCGTCAGCGCACTCATTTACGGGTTTTGAAAGAAGCTGGAATGTTTCAAACAACACAAAATACATCAAAGCTTTACTTGTTGATGAATTGCCTTCAGAAAAAGAACAACTTTCAGAAATAAACAGGTTTAATGAATATATTATGACGGGTTTACGCACCATTTGGGGCGTTTCTTTTCAAAAAATTGAAAAAGAATTTGGCGCGATGTATTTGCATGAATTAAAAAAAAGTGCAGAACGCCATATAAAATCTGGATTACTGGAAATTGAGCTGCGTACTTTTTCGGGAAAAGTTTTGGTTACCACCAAAAAAGGCAAATTCTTGGCAGATGGCATTGCTTCCGATTTATTTAAAATAAGTTCCTGATTTTTATGTAATTATAGTTACATATTGCTATTTGTTATCGCAATAACTTTGCTGAAAATTAAATAGATAATTATGGAAATACAAATAAAATTTGACGATAACGGAAGAATTATTCCGTTTATGCATGGCAATGAAATTACCATGAACGAATCTCCTTTTTTAATATTTTTGGCAACTGCAGGAATGTGTTCGGCAGTATTTGTAAGATCTTTTATGCAACAAAGAGGGCTGCCTTTTCAGGAAGTGGGAATTACCCAAAAAATGAGTTACGACAGAACCACTAATATGGTTGGCGATATTGACATGGTTGTTGATTTACCGCCCGGTTTTCCAGAAAAATATGTGAGTGCCATTAAAAACGTAATCGCGCAATGTCCGGTTAAACGTCATTTGGCCGAACCGCCAACATTTAATGTGATTGCGAATTTAAGTGCAGTATCAGAATAATAATTTAAACAAATTCAAAAAAAGCAGCTTTAACAGCTGCTTTTTTTATGCGTAAAACACAAAATATTTTGGTAATTTTAAATTTTTTAAGAACCATTAATGTTTAAATAGGTTGGTATGAATATCGAAGAATTTAGAGACTATTGCCTTTCTAAAAATCAAGTGACCGAAAGTTTTCCTTTTGATGAAGAAACTTTGGTTTTTAAAGTAGCGGGAAAAATGTTTGCATTGGCGGGTTTAGAACACCATCCTGCAACAGTAAGTTTAAAATGCAATCCTGAAAAAGCGTTGGAACTGCGAGAGGAATATGATGAAATTACGCCAGGCTATCATATGAATAAAATGCATTGGAATTCCGTCATCATTGATGGCAATTTATCGTATATATTAATCAGGGAATTAATCGATGATTCTTATAATTTGGTGGTAAAAGGACTTACAAAAAAGCAACAAAAAGATTTTGGGTTGGAAAGTTAGCGGAGTAAGAAGTCCGAAGACCGAAG
>CAZBGP010000088.1:4744-6273 GCA_964491495.1 uncultured Lutibacter sp. | reverse complement strand
AACAAAAAGATTTTGGGTTGGAAAGTTAGCGGAGTAAGAAGTCCGAAGACCGAAGTCCGATGACGGAAGTTGAAAGTTTATGGATTGCTTTTAGTCTCTATTCTCTGTTCTATTTTCTCTGATCTTTAGGCTATTTTCTTAGCCTAACGAGATTAGGAAGCAAACTGTTTCTTCCTGTAATCTGAAGGCGTTACGCCTTTTATCGATTTAAATTTCCTGTTAAAATTGGCCAGATTGTTAAATCCAGACTTGTAAGATATTTCGGTGATGTTTAAATCGTTGTTTTTGGTCAGCAATTTACATGCATTTCCAATTCTGATGTCAATCAAAAAATTCACAAAAGTTTTGTTGGTTCGCTGTTTAAAATACCTGCAAAAGGCATTCGGCGTCATATTCGCAATATCGGCAACATTGTCTAAAGTAACTTCTTTGTGAAAATTATTCATTGTGTATTGAAAAATATCACTCATCCGTTTCCCTTCATCGCCATCATATTTTTTAAGGTTGATCAAAGACGACAATGTTTCTTTTTCTGCTTCAGAAATTAAAGAAAGGATGTCTAAAAAAGCTATAAACTGTTTGTATTTTGAGTAAGAATTAATTTTTGTGAGCAACAGAAAAAGTTCCGGTTTGTTGGAAAGCACCTCAAATCCCAAAACAGCATCATAAAAAAAGGCGTTGAAATGTTCAAATTCGGGCAAATTAAAAAAATGTTCTCCGTACGAATTTTTTGAAAAAAATAAAGAAATCATCTCAGTTTCCTGCTCAAAGGCAGCATCTCTTTTAAAAATATGCGGTAAATTTTCACCTATGACAAAAATGTCATTCTTTTTAAATTCCCCAACGCAATCGCCAATAATATACGTGCCTTCGCCTTCTACAAAAATGCTAATTTGGATTTCCTGATGTTGGTGCAATTTTTCATAAAAAGACTCTTCATCATATTTTTGAATGTATAAATTTACATTCTCAGGTTTAGGAATTTTAAATGGCAATACCTTCATTTCTGCTTAATATACGTCGAAATTAATCTATTTTTTTGATTAAATGATTAAATATAAGGTAAAATACTATTATGAATAGATAAAAAAAAAGCTAGTGTCAAGACTTAGAAAGTATTATTTTGGTTGAAAAGTTTAAAAGTTTAAAGTTATCGCTTATTGCATACAGCTTAAAACTTTGGGCATTCAATTAAAATTTCTATTTATGAATATACAATGGAACGGCGTAATGCCAGCAGTTACAACCAAATTTACTGATGAAGACACGTTGGATTTGGTAAATTTTGAAAAAAATATCAATGCACAATTGGCAGCTGGCGTGAACGGAATTATCCTTGGAGGCACCTTGGGAGAAGCCAGCACGCTTACTGCGGATGAAAAAAGAATTCTGATCAAAAAAACGGTAGAAATTGTAAAAGGCAAAGTTCCGGTGATTATCAATATTGCCGAACAATCCACAACTGGCGCTATTGAAGCGGTTCGCAAAGCTGAAAAATATGGGGCAAACGGATTGATGTTGTTACCGCC
>CAZBGP010000088.1:0-4644 GCA_964491495.1 uncultured Lutibacter sp. | reverse complement strand
AGTTGGTTTTTACCTTTGTTGGAGTTGGATATAAACACTAAATTGGTGCAAAATATTAAATTGGCGGAAGTGGCCACAGGAATAGGAACGGAAAATGTCAGGGAACCACGTTTGCCATTGGTGGGTGAAGAAAGAATTCGGGTTTTGGCAATTATTGAAAAAGCGTTGAAAAACAGACCGCAAGTCAATTAAAAGGCCCCCTAACCCCCGAAGGGGGGAATTAAAGTTGGAACGGGAAAAAAAGTAAAAAGCTAAAATTAAAAAAAATTTGAAGTTTGGTTCAAAATTTAAAGTTCATCAACAATAATTCCCCTCTCGAGAGGGGCTAGGGGTGTGTAAAATACAATCAACAAATCAATAAAAAATGATTACAGGAAAAAACTACATTGGAAATCTGCTGGCATCAACAGGGAAAGTAACATTTAAAACCTTCAATCCGCAGGAAAATATTGAGAACGATGTTATTTTTACTGAAGCTTCAGAAGCAGAAATTGAGATGGCAGTTGAACTGGCATCAGAAGCTTTTAAGGAATTTAGACATATTTCAGGCGTCAAAAAAAGTGAATTTTTAAACCAAATCGCCAATGAAATTGAAGCGTTGGGCGATGAGCTTATAAAAACATATTGCTTAGAATCCGGTTTACCGGAAGGCAGGGCAATTGGCGAAAGAGGAAGAACTGTTTTTCAGTTGCGCACCTTTGCCAGTTTGGTAAAAGAAGGATCTTGGGTTGAAGCCACTATTGATACTGCCGATCCAAACCGACAACCCATTCCAAAAGTTGACATTCGCAAAATGTTAATTCCAATCGGACCCGTGGTTGTTTTTGGGGCTAGCAACTTTCCGTTGGCCTATTCTACGGCAGGCGGAGACACTGCTGCGGCATTCGCTGCCGGTTGTCCGGTTATCGTAAAATCGCATCCAATGCACGCGGGAACAGGTGAGTTGGTCGCTTCAGCAATCGTAAATGCTGCCGAAAAAACCGGAATGCCAAATGGCGTATTTTCAAATTTAAACAGTAGCGGTATTGAAGTTGGCGTTGCATTGGTGAAACATCCGCAGGTAAAAGCGGTAGGATTTACGGGAAGTGTTGGCGGCGGAAGAGCTTTGTACAATTTGGCCTCACAACGCACTGAACCCATTCCTGTTTTTGCCGAAATGGGAAGCGTAAATCCGGTGATCATTTTGCCGGAAGCTGTAAAAAATAAAGGAACCAAATGGGCAAAAACTTATGCAGGTTCTATCACATTAAGTTCGGGACAATTTTGCACAAATCCCGGATTAATATTGGGAATTAAAGGAGCTGATTTAACCAATTTTATTCAAATATTATCGGAAGAAATTGTCAAAATTGAACCTACTTGTATGTTGCACCCAAACATTATTGGCGCTTATGAAACCAAAAAAGCGACGATGCAAAAACAGGCAGGTTTACAGACTGCTTCAAGTTTTACCAATGAAATTGCTGCTAATTATGGTCGTCAGGCCATCACCACTGTTGAAGGCGAAACTTTTTTACAAAACACGGCATTGCATCAGGAAGTTTTCGGTCCATTTTCAATGGTGGTTCAGTGTGAAAATTTACAGCAACTGGAAGAAATTATTGCCAATTTGGAAGGCCAGTTAACAGGAACTGTTTTGGCCGAAAATGAAGAATTAAAAAATTATATTAAGGTCATAAATGCCCTTCAAAACAGGGTTGGTCGCATTATTTTTAATGGCGTTCCAACTGGTGTCGAGGTTTGTGCCGCAATGGTTCATGGCGGTCCTTATCCGTCATCAACCGACAGTCGATTTACGGCGGTGGGCATCAATTCCATTAAACGTTGGGTGCGTCCGTTTAGTTTCCAAAGCTGGCCAAATGAGCTGTTGCCCGATGAATTGAAAAATGAAAATTCGCTGGGAATTTCACGAATTGTTGACGGAAAACAAACTTTTGATAAAATTTAATATCTGTTGGTTATGAATTATTTAAAATTAATAATTATTTTATTTTTTATCGTTTTATCGAGCTGTACTCCGAAAGAAAATGCATCAGAAGCGTTAACTAATGTGATTGCAAACTATGAAAATCGCAAAGGATATGACGAAAAGCAATATCCTTTAGGTTTGTTTACAAAAGAGTATTATAAAAATGAGGCGGAATATGCGCGAAAAACCATCGATACTTTATCAAAAATTGCAGTAGAAAATTTGACGGAAACAGAAAGTATTTCTTTGGAATTGCTAAAATTCACTTTGCAGGAAAATATTGATTTTTATGAGTTTGAAGCGTATTTAAATCCGCTTTTGTCCGATTCAGGCTTTCACACAAGCTTGCCTTATGAGGTTCGCAGTTTCTCAACACATCAGGAATTTTTAGACTATTTAAACAAATTAAATGCCTTTCCAGCTTTTGTGGAACAGCATCTGGTTTTAATGCGTGAAGGTTTGGAAAAGGGAATCTCTCAGCCTAAAATTATTTTTAATGATTTTGAAGACACTTATGACAGCCAGATTGTAGAAAATTTTGAAGACAGTTTTTATTATTCGCCTTTTAAACAATTGCCTTCAAACATTTCGGTTCAACAAAAAGATTCTTTATTAACGGCTGCAAAAACAGTAATTGCGGAGAAAGTTATTCCACAGTTTAAAGTGATAAAATCATTTTTTGAAGAGGAATATTTTGTAAAAACGAGGGCTGATGGTGGCGTTTCAAACCAGAAAAACGGAACAGCTTATTATCAAAACAGGGTAAATTATTATACCACTTCAAAAATTTCTTCAGAAGAAGTTCATCAAATTGGATTGCGGGAAGTTGCCCGGATTAAAGCTGAAATGCAAAAAATTATTGAGGAAGTAAATTTTAAAGGGTCATTTGATGAATTTCTAACCTTTTTAAGAACTGACGAACAGTTTTATTCAAAAACAGGTGATGATTTGTTAAAAGAAGCAAGAAACATTGCGAAAAAAATTGATGCGCAATTGCCCAAATATTTTATCACTTTGCCACGAAAACCTTATGGTGTTAAAGCCGTTCCGGAAGTAATTGCACCAAAATACACAACCGGCAGATACAATCCACCAGGAAAAAACAGCACGGAACCTGGTTATTATTTGGTAAATACCTATAATTTAAAAAGCAGACCGCTTTATGTTTTACCGGCGTTAACCTTGCATGAAGCTGTTCCCGGTCATCATTTGCAAATTAGTTTAAGCAATGAGCTGGGTAAAAATTTCCCTAAATTTAGACGAGAATTATATCTGTCTGCTTACGGGGAAGGTTGGGGATTGTATGCTGAATTTTTAGGAAATGAATTGGGGATTTATGAAACACCTTATGAAAATTTCGGAAAATACACCTATGAAATGTGGCGCGCTTGCCGTTTGGTGGTTGATACCGGAATTCACAGTAAAAACTGGACAAGAGAACAGGCGGTTGATTATTTAAAATCGAATACAGCATTGTCTGTTCATGAAGTTAATACAGAAATAGATCGCTATATTTCCTGGCCGGGACAAGCATTGTCCTATAAAATTGGGGAACTAAAAATCCGTGAACTCAGGAAAAAAGCAGAAAAAGAATTAGGGCCCAAATTTGATATTCGGGAATTTCACGAAATTGTTTTGGCAGAAGGAACGGTAACGCTTTCCATTTTGGAAAAAAGAATTCTTAACTATATTCAAAAAACAAAAAATGGCTAGAAAAACATTTTTTTGCATTGATGCGCACACTTGCGGAAATCCGGTTCGCGTTGTTGCCGGTGGCGGCCCGAATTTAATAGGCGCTGATATGAGCGAAATGCGTCAGCATTTTTTGAAAGAATTCGACTGGATTCGCAAAGGATTAATGTTTGAGCCACGCGGACACGATATGATGAGCGGTAGCATTTTATTTCCGCCGCATCAAGCCGAAAATGATTTTTCGATTTTATTTATTGAAACTTCCGGCTGCTTGCCTATGTGTGGCCATGGCACCATTGGCACAGTAACCATTGCCATTGAAGAAGGTTTGATAATACCTAAAATTCCGGGAAAAATAAGGATGGAAGCACCAGCCGGATTGGTTCAAATTGAATACCAAAAAACAGGTAAAAAAGTGGATTGGGTGAAATTGATCAATGTGAAATCGTATTTGGCTGCGGAAGGATTAACGGTTGATTGTCCGGAATTGGGCGAACTTACTTTTGATGTTGCTTATGGCGGAAATTACTACGCCATTGTTGATCCGCAGGAAAATTTTAGCGGCGTCCATAATTTTACTGCAAGCAAATTAATACAATATTCACAAGTGGTGAGAACGCGCATCAATGAAAAATATCCAAATTTATTTGTGCATCCCGAAAATGAAACCATTAAAGATGTGAGCCATCTATTGTGGACCGGAAATCCGATAGACCAAAATTCTTCAGGCAGAAATGCTGTTTTTTATGGAGACAAAGCCATTGATCGCTCACCTTGCGGTACAGGAACATCGGCGCGTATGGCGCAATTGCATGCAAAAGGAAAATTAAAATTGGGCAAAGAATTTATCCATGAAAGTTATATTGGCTCTAAATTTATTGGAAAAATAGTGGAAGAAACCACCTTAAAAGGGAAAATAGCAATTGTTCCAAGCATTCAGGGCTGGGCAAAAATTTACGGATACAACACCATCATTATCGATG
>CAZBGP010000087.1:0-10398 GCA_964491495.1 uncultured Lutibacter sp. | reverse complement strand
ATTCAGGGAAATTAAGGTGTTTGGAAAGTGCAATGCTGTTGGTTAAATCTTTTCTGAAGGCTGTATTTCCTTGCCTTTGATACATTGGCAGTTGAGAAAACATCCATTTGATGGTATTTTTATAATCCATTAAAAATTATTGAGATAAAGAAAACCGGTATTTTATAACGCCAATTTGTTTGGATGGCGCACCGGGGTCGGGTTGCCAGGTGGTTTTTAAAGCGGCTTCTTTGGCTTGTGAAAGTAAACAGGCAGCCGTGTTGGTAGATCCTTTTATGCCAGGCGTTGCGTTGATCACCCGTCCGGAAACATTGACTTCAATACTCACTACCACCAACCCTTCTTCTTCACAAATATAGTTTGGTTTTGGCCTGCTGATGGGTTTTCTGTTGCCCAATTGGTAATCGCCGCCACCGCCACCCGATCCATTTCCATAGTAGCCACTGGCATTTGGATCGCCGGTAATTTTACCTTTATCTCCTGCTGTATTGTCATTTCCCTGTCCGCCCGTTGCTGTTCCGTTAGAATTGCTCACGCCGCCTATTAAAGCGTCTAATTTTTTTCTTTTTTCAAGTTCTTCCGCTTGCTGTTTTGCAATGGCTTCACGTTGTATTCGTTCTTTCCTTGCAACTTCATCGGCTTTCTTTTTTGCTTCCAGTTGCTTTTTAATCACAATAGCATCTTCCGAATCTTGCGTAAGCACTTCTTCCGCAATTTTAGGTGCAGCTTGGATAACCTGCTCTTTAACGACTTCTTGCTGTTCTTCCACGGCTTCCTGGGAAGCTGGTCGTAAAGCTTCTGTTGGCTGAATATCGCCTTGCCCCACTTCGGAAGTTCCAAAATTTAAGGCAATCCCGAATTCTTCAGGAGGATCTAAATAAGTCAATCCGAAGAAAAAAAGCGCTGCCACAATCAAGCCCATAACCAGACTTGTTAATGCTGCTGACTTTCTTTTATAATCGGTATCTAACAAATTTGACATATTTTTTTATTTTGGGCGAACGGCCAAAATTACTTTATAGCGATTTCGGTTCGCAATATCCATTACTTTTACTGCTTTTTCAATAGGAACGCCTTCTTCAGCCCTTAAAATGATGGTTGGCTCCTCTTTTCCTGCCAATAATGCCAGCAAATCCTGTTCCAAAATTTCCTCATCAACCAGCTTATTATCAATATAGAATAACAAATCTTTAGTTATAGTAACTGAAGTCGCTTTTTTATTTTCGGTAATGCCGCTTGCTTTAGGCAACAAAATATCCAGTGCGCTGGTGGTGACCAACGTTGAAGTGATCATAAAAAACAACAGCAACAAAAATACGATGTCGGTCATAGACGCCATACTAAACTCCGCGCTTATTTTATTTCTGCCTCTAATATCCATAATATTTTATTTAAAGATTGAAAAGATTGAAAAAATTTAAATTTTTAATATTAAATATTAGATATTAAAAGTTGAATATAAAGGTTCTAAACTTTCTCTATTCTCTTTTCTCTATTCTCTTTTCTAATTATTAATTATTTTAAACCGGTTCGTTTAACAGATCTAAAAATTCTACTGAATGTGCTTCCATTTCATACACCACTTTATTGGTACTTACCACTAAATGGTTGTACTGAATATAAGCAATAATCCCTACAATTAAACCTGCAACCGTAGTTGTCATAGCAGTATATAAACCTGCAGAAAGCAATTTAATGTCCAATTGTCCACCTGCATTTGCTATTTCATGAATGGCAATAATCATCCCAATTACAGTTCCCAAGAACCCAAGCATTGGCGCAGCGCCCGCTATGGTCGCCAGCACACTCACATTTTTTTCAAGTTTGTAAATTTCCAATCGGCCTGCATTTTCAATGGCCGTATTGATATCTGCCAAAGGCTTGCCAATTCGAGAAATTCCTTTTTCAATCAATTTTGCAGCCGGCGAATTTGACTGCGCACATAAAACTTTGGCGGAATCCAGTTTTCCATGAGATACATAGTCCCTAATTTGGTTCATAAAATTACTGTCGGTTTTTGATGCCGCTTTTATGGCGAAGTACCTTTCAAAATAAATATATAAGGCAACCGCTAACAAAACCAAAAGCAAGCCAATTATTATTTGACCGCCGAGACCGCCATCCATAATTAAGTCATAAATAGAAAGTGATTTTTCTTGGGGAACAATCTCCTGTAAAACTTGGGGGGGATTTTGTAAAACTTGTGCTGAATCTTGTAACATAATTAAAATGTTGTTTATTTTTTTAGTTTTATTTTATTTAACGAAAATATGAATTTAAAATTGCATTTTATTTATTAAAAGAAAAACCCGAGATATATCTCGGGTCGCTCAGCTTAAAAATTTATATTCCGAATTAACATAAAGGCAATTGCCCCCACAAAAAAGCCTGCAGCTGCCAATCCTGTTATATTTTTTAAATACCAGGTAAAACTTATTTTTTCCATACCCATAGCCACAACACCGGCTGCAGAACCTATAATTAACATACTTCCACCTGTTCCTGCAGAATAAGCAACAAAATGCCATAATTGGTCATCTATTGGTTCCTGAAACATTCCCATACTTGCAGCAACCAAAGGGACATTGTCAATTACCGCCGAGCCAATTCCTAAAGCAATAATCACAATGTCAATATTCGGAATCATTACTTTCAGCGCTTCTGCCCCATTGAATAATAGTCCTAAAGTTTCCAGGGCGGCAACAGCCATTAATATTCCAAAGAAAAACAGCACACTTGGCATTTCAATTCTTGATAATGACCTGTGCACCGGACTATGAAATCCTGCAGCTTCTGGCCCTTCATTTTCCACCAAATTGGTCAGATTAAATTGTCTTCTGCTATGTAATTCAGCAAAAATAGCAACTACTGCCAATGACAACATCATCCCAACATAAGGCGGCAAATGGGTAATCGTTTTAAATATTGGCACAAAAATAATAGCTCCCAAACCTAAATATAACATTCTTGGACCATACTTGCTTTTTGGCCCGGAATCATCCAATGCACTAATATCAATATTTCCTTTAAATGGCTTCATAAATGAAGCGATAAATACAGGAACAACTGTGCAGATAATAGATGGTATAATTAAATATTCCATCAATTTTACAGTTGTCACTTTTTTACCGATCCAAAGCATCGTTGTGGTAACATCTCCAATCGGGGACCAAGCACCGCCGGCATTGGCGGCAATAACTATTAAACTTGCAAACCAAAGTCGGGTTTCTTTTTCAGGCACAATTTTTTGCAGAATGGTCACCAATACAATTGTGGCGGTTAAATTGTCAATAATAGAAGAAAGAATAAATGCCATCCCTGCAAAAATCCATAATAACCTCTTTTTACTTTTTGTTTTAATAAAATTTTTAATGGTTCCGAAACCATCAAAATAATCGATAATCTCCACAATAGTCATAGCACCCAATAAGAAAAATAAGATTTCGGCGGTTTTACCCATATGATGCAACAGTGTTTCTTCCAATAAGTGATGTCTTTCGGTCAATGTATAATTTGCGAAGCCTTCAACCAGTTTTTGGCCGGCAGAATCGAACCAATTTGGAAATGAATCAATTCCAAAAGCGACCAAAGCCCAAAGCACTGCCATCATTATTAAAGCGGGAATCAATTTATCCACTTTTAAATTATGCTCAAGGGCAATTGCTGCGTACCCTAAAATGAAGATTATTATAATGATTGTTTCCATTTTTTATTTAAAGTTTAAATTAGTTGTTTTAAGGCGATTTCAAAGGCGGTTTTACAAATCTGTTTTTTGTCTGAATTTCTTTTATGCGTATTTTCCAACGCTTTTTTTATGGTATTTGAAATGTCGCCAAAAATAGCGGCATCTTTCATTGGCAATTCCACCCTGGATTCCATTAAATAAGCGAAAACCCTGGCGATTCCGCAATTTGAAATAAAATCGGGAAGCAAACTCACTTGTTTGTCGGCAAATTCCATAATTGGTCCGAAGAAAATTTCCTTATCGGCAAAAGGAACGTTGGCGCCGGGAGAAATAACTTCAAGTCCCGATGCTGCCATTTTTGTTACCTGATCTTGTGTAACCAAACGTGATGCGGCTGCAGGAACAAAAATTTCTGCAGGCAACGACCAAATTTTTTCGTTGATTTCATCAAATGGAATGATATTTTCAGCAGTCAGTTGATTGCCGTTTTTTTCTAAAAATAAGGTCCGCATTTCTTTCATGGTAAATCCGGCTTCATTGATCAAGCCACCATTTCTGTCAATAATCCCCACAACTTTAGCGCCCAACTGTGTTAAATAATAGGCTGATGCAGAACCAACATTTCCAAATCCTTGAACAATGGCGCGTTTTCCTTTTATGGAGCCGCCATAAATATCATAATAATGCTTTACGGCTTCGGCAACGCCGTAACCTGTTAACATATCGGCAACTGTAAATTTTTTGGATAAATCGGGAGAAAAATTGGTGTCTTCTATCACTTTTATGACACCAAAACGCAATTGGCCAATTCTGTTGATTTTTTCTGCTTCGGTAGGTTTAAAATGTCCGTTAAAAACACCTTCCTGCGGATGCCAAACACCACAATCTTCGGTCATTGGAATCACTTCGTGTATTTCATCAACATTTAAATCGCCGCCGGTACCATAATAATGCTTTAATAAAGGCGTAACTGCTTTGTACCAGCGTCTCAAAACTTCTTCTTTTCTTGGATCGTTTGGGTCAAAGTTAATTCCCGATTTTGCGCCACCGATTGCCGGACCGGAAACGGTAAATTTCACTTCCATTGTTTTTGCCAGTGAAAGTACTTCATTCATATCCAATCCCTTGCGCATTCTTGTTCCGCCGCCTGCTGCACCACCTCTTAATGAGTTGATAACGGTCCATCCTTCTGCTTCAGTTTCTTGGTCTTTCCAATGAAAAACGATTTCGGGTTGCTTGTCTTCGTACTTTTTTAATAATTTTTTCATCCTGATATTTACTAATTATGACTTTAATTTTTTAGCTGTTCCAGCAAATTTTTCCTACGTTTAAAATACAATTTCTCCCAAAGGAGGTCACATTTGTGTCATAATTTAGTTGTTAGGCATGATTAATAAAAGTTTATCAAGTGCAACAAATATAATAAAAACTTATACAAAATTGGTGAAGATTTTCTGGAACAATTCTCTTGAATATCTTCAACCTGAAAAATAAATCATTTGTTTGATTTTCAGATCTTAACAATTCAAAAATGATAAAACCATAAATACTTAATTGCTGTTTTTTCTGTTTTTTTGACACTTTTCATTCTTTTATCATTAAATACATGGTTCAGTTATACACACATTTTCCCCTTTTTATTAAATATGTAAAATTTAACCTAAAAAAGATTTATATTTGAACTAAAAATAAATTTTATATAAAACTCTTATTAATTATGGATTTTAATTTGACCGAAGAACAAATAATGATACGCGATGCCGCTCGTGATTTTGCTCAAACTGAGCTTTTGTCGGGTGTAATTGAACGCGATGAAAAACAACAATTTCCTGCCGAACAAATAAAAAAAATGGGGGAATTGGGCTTTTTGGGAATGATGGTTGATCCAATTTATGGCGGAAGCGGTTTGGATACGGTATCTTATGTCTTGGCTATGGAAGAAATTTCAAAGATTGATGCATCGGCTTCCGTAGTGATGTCGGTAAATAATTCTTTGGTTTGCTGGGGATTGGAAACTTTTGGAACAGAAGCGCAAAAACAAAAATATTTGGTGCCGCTTGCAACAGGGGAAATCATAGGCGCTTTTTGTTTAAGTGAGCCCGAAGCCGGTTCTGATGCCACTTCACAACATACAACTGCCATAGACAAAGGAGATTATTATTTGTTAAATGGCACAAAAAACTGGATTACCAACGGTAGTAACGCAAGTGTTTATATTGTAATCGCCCAAACCGATGTTGCCAAAGGATATAAGGGAATTAATGCTTTAATTGTTGAAAAAGGATTGCCGGGTTTTGTGGTTGGAAATAAAGAAAATAAATTAGGAATTCGTGGATCTGACACACATTCGTTAATGTTTACAGATGTAAAAGTACCCAAAGAAAATAGAATTGGCGAAGACGGATTTGGATTTAAATTTGCGATGAAAACATTGGCGGGCGGCCGAATAGGAATTGCCGCGCAAGCCTTGGGCATTGCTTCCGGAGCTTATGAATTGGCATTAAAATACTCTAAAGAACGCAGAACTTTCGGAAAAGAAATTAGCCAGCACCAAGCCATTGCCTTTAAATTGGCCGATATGGCAACTTCCATTGAAGCGGCCAGACATTTATGCATAAAAGCTGCCTGGGAAAAAGACCAACACTTAAATTACGACTTAAGCGGTGCGATGGCAAAATTATATGCCGCAGATACCGCCATGAACGTTACTGTTGAAGCCGTACAAATTCACGGTGGTTACGGATTTGTAAAAGAATATCATGTGGAACGCTTAATGCGTGATGCCAAGATTACTCAAATTTATGAGGGAACTTCTGAAATTCAAAAAATAGTGATTTCAAGATCAATTTTAAGTTAATCCTATATCCAGCCCTTTTCGAAGGAAAGATAGTTGATTTGAAAATAAATAATATTTATAAAAAAACTTTTAACTTTTAAAACAAAAACCCTGCAGAGCAATTGCTTCGCAGGGTTTTTGTTTAAAATTATCAGGATCTTAAATTCCTAATTCCGTAAATAATTCTTTTAATTTAGGGTCAGATGGCCTTGCAGCATCCGCATCAACAATATTTCCTGACGGATCAATTAAAATAAATCGAGGGATGGCGTTGATGCCATAATCCAGTATAAATTGTGACTCAAAATCCTTATCAGCATATAACTGTATGCCTCCCAATTTTTCGTCTGCAACCATTTTTTTCCAGGTTTCGTAGGCTTCAGGCTTGTCAACAGAAATACTTACAATCTGAATATTTTTTCCTTCATATTCTTTTTCCAAGGATTTTAAAAACGGAATTTCAGCTTTACAAGGCGCACACCATGTTGCCCAAACATCGATGTAAACAAACTTTCCTTTTAAATCAGATAACGACGTTTTTCCGCCTTTAAAATTTTCATAGTTTGTAAATACCGGAGATGCCTTTCCTTTTCCCAAACGGGTTAAGGTTTCGTGCATAGCTTCATAATTGGATTCAATATAACCAAAAAACATTTCATCGTTTCTGGCATCCATAGAAATTATAATAGAGTCTAAATCTTTGGCTTGATCTTTAAAACCTTGCAATTCTAATTTTGCTGCAGCAAGTTTTGCATCAAAAGCAGCTTTATCCAAGGTGAAATAAGATTTAGGATTGGCGTTGTCACTCATATAAAATCCACGTTTATTTTCCATGAAATTATTGGTTCCGGCACCTTCGCCTTTGTATGTAACTCCATCCGACAATCTTTCGCCTTTAAATTCTAAATTTAAATCGTATCCATTTTTTAAGAACAAAGTCACTCTATCTTCACCGTTTGATATTGCATGAACACCATCGGTCACCTTTAAAGTATCTGAAAATGTACCATCGCTGTTTACTGTAATTTCCTTTGTGAAATCGCGCCCTTGTACTGTTAATTTTTCTATGCCTGGCGTTTTTAATTTTCCACTTAGCGTTACGTAATCTTTAGGTTCTGATTTACAGGACATTATTGCAATCGCTGCAAAAAGTAAAATTATTTTTTTCATTTTTATTATTAAATTATTTATTAAAATAGTATTAAATTTTAAGTTCACCAAACAACCTGATTAATCTGCTGCTTGATGGTCTGGGAGCATTTGAATCAACAATGTTTCCTTTAGGATCAATTAAAATATAGCGAGGTGTTGTTTTTATGAAATATTCCTTCACAAAACTTGACTCCATAGCTTTATCGGCAAACAATTGAATTCCGGCAAATTTATTTTCACCAACCACACTTTTCCATTTGTCGTGGTCTGCTGCCCTGTCCACTGAGATACTCACAAATTTAATATTCTTGCCTTTGTAAACAGTTTCAAGTTCTTTTAAAGAATTCATTTCTCTTGGACTTGGACTAGACCATGTAGCCCAAATGTTTATAAAAACATAGTTCCCTTTTAAATCATCCAAGGATGTTTTTCCTCCGGAAAAGTTTTCATAATCTTTAAATTTTGGGGAAGGTTGTCCTTTGATCACTGTTTTAAATTGATTGTAACTTTCGGTAATTTCCTTTTTATGCGCTTCATTTGTTGAAGAAGCCATAAATTGTTTGTAAAGTCCTTCCAAATCTTCTGAATTGGCAAATGCATATTTAACCAGTTCATAAATCAACTCATTTTTCATTATTGGCTGTTTAAGCGCTCCAACAACTTTGATGAAAGCAATGTCATTGTCAATTTTATCTTTACGCGCCAAATCAGCAGCTTGTGTTCTATAATAAGAAGTCGCTAAGGTCCTGTAATCCATTGAGTATAAATAATCCTCCTCATTGTCATACTTGATTTCTTCCACCCCTTTTAAAAATCCGTCAGAAGTTTTAAAACCGGGATCATTTGCATAATAGCTGTGAAATATTTGGTAGTTATTAAGCCTTACCAAATAGGTATAATTTAGATTTCTCTTTTCTTTTCCTTCAAAATCGCCAGGAATCCCTTTGCTGTCAGTAACTAATTTTTCCAATGTGGCTTTAATTTCTTTCAACTTTGAAACGTAAGTGGCCTCATCCATTTTATAGATGGCAGTTTCCTCACCCATTAATTTTTTCTCGGTTTTTTGTTTATTGAACAAATAAGTGCTGATTTCTGAACCATCTCCAGAAAATATCAGCGTATTTTCAAAATCATTTGCGTCAAAATTAATTGTTAAATTATTGCCCGCTTCAACAAAAATTTCCGTTCTGTCTCTGCCATATTGAAAGGTGTAAACACCTGTCTCAATAAGTAACGTGTCTAAAAAACTTCCGTCTTCGGCTACTTTAAGGGTTTCCTTAAAATCATTGTCATTTACTTTTTTTAACGTGATTTCACTTCCACGGTTGTTTGTAATTTTACCAGAAACAATTGTAGTAGTATTTTCTGTTTCGTCTTTACAAGAAACAATAGCAATAAAAGCTATTAAAAACCATATTTTTTTCATATTCGAATCTATTTTTTAAAATAATGGGCAAATATAAAACATATTGCATAATAAAATTTGTTTAATATTACTTTAACAAATTATTTGCATATTCTATTAGGAATGCGGAATTTTGATGGACCAAAACACAACCATGAACAACCTACATGAAATCAATTCCAAACCACTGAATTTTACTGTGGTAAGCGAAATTATTTTTACTGAAAAAAATTTAAAGCTTTCTGCTGATGCCATTGAAAAAATTGAAAATTGCCGTATATATTTAGATAAAAAACTCGAGAAACATGGAGCGCCCATTTATGGCATCAATACTGGATTTGGGTCTCTGTGCAATGTAAAAATTGACAATAACAATTTGCACAAACTGCAAGAGAACCTGGTGATGAGCCACGCCTGCGGAACTGGAAAAAAAGTAGACAAGCCTATTGTGAAACTTATGCTTTTGCTAAAAATTCAGTCGTTAAGTTACGGCCATTCAGGCGTTCAAAGAGAAACTGTGGAACGATTGATCGATTTTTACAACAACGATATTATCCCAGTGGTTTATGAACAGGGTTCTTTGGGCGCTTCTGGTGATTTAGCACCTTTAGCACATTTATCATTACCGTTAATTGGCAAAGGTGAAGTGTATTTTAACGATGAAATTGTAGCAAGCGAGGTTGTTTTAAAAAAATTTAACTGGAACAAAATTGAATTAAAATCGAAAGAAGGATTGGCTTTGTTGAACGGCACCCAATTTATGAGTGCTTACGGCGTTCATTTAATTCTGAAATCATTTAAACTTTCTTATTTGGCCGATTTGATTGGCGCGCTTTCTTTGGATGCTTTCGACGGAAGAATAGAACCTTTTAATGAATTGATCCATTTTATCAGGCCTCATAACGGACAAATAAAAACGGCGCAACGCATTAAAGATTTTTTGGAAGACAGTGAAATAATTTCGCAACACAAAGAACACGTGCAAGATCCTTATTCATTTAGATGTATGCCTCAAGTGCACGGCGCAAGTAAAGACGCCTTAAATTATTGCAAAAAAGTGTTCGCTACAGAAATTAATTCGGTGACCGACAATCCGATTATTTTTACGGAAGCCAACGAAATCATTTCCGGAGGAAATTTTCACGGACAGCCTTTGGCATTGGCTTTTGATTTTATGGGAATCGCGATGGCTGAACTGGGAAGCATCTCAGAAAGAAGAACTTTTCAACTCATTTCCGGACAACGGAATTTACCTCCTTTTTTGGTAAAAAATCCGGGATTGAACAGCGGTTTGATGATTCCTCAGTATACTGCCGCAAG
>CAZBGP010000086.1:823-10441 GCA_964491495.1 uncultured Lutibacter sp. | reverse complement strand
CTCCAACCTTATAAAATGCCTAATTAATTTAAAGTACAACATCCGGCATTTACCTTTCAAAAAGAACAATTATACGATCAGTTCCCGCATAAAATAAGTATATTTACCAAAAAATTGCCTGCTTCATGTCAATAAAATACGCTGTCAGCCCTAAAAAATACATTTTTCTCTTACTGTTATTGCACGGTGTGCTGGTGCATAGCCAAACCTATGTGAAAGTAAATGCGATTACGACATTATTAACCATACCCCAAGTGGGTATTGAAACCGGTATTGGTGAAAAATCTACTTTTCAATTTGACGTCACCGCTTCTTTTTGGAAATCGGTAAACGGAAAACCTATGGAATTTTATATATTTATTCCTGAGTACAGGTATCATTTTAAAGAAAAATACCAAGGTTTTTATGTGGGTGCACATGTTGGACTGACACTTTATAATTTTCAAAAGTGGAATTATTTGAACTCTAATTTGTACGAAAAGGGGTTTGGGTACCTTATGGGTGCCACCATTGGTTTTCAGCAAAAAATTAACGACCAGTTTTTGTTGGATGTTTTTTTAGGGGGCGGAAATAGCCAGGGATACTATAAAGGATATTTTATAGGAACAGACATCCGTTACGAGAGCGCAGAGGGTTACAACAAAAGTGGAGAATGGCTTCCTTATAGAATGGGGGTTATGGTATCATACAAATTAAACTAATTTTATACGCCCATAATCTTTCTTCTTTTTCTTAAATTATTCTCATAACAGAAAGGCAAAAAACGCATAATAAGGCCTATTTTAAATATCGAAATTATGAATTTGCCATTTATAGGTCGATTTTATTGAGATTTTGGTAATTGTTATTTTTTTTAGCCAAAAAAATAGTTGTCTTTTAGATTTATTAATTAGATTTGCGCCTTACAAAACAACAATGATGACAAATAACACTTGGAACAGCTTTTATTTTTACTTTTATTTTAGCAATAAGAGATGAGGCTTCGTATGTGTTATTTTAACAAAAATAAATAATAAGGGTCTCGAAAAATTTCGAGGCTTTTTTTTTGACCAAAAATGATGAAATGCGCAAAGCTATTTTACGATACAAGCAGGAATTAACAAATACGCATTCCTGAGGACAGAATTAAAACAAATAAGAATACCGATGAAATGCGAAACGAATGAATAAATGCGCATTCCAAAGGACCAATAAAAAATTAATACTAATCGATGAAAGTAGCAATACAAGGAATTAAAGGATCGTTTCACCACATCGTGGCCGAGGAATATTTTGGAAAAAATATAGACCTGGTCGAGTGTATGTCGTTTGGGGAAATGCCCGGTTTGTTGCACGACAAAAAAGCGGAGGTGATTGTGATGGCCATTGAAAACTCCATTGCAGGCGCCATTTTGCCAAATTACGCCTTGATAGACGACCATAAATTAACCATTTGCGGGGAGTATTATTTGCCCATTCACCACAATTTGATGGCTTTGGACGGACAAAAAATTGAGGACATCAAAGAGGTGTATTCGCATCCGATGGCTTTGTTGCAGTGCCATAAATTTTTTAACGACTTTCCGCACATCAAATTAATCGAAGACAAGGATACGGCAGCGGTGGCCAAAAGAATTCAGGACCAAAAACTAATGGGCGTTGCGGCAATTGCCGGCAGTTTGGCTGCAGAAATATACAACTTGCAAATCATCGCGCCGGAAATACAGTCCATCAAAGACAATGCCACCCGATTTTTTATCCTAACCAATGCGGAAAGCAAAAAAAGCGTTTCGGCAAATAAGGCCTCCATTAAATTTATCACAAGCAATGACACCGGAAGTTTGGCGGAAGTGCTGACCATTTTGGCAAAGCACAACCTGAATCTTTCCAAAATACAGTCGATGCCCGTAATTGAAACGCCCTGGAAATATGCATTTTTCGCCGATTTTATTTTCGACAACTATGCCGATTATTTCAATGCCATCATAGAAGTGAAAGAAAAAACGGAAGCCTTAAAAGTGTTGGGCGAATACAGTAAAAGCAAACGCTCATGATACAAAAAGCCAACAGATTAAAGGACGTGAAGGAATACTACTTTTCGGTAAAGTTGCGGGAAGTGGCCGCTTTGCGAAATGCAGGGAAACCAATCATCAACCTGGCCATCGGAAGCCCCGATTTAAATCCGCCCCTTAGCGTGGTGGAAGCCATAAAAAATGCGATGGAATTGCCAACTGCCCACCAGTACCAAAGCTATCAGGGCATTCCTGAGCTTCGGGAAGGCATCGCCAACTTTTACAAAACCAATTACCGGGTGTCTTTAAACCCCGCCAATGAAATTTTGCCTTTGATGGGATCAAAAGAAGGCATTATGCACATATCCATGGCTTTTTTGAATGCAGGCGATCAGGTGCTGATGCCAAATCCTGGCTATCCCACTTACGAATCCGTCACAAGATTGCTGGAAGCGGAACCTGTTTTTTATGACTTGCGCCAGGAAACAAACTGGTTGCCTAATTATGCCGAAATGGAGAAACAGGACTTGACCAAGGTGAAAATAATGTGGGTAAATTATCCGCATATGCCCACAGGGGCGGTGGCTTCCAAAGCCGATTTTGAACAACTGATTGCCTTTGGAAAAAAGCACGATATTTTAATCGTAAACGACAATCCCTACTCTTTTGTGCTGAACGACCATCCGATCAGTATTTTGGAAACGGAAGGCGCAAAAGAAGTGGCCATCGAACTGAATTCACTGAGCAAAACCTTCAATATGGCCGGATGGCGCGTAGGAATGGTAGTGGGCGATGCCGAAATTATCAAAACTATTCTGGAAGTGAAAAGCAACATGGATTCCGGAATGTTTTTCGGGATTCAGAAAGGCGCGGTGGAAGCCTTAAAATTGTCGGGAGACTGGTTTGTGCAACAAAATGAAACCTATAAAAAAAGACAGGCAGCCGTGCGGGAAATTTTTGATGCCTTAGGCTGTACCTACAATAAAAATTACGGCGGATTGTTTGTGTGGGCGAAATTGCCCGAAGGCAAAAATGCAACAGCGTTTACCGATAAATTATTATATGAAAATGACGTGTTCATTACCCCCGGAAATATTTTTGGCTCCAATGGAGAAGGCTATATCCGCGCTTCCTTATGTGTTTCGGAAACCGTAATGAAAGAAGTGTTAAACAGATTAACGACCGTAGAAATTTAAGATATGGAAAAATTAGTGGTGATTGGTTTGGGTTTGATAGGCGGTTCTTTGGCACTCGATTTAAAGAAAAGGGAAGGCTTTAAAGTATACGGAATTGACCAAAATCCCGAACATATTAAAAAAGCGCTTGCGCTTGGTTTGATTGATGAAGCAATTGATTTTTCGCAATTGGCTAACGCTGATGTGGTGGTGGTAGCGGTGCCCGTGAATAAAATTGCGGAGGTGACCCTGAAGGTGCTGGACTTGGTTTCTGAAGATACCCTGGTTTTTGACGTGGGTTCGGTAAAAAATGAAATCTGCAAGGCGATTCAAAACCATCCAAACCGCAAAAACTTTGTGGCGGCACACCCGTTGGCAGGGACAGAATTCTCGGGACCCGAAGCGGCCATATTGGAGCTGTTCGACCATAAAGTAGCCATCCTCTGCGAAACCGAAAAATGTGGCTGGCAAATACTGGACAAGGCATTGAGCCTCTTCAAAAAACTGAATATGCGCATCAAAATGATGAATCCGGAAGAGCACGACAGGCACATTGCCTATGTGTCGCACCTGTCGCATGTGAGTTCATTTATGCTGGGAAAAACAGTCCTGGAAATCGAAAAAAACGAGCAGTATATTTTTGATATGGCAAGCACCGGATTCGCGTCAACAGTGCGTTTGGCAAAAAGCTCTTCGAGCACCTGGACGCCGATTTTTCTTCAGAACAAAGAAAATGTGGTGCGGTCATTGGAGGAATATATCAAAAACCTGAACGAATTTAAGGAAATGATTGAGCACGATGATGTCGACGGATTAAACAGAACAATGAACAACACAAATTACATCAAAACAATATTAAACGGAATTAAATAGTCAAAGTAAAACAGGAACGAAAATGGAAATTACGAAAGAAAACAGAAAGTGGTTGGATGATATGAATTTATCACACCCAATTGTCATTGCAGGACCTTGCAGTGCGGAAACGGAAGATCAGGTGATGAAAACAGCACACTTGCTTAAAAATACAGATGCAAACGTGTACCGCGCAGGTATTTGGAAACCGAGAACCCGTCCGGGCGGCTTTGAAGGCGTCGGAGCAATAGGTTTACCCTGGCTGCAACGCGTAAAAGCCGAAACCGGGATGTTGGTGACCACCGAAGTGGGAAATGCAAATCACGTGGAACTCGCTTTAAAACACGGCATTGATATTTTGTGGATTGGCGCAAGAACAACGGTGAATCCTTTTGTGGTGCAGGAAATTGCCGATGCGTTGAAAGGGGTTGACATACCCGTATTGGTGAAAAATCCGGTAAATCCCGATCTGCCTTTGTGGCTGGGTGCCGTGGAACGTTTTCAGGCAGCCGGAATTTCTCAGCTGGGCGTAATACACCGCGGATTTTCAACCTACAATTCTTTACATTACCGCAACAAACCAAAATGGCATTTGGCGATAGAACTGCAAAAAGAGTTCCCTAACTTGCCATTGATCATCGACCCTTCTCATATCTGCGGAAGAAGAGACACGTTGCTGGATGTTTCTCAAACGGCCCTCGATTTAAATTACGACGGATTTATGGTTGAAACCCATATTGATCCGGACAATGCCTGGAGTGATGCCAAACAACAAATCACACCGGCACAATTGGCGCAAATGACCGTCGATTTAAAAATTCGTCTGAAAAGCAGCAGCAAAGAAGAATTCCAGAGAAAATTGAATATGTACCGCAAGGAACTGGATTTGCTCGACAGCAATTTAATCGAGTTACTGAAAGACAGAATGGGCATTTCCGAACAAATAGGCAGGTTGAAGCACAGTGAAAATGTGGCGATTTTACAAAGCGCACGTTGGGCCGATATTTTGGCATCAATGACCGAAGCCGCAGAAGAAAAAGGACTGAGCAAAGAATTTGTGGAAGAAATATTTAAAGCCATTCACGTGGAATCCATCAATATTCAGCACAACGTGAAATAGCCCCCTAACCCCCAAAGGTGGAATTATAGAAAATAGAAAAGAGAATATAGAAAAAAGACTAACAGTTTTTTGATATGTTCTCTTTATTATTAGAACCGGAGACGGAAGCCTTCCTGCCGGTAGGCAGGCAGATTCGTTGTAAAATATTGAACGCGTCATCCTGAACTTGTTTACTCACCATTTTTATTGTTTTTTGGAGTTCGTGAATCTTCGATTTCAGGATCTCATGAAATGAAGTTTCAATCATCATACCAGAAAGCACGGAATAAAATCCGTGCTTTCTTTTTTTACCATTTCCTATTCTCTTTTCTCTGAAAACGACTACCTAATACTGAAAATCTTAAATTTATTTTAAGATCTCATGAAATGAAGTTTCAATCATAAAACTCTTTATCGTAAGTATAATATTTTAAAAGCGTTAAAAATTTTTGAAGCCTTGGAGAAAATTTAGCTTTTAAAATATGGTTTTCAAAGAGATTTTATTTTTAAATCTTTTTGAAAAATACCTGACGAGAAAGCGCCTTTTCTTTTGGTTCGTTTTCTTTGGGCGTGCAAAGAAAATGAACAGAAACATGAATAAAGTTCAAATGACTTTATTACTTCCATAATGAATGAAAAAAAATTCATTTCATTTTACAGAAAAAGATCATCAGACTAGATTTTTTGTTTCTTTTTCAGCGATGGAAAAAGAAAAGAAATAATATTAGATGTCTAAATCTCATTATAAGTTTATAAGTGGCTTGATTTGTAAATAGATAACGCGGATTTGTAATCCGTGCTTTCTTTTTTTACCATTTCCTATTCTCTTTTCCTGAAAACTGCTACTGAATACTAAAAATTAAATACATTTCTTTCTAATTTTGCGTTCTTTGCGTTTAAGTTTTTTAGGGACAAACTGTTAAGTATTCAAACTTTTAAATTTCAAATTCACCTTTTTTTAACAAATAATTCCCAATGCAGCATAATGATAAAAATAAACCGTTATTTTTGTGCTGCACATGAAAATTATAGAACAAATAAAACAACCCATTCTTGAAGAAATGGAACTCTTTGAAAGCAAGTTCAAAGAATCCATGGCTACAAAAGTGCCTTTATTAAACAGAATTACCCAATTTATAGTAAGGCGAAAAGGCAAGCAAATGCGTCCGATGTTTGTTTTTTTGGTGGCGAAAATGGTTTCGGGTGGTAGGTTTGAAGAACGCACGTATCGCGGTGCTTCCGTCATTGAATTGATTCATACCGCAACCTTGGTGCACGATGATGTGGTGGATGAAAGCAACAAACGCAGAGGGTTTTTCTCGGTAAACGCACTTTGGAAAAACAAAATTGCGGTGCTTGTCGGTGATTTTTTACTGTCCAAAGGCCTATTGCTCTCCATTGACAACAACGATTTCGACATCTTAAAACTTATTTCGGTAGCCGTTAGGGAAATGAGCGAAGGAGAACTGCTGCAAATTGAAAAAGCACGCCGTCTTGATATTACTGAAGAAGTATATTTCGAAATCATCCGTCAGAAAACAGCCACTTTAATTGCGGCCTGTTGCGGCATTGGTGCAGCTTCTGTAGGAAGTGGTGAAGAAGAAATAGAGAAAATGCGGTTGTTTGGAGAACGCATTGGCATTGCTTTTCAGATTAAAGACGACTTATTTGATTATACCGATGAAAAAATTGGGAAACCTACCGGCATAGATATTAAAGAACAAAAAATGACTCTGCCGCTTATTTATGTGCTGAATACTTGTACCAAAGAAGAGCGTGACTGGCTGATAAAGTCGGTTAAAAAGTACAACAAAGACAAAATACGTGTAAAAGAAGTCATTGCTTTTGTAAAATTAAAAGGCGGTATTGAATATGCCACGGAAAAAATGAAAGAATACCGGTCTGAAGCGTTGGAATTGCTGGAAAATTATCCGCAATCTACCTACAAAGATTCCCTGTTGACTATGGTAAACTACGTTATCGAGCGTAAAATTTAAACGGCGTTTGCCAGTTTAAGGAGTTCTTCCAAATGTTTTCTTGAATTTGACAAACGCGGCACTTTATGCTGTCCGCCCAACTTGCCTTTAAGTTTCAGCCAGTCATAAAACAACCCTTTTCTTGCACAATTGATCACAGGCATTGCCAAGGTCATATTATGGTAGCGCTTGGCTTCATAATCTGAATTGGCCGATTTCAGTGCATTGTCCAGCAATTCCGTAAAATAGTTCAGATTTTCAGGAGGCGTTCTAAATTCGATCAGCCATTCGTGGCCGCCGCTTTTTTCATCAACCATAAAAATAGGGGCTACGGTAAATTCACAAACTTCGGCACCGGTTTTTAAACAGGCTTGCTTTAAGGCCGTTTCGGCATTTTCAATAATCAGTTCTTCGCCAAAAACATTGATAAAATGTTTGGTTCTGCCCGTAATCCTGATCCGGAAAGGATCCAAGGTCGTAAATTTTATGGTGTCACCAATCAGATAACGCCACAAGCCGCCATTGGTGGTAATAACCATGGCGTAATTGGTATTGAGTTTTACTTCAGAAAGCGGGATGGCCAAGGAATTTTCGCCTTCATATTTGTCCATCGGAATAAATTCGTAAAAAATGCCGTAATCAAGCATCAGCAGCATATTAAAAGAATTGTTGATATCCTGGATGGCAAAAAATCCTTCGGAAGCATTGTAGGTTTCGTAATATTTAAAATCGGCTTTCGGAATCAATTTTTTAAACTGTTCCCGGTACGGATTGAAATTGACGCCGCCGTGAAAATAGACTTCCAGGTTTGGCCACACTTCCAGAATGTTTGTTTTTCCGGTCCGTTCCAAAACGTAGTTCAACAGCACCAGCATCCATGAGGGTACACCAACCAAACTCGTAATGTCCTCATTGATGGTTTCGTCAACAATGGCTTTCATTTTGCTTTCCCATTCGCCCATCAGGGCGGTTTCCTGTTTTGGCGCACTGCTGTAATCGGCCCAAAAAGGCAGGTTCTCTATAATGATGGCCGATAAATCGCCAAAATAGGAGTTGTTGTCTTCATAAACGGCACTGCTTCCGCCCAAACGCAGACTTTTCCCCGTAAAAAGCTTGGCGTCCTCATTGTTGTTGAAATACAGGCACAACATATCTTTTCCTGCTTTAAAGTGACAAGCTTCCAAAGCTTCTTCACTCACGGGAATAAATTTACTTTTAGAATTGGTGGTGCCGCTCGATTTTGCAAACCACTTGATGGGCGTAGGCCAAAACACATTTTGTTCCCCTTTTCGGGTGCGTTCAACCAAGTGTTCAATCGATTCATATTGCTGGATAGGGACTTTTTTCGCAAATTCGGCATAGGTGGTAATTTCAGAAAATTGATAATTTTTTCCGATTTCGGTATCCTGGGCTTTCTCTACCAATTTATGCAACAATTCTTCCTGAACATCAATGGGATACTTTAAAAACAATTCCATTTGGTGCTTCCGCTTTTTTAAAAACCAGGAAATTATTGAATTAACTATTGGATATGGCATATTATATTAAGTATCTTTAGGCTTTAAAATTACTAAAAAATTACGATGCAATACCATACTGTTTTAAAAAAGATGATGACGGAATTAAATGAACCCGTGAACTATTATTTGGAAGTGGAAAATGATTTTCTGAATTTGAACCAGCTGCTGGGTCGTACTGTCGAAATACAATTTGAAGGCTATCAATGTATGAACTGCGGAAAGGAAAAGAAGATTTTCAGACAGGGGTTTTGTTATGAATGTTTTTATGAAAGTGCCCGGGTGGGCGACTGGGTGATGAAACCCGAATTGAGTACGGCACATTTGGGCATCAGCGATCGTGATCTGGACTATGAAGAAAAAGTGCAATTGCAGCCGCACATTGTGTATCTGGCTTTGTCGAGCAACATAAAAGTGGGCGTAACCCGCAAAACCCAGGTGCCAACAAGGTGGATAGACCAAGGCGCCTCAAAAGCCATTGAAATTGTGGAAGTGCCCAACCGCTATTTGGCGGGTATTACAGAAGTTGCCCTAAAAGACCATGTGGCCGATAAAACCAGCTGGCAAAAAATGCTGAAAAATGAAATAGCCGAAATTGACTTAATAGAAGCACGTGAAAAGCTAAAACAATATATTCCTGCCGAAGCCTGGCCTTATTTTTTGCCGAACAACGGCAAAATCACCGACATCGAATACCCGGTGATAAAATATCCCGCCAAAATAAAAACGTTAAACTTGGACAATACCCCTGTTTTTTCAGGAAAACTGACGGGCATCAAAGGCCAGTATTTACTGTTTGAAGATGACACTGTATTTAACATCAGAAACAGCGAAGGCTATAAAGTGCAGTTGACGATTTTTTGATTTACGATATACGATTTTTGATTAAATAGTTATAGGATAAAATTATTGAACCCGTCATCCTGAACTTGTTTCAGGATCTCATGAAATGAAGTTTCAATCATAATGCCAGCCGGCGCGTTGGCAGTTAAAAAAATGTTCAGTGAA
>CAZBGP010000086.1:0-813 GCA_964491495.1 uncultured Lutibacter sp. | reverse complement strand
CCACGAAAGGGCGAATAAAAGATGAAAGTTGCAAGTCACCACGATTAACTCCCCTCTTGAGAGGGGCTAGGGGTGTGTAAAAACATGAAGGGGATAAAAAATTATTAAAAATCAGACACCACCCATCAGGAAGTGCAAGTTAAAAATTAAAAATATTTTTACGAACATCAAATCAAGCTCCCTTTCCTTTGGAAAAGCCTGTCCCGTTTTTAGTACGGGAGGCGAGGGGATAATAGGATTAAAAGTTAAATCCACAGTACCAACATATAATAGCAAATTATGTTTATTTTTGCTACACAAATTAAATCACGACACAAATGACAGCATATATTTTTCCGGGCCAGGGAGCCCAATTTACAGGAATGGGACTCGACTTATACAACAATTCTAAGTTGGCAAAAGAACTGTTTGAACAGGCCAATGAAATTTTGGGGTTTCGCATCACAGATATTATGTTTGAAGGCACTGCCGAAGAATTGCAGCAAACCAAAGTAACGCAACCTGCGATATTTCTGCATTCGGTAATTTTGGCCAAAACTTTGGGAACGGACTTTAAGCCTGAAATGGTGGCAGGTCATTCTTTGGGTGAATTTTCTGCCTTGGTGGCCAATGGGGTTTTGTCTTTTGAGGACGGACTTATATTGGTGTCAAAAAGAGCCTTGGCGATGCAAAAAGCTTGCGAAATGCAGGTTTCCACTATGGCAGCTGTTTTGGGACTGGAGGATGTCTTGGTTGAAGAAGTATGTGCGAGCATTGACGGTATTGTGGTTGCGGCAAATTACAATTGTCCGGGCCAATTGGTTATTTCGGGAG
>CAZBGP010000085.1:0-10525 GCA_964491495.1 uncultured Lutibacter sp. | reverse complement strand
CTTTGTAAGTCACGATCTTCTTTCAGTAATAAATTCACCTGGATATCGGCCATATTACTTCCGCCACGAATGTCGTAATGACGAACCAAACCGTTAAACGTAATTGGAGCGGAGGTTCCAATATAATTTTGGTAATTTACAACCTCAGGTGTGGTTGCGATATATTGTGCAATTTCCTGAGTTACTGCAGCCGTTCTTTCCAGTGTAGTTCCTTCTGGCATATCAATGACCACCTGAAACTCATTTTTATTGTCAAAAGGCAACATTTTTACGGCTACCGATTTTGTGAAGAACATCAATACCGATCCAGCCAATAAAACCAGCGTAATTCCTATGGTAACCAAACGCTTTTTACGGCTGTCCAACAAAGGCTGCTCTAATTTTTTATAGATTTTATAAATCATCCCGGCTTCCAAACCCTGTTCTTTTTTGTGTTCTTGCGAATCTTTTTCACGCAATAAATGATATCCTAAATAAGGTGTCACTGTTAAAGCGACAAAAAGCGACAAAATCATGGCAATAGAAGCGCCAATTGGCATTGGACTCATATATGGTCCCATCATTCCCGAAACAAATGCCATCGGCAGAATAGCGGCAATCACGGTAAATGTTGCCAAAATGGTCGGATTTCCTACTTCATTAATCGCATAAATCGCGGCCTGTTTAAAGGGCAATCGCTTCATTTTAAAATGCCTGTGCATATTTTCGGCAATAATAATACTGTCGTCAACCACAATTCCCACCACAAAAACCAAGGCAAACAAGGTAATTCGGTTTAGGGTATAACCCAACAAATAATAGCTGAATAAAGTTAAGGCAAACGTTAGCGGCACCGAGAAAAACACCACCAAACCACCGCGCCAGCCCATCGCCAGCATTACCAAAATTGTAACCGCCACAATGGCTACACCTAAATGAAGCAACAATTCACCCACTTTATGCGAAGCGGTTTCTCCATAGTTTCTGGTAACATCTACATGAACATCAGCCGGAATTATGGTTTGTTTTAAGTTTTCAACCCTGTCCAAAATCTTTTCCGAAATTTTCATCGCGTCGGCGCCTTTTACTTTCGCTATTGATAGTGTCACCGCATTGTACTCGCCCGAATTTGAAGTGTATTTCTCGTTATTTTTTCCATAACCAAATGACACATAACTGTTTGGTTTTTCAGGGCCGTCTTGTATCGTCGCAACCTGCTTTAAATAAACGGGCATATTATTGTTAACGCCAACCACCAAATTTTCCACATCTTCTGATGAGGTTAAAAATTTCCCGGTGGTGATTAAATATTCCTGGTCATTTTGAACAAAACTTCCGGATTGTGAGCTGCTGTTATTGGCTTGAATCATTTGCATAATTCCCAGCGCATCAATACCGTTTTCGGCCATTTTATCTTTGTCCAGCACCACTTTCAGCTGACGGTTTCTTCCGCCAATAACTTTGGTGATGGAAACATCTTTTACCTTTTCTATTTCGGATGTCACTTCTTCCGCTATCTGGCGAATTTGAAAATCGTTATACGTGTCACTCCAAAAAGTAAGTCCCAGCATAGGAACATCATCAATAGAGCGTGTTTTTACCAAAGGCTGCGTTACGCCCGGAGGAAACATTCCCTGATGGCGCATCAATTCATCATACAATTTCACGTACGAGCGCTCTGTGTCTTCGCCCACATAAAACTGCACAATAATCATCGATTGTCCGTTCATCGCAATACTGTGCACGTGTTGCACGCCTTTGATGTCCGATATAATTTTTTCCAACGGTTTAATCACACGGCTTTCAACCTCTGTTGGACTTGCCCCTGGATAACCAACCAAAACATCGGCCATAGGAACAATAATTTGCGGTTCTTCTTCCCTAGGAATAAGAAATGAACTGTATATGCCAATCGCCATCAACGCAACCATCAACAAAATGGTCAGCTTAGAATTGATGAATATGTTGGCTATTTTACCTGAAATTCCTTCTTGCATTATTATTTGGTTTAAAGTTTAAAGTTTAAAAGTTTAAAGTTTTTTTACTGAAAACTGCAACTGAAAACTGATTACTGATTTTTTTATTTTTTATTTGTTTGGGCCTGTCCCTCTCGAAAAGGTCGGGTCGGGCTTTTGGCTATATCTTTTGTTCCGCTGCGCTTCACAAAAGGATACCGCCTCAATCCCTCACGCGGGTATTGATTATATTTGTAAACTGTTTACTGAACACTCACTTTCGCTCCGTTGAATAATTTTCCTTCGGCAGAAACAATAAATTGTTCATCCGCAGCCAATCCCGACAAAACTTCAACATTTTCGCCATAGGTTTTTCCGGTTCTTAACCATCTTAAAATAGCGACATTTTCATTTCCAATCGCATAAATACCAGTTAATTGTCCTTGTTTTACCAAAGCGCTTTTCGGAACTAAAATCAGGTTTGTTTCGGTTGATTTTTCAATAGGAAATTGTACGGAAGTATACATACCCGAAAGTAATTTTGCATCTGTTTTGTCTAAAACCACTTTCACCAAATATTGTCCGCCTGTGTTTTTTGCCGAAGTACTCACTTCAGTAACGGTGCCTTTTAAAAGTTCATTGGTAGATTTTACCACAACATTGACAGTTGTCCCATCCTTAATTTTTGTAATTTCAGATTCTGGCACCAAAGCCGTCACTTGAAAATTGCCAGGCGTTTCTAAGCTGATCAAAGGCATCCCCGGATTTGCCATATCGCCCTTGTTGATAAATTTTCCGGTTACAACACCGCTAAAAGGCGCTGAAATATTTGAGTAGGAGAGTTGCGCATTAACCTGATTTTTCATCTGGGTTGCACCTTCTAAACGCGCTTTTGCCATTTCATAATTGGCAGTGATATCGTCCATTTCTTTTTGGGAAACGCTGCTTTGTGCGTATAATGCTTTAAAACGATTGTAATCTTTTTCCGCATTTTTAAAAGCGGCCTTGGCTTCCGTAATTGAAGCGGATACCTGTGCGCTTTGGGCCGAAATGTCGGCACTGTTTATGCGCAGCAATAATTGTCCTTTGGAAACTTTATCGCCAACATTTACATAAGTTTCGGTAACATAACCCATCATTCGGGTACTTAGGTTGGCGTTTTGGACGGCTTCAATTTTACCGCTTGCCGATAAAAAGCTGCTTCCTTCCGCAGATGGTGTGCTCACTTTTACCGCAATTGCCGGTGCGGATTCTTTTGTTGCTTCTTTATCTTTGCCGCAACTTGCCGTTAAAATTAAGGCTGCAATTGCGAATATTGTTGTGATTTTTTTCATTGATTTTATATTTTTAAGAATGGTTTTATTTTTTGCCGTTTACCGACTTATTTTGTTAAAAATGCCACGTAAGCTTTTGTGAAATTGTAGTTAAAAACAGTTTGTAAATATTCCAGCTGTTTTTGCATATATTGTGTTTCAGAAATCAACAAATCGGACGTTTTTTCCAAACCTTGTTCAAACCTGTTTGTTCTTATTCTCAACGCTTCTTTTGATTGTTCTGAAGCCAAATTTGTGAGTATCAGCTTATTTTCGGCATCTTTAAGCTGGCGTTTTGCTATATTATAATCTAAATTGCTCTGATTTTTATATTGGTCCAGGCTAATTTCTGCTTTGTCAAGTTCCGCTTTACTTTTTTGAATTTTACCGATGCGTTTGTACCCGTCGAATACATTCCACGACAATTGTGCGCCTACCAAATACCCTTTTGCATCTGTGCCAAATAGTTGGTTGTCGTACATTTCATAACTTCCAAACGCGTTTAAACTTGGCAAGTAACTCATTTTATTTGCTTTATGCATATTATTGTAAGCTTCTGCACTTTGTTGCATCGCATCAATATCCGCCCTGTTTTGGGAAAGATTTTCGTTATAAATGGCCAAATCCAGTTCCGCTTTTAGTTCTGTGGAAGGTTTTAAAATCGTTTCATTTTGCTCGCCCATTAAAAACTTTAGGTTGTCTGACGCGTTTTGCACACTGCTTTTGGCACTTAACAACTGATTTTCAACTTCAGTCATATGAACTTCCACCGATAAAATATCGGCTTTTTGCATATAACCCTGTTTAAAACTATTGTCTGCAATTTTTTTGTTTTCAAGCGCGGCTTCTTTTGCTTTCTCCAAAACTTCCACGGCTTTATAAGCCACTTGCAATTGCATATAGGCCTTTACAACTTCCAGTTTTATATAATCTTTTGTGCGTTCTGATTGCAATTCAACCGCATTCATTTTTGCTTTTGCGGCTTTACGCATAAACAATCCGTCAGCATTAAAAATAGGTTGTTGAATCTCAATTTTTGTTGCGAAATTTTTAATTTCATTTGGATCATTTAAAAGTGCCGGATTAAAATCGGCTTGAGTCAATATTTCCTGGTTTAATTTTGACCCAAATGCCATCAATGGATTTGTAGTGGTAATGGCCGTATGGGAAATGGAAATATTTGGTAAAAAAATGGAATTTGTCTGATTGAAATCTGCCTTGGCAGCATTGTAATCTTGGTCTGAAATTTTAATGGTATAATTGTTCTTTTCTACCTTTTCCAACACTTCATCAAGAGAAATTATTTCTTGCTGTGCGCTAATGATTAAAACGTTGAAAAGAAAAAATACAAGGAATACACTTTTTTTTAGTTGCATAATTTTGTTTTTTTGTTCGACGCAAAAGTAGTTGGGGTTTGAATGTAACGCTGTCGTAAACGTTACAGAGTTGTGTAACATTTATGGCTTAAAATTACATCGTAACTTTATAACTGTTAAGTTATTAATTTAACAACAATAAAAAAATGATTTTAAAATAAAATTTAGGCGGTTATGACAATAAACTTGCTATAACTTTGGTTCTAGGGAATTTTTCCAAAATAATTTTGATAAAAACCGTTAAAGGAATTGCCATTATTAATCCTGGAATTCCCCAAATATAGCCCCAAAGCATCAACATCACCAAAATGGCAATAATGTTAATGGAAAATGACCTTCCCATAAATATAGGCTCTAAAATACTGCCAAATAATACTTGTACGCCTGTGATTGAAAGTACAAAAAAGAATAGAAGACTTGTTGGATCCAGTTGCACAAACGCAAACAGCGCCAGTAAAATAACGGATACAAAAGAACCGACCATTTGTACAAAATTGATGATAAAAGCGAACAATCCCCAAAATATAGGGAAGTTCACATCAAAAAATACACAGGCCAAACCAATGCCTATACCTGTGAGCGCACTGACCAATATTTTTACCTTTATGAAAGTGCGTAAATCCTTTTCAATTTTCATGAAGGTTTTTACGGAGGCATATTTTTGTTTGAGAATGGTATTGTTTAGTAATTTTTCAAAATTGATAGATTCGGCCAACCATAAAACAACGAAGAAAGCTGTCATTAACGTCATGGTAAGCGTTTTGCTAACAAAATCTAATGTTGAACCAAAGTATTTTGAAAAGCTTTCTTTTTGAAATATGTTTGAATATATATTTTCGCTTTCATTGAAGTATTCAATACCGAAAAATTGCTCCATAGAAGTCATTAAATCTGTGACTTTTGTTTCGGCTTTCTCCAGAAAAAGCGTGTCAGTGGCTAAAATTTCTCTGCTGGAAAGTTTTACCAGTTCTCCGCCAATTTTAAAAATTGCGGCAAAAATGAGGATGACCACAAAAATACTGATGAATTTGGGCACTTTTCGTCTGTTGAACCAGCGCATAAGAGGCAAAAACAACAAAGCGATAAACATGGAAGCCACAAGCGGAATGAAAATAAAAGACAATATTTTAAGTAAATAAAAAATAAACGGAATTACAATAATCAGCAAAAGAATATTTGTTGTTTTTCTATTTTCCATTGTTTCTAATAATCACGATACTTCGCAATCTACTATAAATTAATCTTTATTTGTTGTGTTTTCTTCTTTTATATCAGCTTTTTCCAAGGTTGGGTTGCTTACATTAATAAGGTTTTTACCTTTCCTGACCCGCATATTTAATGCTTCAACACCCAGTGAAAAAGCGATGGCGAAATATAAATATCCTTTTGGTATGGCGCCAACTTGCTGGCCCAATATTTCTGCATGTGACAAATGTGCACCTTCTGTTATTAGCATAAAACCGATTAAAATTAAGAAAGATAATGCTAACATTTGAATGGTTGGGTGCGCATTTACAAATCGGCCAACTGGCGTTGCGAAAATCATCATAATAATCATAGAAATTACCACAGCCGTTACCATAATAATTAAAGCGCCCGGTATTCCATTGGTCATACCAACAGCTGTTAACACAGAATCAAAAGAAAAAACAATATCAATCATCACAATTTGTATGATGACGCCTCTTAATGTCGCAAATTTAATTTTTGTTGAAGAGGTTGCTTCATGTTCAATGCCTTCCACTTTATCCCTAATTTCGCTGGTGCTTTTGTACAATAAAAAGAGTCCGCCCAAAATTAAGATGACGCTTTGTCCTGTTACCCCAAATTTTAACCAGGATATGTCAATTGAGTAAAAAGGATCTTTCATTGAAATTAAGAAGGAAATACCGAATAACAACACAATTCTAAAAAGCATCGCCAAAACCAAACCGATTCTTGTGGCTTTTTTAATCTGGTCTTTTGGCAGTTTGCCTGCGGCAATGGAAATAAAAATAATATTGTCTATTCCCAAAACAATTTCCAAAAAAGTAAGCGTTAAAAGCGCTATCCAAGCGTCTGCGTGTAAAAATATTTCCATAAAATTTTAGTTTGAGGTTTTTGTAATTTCGCCTTTTTGAACATAATTTGAATGTCCGATCACCGCTTCAAATTCATACGAATTGTCTTTGATATTGGTAATTTTTATATGAATCGGATCTTCATCAATAGCCGTTTTTGGATGCAACATATTAAGCGTGTAATTAAAATTGTTTTTCCAGGAAATGGAAAGCGTATCAATCCTGTCTTCATATTTTTCAATTTGGATAGAATCTTGTCTGATGATAAGGGTTTTTTCATAACCCTGACCGGCAGGTATTTCAAAAGTACCTGATTTAAATCGATCGGCATCTGGCGCTTTATTTTCATCTTTACAAGAAAGCAGCACGACTAGCAATAAGGGTAACAGTATCAGTTTTTTCATTATATTCCGGTGTAATTACTAGGGGTTATGGATTTTAATTCTTTTTTGATGGAATCAGAAACCGTTAAGCCATCAATAAAATCGGCCATCGATTTTTGGGTGATTTTTTCATTGGTTCTAGTCAGTCCTTTCAAGGCTTCATACGGATTTGGATAGGCTTCCCTGCGCAAAATTGTTTGAATGGCTTCCGCAACCACCGCCCAATTATTTTCTAAATCTTCTGCAAATTTTTCTTTGTTGATAATTAATTTGTCCAATCCTTTTAACGTTGAATTGAATGAAATAATTGTGTGCGCAAACGGAACGCCAATATTTCTGAGCACGGTTGAATCGGTTAAATCGCGCTGCAATCTTGATAAAGGCAATTTTGCGGATAAATGTTCAAAAAGGGCATTTGCAATGCCCAGATTACCTTCAGAATTTTCAAAATCAATCGGATTCACTTTATGCGGCATTGCAGAAGAGCCAATTTCGCCTTCTTTAATTTTTTGTTTAAAATAATCCATAGAAACATAGGTCCAAATGTCTCTGTCAAAATCGATGATAATTGTGTTAATTCGCTTTAGCGCATCAAAAAATCCAGCCAAATGGTCGTAATGTTCAATTTGTGTGGTTGGAAAAGAATGGTGCAATCCCAAAATAGTCTCTACAAAATGAGATCCGAAGGCTTTCCAGTCTGATGCCGGAAACGCCACTTTATGTGCATTGTAATTTCCCGTTGCACCGCCAAATTTTGCGGCAAAAGGAATGTTTTTCAGTTGTTTTAGCTGTTGTTGAATGCGTTCAACAAAAACAGCGATTTCTTTACCCAAACGAGTTGGGGAAGCAGGCTGGCCGTGCGTTCTTGCCAACATTGGGATTTCTGCCCAATCGTTTGCCAATTGATTCAATTTATCCAAAAGCAATTTCAAATTCGGCTCATAAACAGTTTCAAATGCATCCTTTATCGACAATGGAATTGCGGTGTTGTTAATATCCTGGGAAGTCAGTCCGAAGTGAATAAACTCCTTATAGTTGTGTAAATTTAACTGGTCAAATTTTTCTTTGATAAAATATTCCACGGCTTTCACATCGTGATTCGTAATTTTCTCAATGTCTTTAATTTTTTGAGCATTATCCGTAGAAAAATCAAGATAAATTTTTCTTAACTCAACAAAAATCGATGCATTAAAATCAGCCAATTGCGGAAGCGGAATTTCGCACAATGCAATAAAATATTCGATTTCTACTTTTACGCGGTATTTAATGAGCGCTTCTTCTGAAAAAAACAGCGCTAAAGGAGCTACTTTGTTTCGGTATCTGCCGTCAATTGGTGAGATGGCATTCAAATTGGTTAAAGACATTTTTTAGTTTTATATTGAAAGGTGTAAAATTAATCAAATAAACATTAGTTTGAGGTAAAAAGTTTAAAAGTCAGAAGACCGAAGACGGAAGACGGAAGACGGAATATCGAAGACGGAATTAAAAATTGTCTTTTTCCGCTATTTCATCTTCTTTTTTTGTCTTTTTTTTCGGGGTTAATTTGTAAAGCAAATAGGCAAAACCAACAACTACATGCAAAATCACCACAATCATTATGGTGTAAAACCAAAAATTAGAAATTCCCATGAATAAAAAAAATATTTTTAAATTTACAAAAAGTTTGGCATATCTTTAAATTTTTAAAATTCATATATGATGAGGTCTTCAATTCTGATAATTATGACACTATTATTCAGTATTCCAGTTATTTCTCAACAAGTTTATTCCAAAAAACAACCTTTCGCGCACACGTATTCCATTGTTGCCAGAGATACGGTCACCGGCGAAATGGGCGTTGCAGTGCAATCACATTGGTTTTCTGTGGGCAGCACGGTAACTTGGGGACAAGCAGGCATTGGCGTTGTGGCCACGCAATCGTTTGTGAATCCGTCATTCGGTCCGCGCGGATTAAGTTTGCTTGAAAATGGTTTAACGCCAAAAATAGCCTTAGAAACTTTATTGGAACTTGATGAAGGAAGGGAAGTTCGTCAACTGGCAATATTGGATGTTCATGGAAATGTTGAAGCCTATACCGGAAAAAACTGCATTGAAGCGGCCGGACATCTAGTTGGAGATAATTTTTCGGTTCAGGCAAATTTAATGGATAAAAATACGGTGTGGCCCGCGATGGCAAAAGCTTTTAAAAATGCAAAAGGTACGTTGGCAGAACGTATGTTGGCGGCTATGGAAGCGGCCCAAAATGAAGGCGGCGACATTCGGGGCAAACAATCTGCCGCAATTTTGGTCGTTAAAGCCAAGTCAACAGGAAACAGCTGGGAAGATAAAACGGTGGATTTGCGCGTGGAAGACAGCGAAAACCCGTTAAAGGAAATGCGCAGGCTGCTTACCGTGCATACAGCATATGATTTTATGAATAAAGGCGATTTGGCGGTGGAAGTTGGTAACAATATATTGGCAAAAGAACATTATATGAAAGCGCAACAATTAAATCCCGATAATTTGGAGATGAAATATTGGTATGCCGTAACTTTGGCAAATAATGGAGAGCTAAATGAGGCAAAAGCTATTTTCAAAAATATTTTTAAGCAAAACAGCAAATGGAAAGAATTAACGCCAAGATTGATGAAACCTAAATTGCTAACCATTTCAGAAGAAGAATTACAAGAAATTTTAAAATTATAAATGATGAAAAAAGTACTCTTAGGATTGTTGGTTGTATTGATTTTAATGCAGTTTATACGTCCTGAAAAAAATGAGTCGAAAAATGAAATGAATGCGATGAGCACAGTGATGGAAATTCCGGTTGAAGTGACTAAAATTATTCAGACATCTTGTGCGGACTGTCATTCAAATTCCACAAAATATCCCTGGTACAGCGAAATTGCGCCGTCATCGTGGTTTTTGGCGCAACATGTAAATGATGGAAAAGAACATTTAAATTTTTCTGAATGGGCTGCTTATAACAAAGACCAAAAAAGTCATATTATAAAAAATATAAAAGAAGTGCTGAATGAGCGGGAAATGCCGTTGAAAAGTTATTTATGGATTCATAAGGAATCAAAACTGACGGAAAATCAGTACCAAATATTGTACGATTGGGCAAATTCCATAAAAGTTGAATAATATGATGCCATTTATTAAAAAGCTATCTATCAAAAGTTTGTTATTTTTTCTGATTTTGTTTGTGTCAGGAACTGCAATAGCGCAAGAAAAAATAAATCAGTTAGATGCGCAGGGAAGACGCACCGGCGTTTGGAAAAAATACTACGACAATAACAATATCCGTTATGAAGGCCAGTTTGTAGCCGGCAAGGAAATCGGTGTTTTTAACTATTATAGCGAACTAAGCACGACGCATCCAATGCTTGTAAAAACTTTTTCTGAAGGCAGTGATAACGCCAAAGTAAGTTATTTTTATGAGGATGGAATGCTGGAAAGCGAAGGAAGTATGAACGG
>CAZBGP010000084.1:0-10552 GCA_964491495.1 uncultured Lutibacter sp. | reverse complement strand
CCTCTTTTGTCCAAAATAATGGGTACAAAAGTGCCGATGATGGAGGCGATAATGATTACGGAAACCAACGAAATGGCAACAGTTAGTCCAACTTTAACGTCGAATCCAAGGAAAAACATGCCGGCCGTCATTAACAGGCCCGCAAGCACCAGGCCGTTTAGTAAGCTTAACGAAACTTCTTTGATTAATCTTTTCCACCAGGAACCTCTTAAACTATCGTTTGCCAAACCTTGAAGGATAATTGCGGAGGATTGTACGCCAACGTTACCGGCCATTGCGGCGATTAGCGGCGTGAAAAAGAACAATTCTTTGTATTTTTCCATGGCATGTGAAAATCCGCCTAAGATGGATACACTTACAAATCCGCCAAAAAGCGCTAAAATTAACCAAGGCAAACGCGCTTTTGTCAATTGCCAAATGGTATCGTCGGCTTCAACATCCTGCGAAATCCCTGCAGCCATTTGGTAATCTTTTTCGGCTTCGTCCTTTATAACGTCAATAATGTCATCAATGGTGATTCTTCCTACCAAACGGCCTGCTTTATCCACAACCGGAATGGCTTCCAAATCGTATTTTTGCATAATTCTTGCCACATCTTCCGCTTTGTCATCAACGTGCACAAAATCCACTTTTTTAATAAAAACGTCTTTAATGGCTGTTCTTGTTGAGGTTGTCAACAAATCTTTTAAAGATAATCGTCCTTTTAAAATATCATGGTCATCGACCACATAAATGGAATGTACGCGCGACACTTCTTCGGCCTGAGAGCGCATTTCTTTAACGCAAGTAAGCACATTCCAATTTTCGTTGACTTTGATCAACTCTTTTGCCATTAAACCACCTGCAGAATTTTCATCATACCGCAAAAGGTCCCGAATGTCGTTGGCGTGTTCTTCATCTTCAATATGGGAAATTACCTCTTCTTGTTGTTTATCGGTAAGTTCAGAAATAATATCGGCAGCATCATCGGTATCCAATTCCGCAATTTCTTCCGCAATTTCTTTGGATGAAAGTCCACCCAAGATTTTTTCACGCGTATCTTCGTCCAGTTCGGTAATGACATCGGCAGTTACATCACTATCCAGTAATTTTATCAGATAGATGCCTTCTTCAACGGTTAAGTCTTCAATAATCTCAGCAATATCGGCATAATGCACCTCTTCCAGAAGCTTTAAAATCGCCTCTTCATTTCCATCAGCAATTAATTCCTGAATTTCTTCGATGTAATCTTTCGTTATTTCAAATGACATCATTTTCTATTTTAGCAGTAAGACTTATAAATTCTTGCACAGATAATTGTTCCGGACGTTTGGCAAAGATAGGGTCTTCTCTTAAATTATCGGATAAATTGAGCGTTTTTAAACTGTTACGCATGGTTTTTCTGCGCTGGTTAAACGCGGTTTTAACAACAGTATAAAACAATTTTTCGTTAACGGGCAAGGTGAAATTTTCTTTTCTGGTAAGGCGAATAACGCCAGAATCCACTTTTGGCGGAGGATTAAAAACGGTTGGCGGCACCGTAAATAAATATTCCACATCATAAAATGCTTGGGTTAAAACGGACATAATTCCATACACTTTGCTGCCTTCTTTTTCTGCTATACGCTTGGCGACTTCTTTTTGGAACATGCCGGAAAATTCAGGAATTTGATGCCTGTTCTCCAGTGTTTTGAACACTATTTGCGTTGAAATGTTATAGGGAAAATTACCTATAATGGCCACTTGTTCCTCACCAAAATAATCGGACAGGTTAATTTTTAAAAAGTCTTTTGAAATAATTCTGTCGGCCAAATTCAAAAAATTGGCTTTTAAATATTCCACCGATTCTGTGTCGATTTCAATGACGTGCACAACCAAGTCTTTTTTAAGGATATACTTGGTTAAAACACCCATTCCCGGACCAATTTCCAAGACGGTTTTATAGCCTTTTTCCGTTAGGCTGTCGGCAATATTTTGCGCGATTTGCTCGTCTTTCAAAAAATGTTGTCCAAGGTGTTTTTTTGCTCTGACACTCATAAGTAGTTAGTTTTTTACGCTCATGCTAAATTGTTCGCTGATTACTTTTAATTCGGTTCTAAAAGCTACAAATTTACCATTAAAAAGCTTCAATGCTTCATTGCGCAATCTGTCGGCATCATCTTTATAATAATCCTGCAACGTTTCTAAACTGTCGGTGGTATATTGTACAGAATACGTAGTGCCGCCCATTTCTTCCTCAATAATCACTTGGCTCATTTTGGCGTAACTGAATTTTCCTGTTGAAAGCATAGCCGGAATGTGTATTTCTTTCATCCATTGCAGCCATTCGTCGTGAACGGATTCATCTATATTTGTGGTAACGTTGTAGATGTACATATTAAAGGTTAAATATTAAATATTAAAAGTTTTTTGCAAATATTATTATAATTTCAAATCAAACTCACTTTCCTTCGGAAAGGGCTGGGGATAGGAATTCCACCTAATTCACATCATCGCCCCGCAGTTTCCTGAATTTCTTCCGGGCATCGACCACATAAATGCTCGACGGATAGTCAAATATAATTTTTTGATAGTTTTCTTTGGCTTTATCGGGATTATTTAATTTGTTGAAATACAATTCGGCCAAATAATAATGGGCGTCATCGGCCAAAATATCATCTTTATTCAGGTTGATAATTTGCAGGTAATTGTTTTCTGCACTGGCAAATTGATTTATTTTTTCAAACAATTGCGCTTGTTTAAAGAGCGCTTCATCTTCAATAGGATGACCTTTATATTGGTTCAAAACAAATTGCAAGGTATCAATGGCCTCTTTATTTTTGTTTTGAAAAGACAGCAAATCGGCAACGGCATATTTTTTCAAAGCAATTTTTAAACTGTCTTTAACGGCATTGTCCGTAATGAGTAAATTCAAAGCCAATGCATCATTAGCGATGAGTTGCGACGTTGAATTTTTCAGCACGCTGAGTTGTGATTGCGCCCATTCAAAATCGCCTTTAAAATAAGAAGTTTGTGCAATTTTAAACCGTGCTATTTGTCCGATAGGCTGATTTTTTAAATCGTTTTGAACTTGTGTGTAGTAAATTAACGCACTGCTGAATTTGTTTTCAAACACCAGAATATCGGCCAATTTTGTTTTTATATAACCTTTTTGAAATTCGTTAACGGGCAATTTCAGTGCTTCTTTCAACACTGAAATGGCTTGTTCAGATTCATTTTTTTTGAAGGCAAGAAATTCCGCATAAATGGCTTGGATATTCAGCGTAGCCACATTTTTTCCATACTGATTAAACAATTGCTGAAATTGGGTTTCAACTGTTTCAACAGGCGCATTTGTTTTGATATTCACTTCTAGTAAATACAGTTTGGCAAGCAATTCGGTTTCTATATTTGTGGCGTTTTCCAGCACATAGGTAAAGCAGTTTTTTGTGGCTTCAAAATCATTGTTTTCAAAAGTGATTTTTCCAAGAGCCAAAATGCCGCTTAAATTGCCCGAATTTCTTTTATGAAGCGCTTTTTCCTGTATAAGCGCTTTTTCATACTCTTTTTGCTGGACAAAAAGCCAACTCAGCAATTCATTCCAGCTGTTATTCGGATTGTTTTGCGAGCGTTTTAAAAGGAGTTTCCGAAGTAAAAGATTGGGTTCGCTTTCAGCATCGTCGGTAATAAATTTTCCGATATAACTTTTAGCAATCGATTCGTAATTTTCATTCGTTTCAATCAGGTCTAAATAGGTGTTGAACATATTTTCAATTTCCCCTTTTTCATTGTAGATTAAAGCAATTTGAAAGTTGTAATCGGCATTCGGATTTACTTTCATGGCTTTTTTGTAGGCCGAAAGCGCATAATCCAGCAGGTAATTGTCCTGAAATGTTTTTCCGACCACATAACCCAATTCCGGTGTTTTGTCTATAAAAAGCAAGGCCTTTTCATAGTAGGGAACCGCATTTTCCAAACGGTTTTGCAGTTGCTCATTGTAGCCCAATTCAACAAATAAATATTCCTGATTTGGATAGCTTTTTAATTGTTTTACCACAACTTGATTCACTTCTTCAAATTTTTCAAGCTGCTGATAGCAGTCAATCAAAGCGTTTAAATAAGTGGTGTTATACGGATTTTTTTCTTGTAAGGTTTTGTACAACGAAGCCGCTTTTTCATACTCGCCATTCCTAAAATACTGTGATGCCAATTGCGGTTCCTGTGCATAAATTTGCAGGGAAAAACAACAGATAAATAGGATTAAAGAGTAGCGCATAAAGTACGTTTTACATTTCAAAGATAAATAAACAAGTGTTAAAGTTTTAATAATTAAAGTAATATTCTGAGCCGTTCTGTTACAAATTTGCGTGTAAAAAGTCTTTTTATAAAGGACCATTTAAATTTTAGGCCATGCCCATATTGATAGAAAATTACGAAACCAAAAAGAACAGCGCATTGGATTTTATGAAAAACGGACAATTGAATGCTTATTTTGAAGCATTGATTGAAATGAATAATTACAAAAAATTAATGTACACTGTTTGCGCTAATTAATGAATTCAAATCCGCAATATGGCACCAATGCATCGGGAATTTTAATTCCTTCGGGCGTTTGGCAATTTTCCAATAAGCCGGCTAAAACGCGCGGTAACGCCAATGAACTTCCGTTGAGCGTATGCGCCAGTTCGGTTTTTCCTTCTTTATTTTTAAACCGAAGTTTCAATCGGTTTGCCTGAAATGTTTCAAAATTTGAAACAGAGCTAATTTCCAACCAACGATCCTGCGCCGTTGAAAATACCTCGAAATCGTAAGTTAACGCTGAGGTAAATCCCATATCTCCGCCGCACAAACGCAATATTCTGTATGGTAATTTCAATTCCTGCAAAATTCCTTTTACATGATTTACCATTAAATCTAAAGCTGCATAAGAATTTGACGGATGTTCAATTCTCACGATTTCAACTTTGTCAAATTGATGCAATCTGTTTAACCCGCGAACGTGCGCGCCATAAGAACCAGCTTCTCTTCTGAAACAAGGCGTATAGGCAGTATTACAAATAGGAAAATCGCTTTCTTTTAAAATTACGTCCCGGTAAATATTGGTGACGGGAACTTCTGCAGTGGGAATTAAATATAAATTATCGGTGGCGTCATGATACATTTGTCCTTCTTTATCCGGCAATTGTCCGGTTCCAAATCCCGATGCTTCATTCACCAAATGCGGCACCTGAACTTCATCATAACCGGCAGCAGTATTTTTATCCAAAAAATAGTTGATCAAAGCGCGTTGCAATTTAGCCCCTTTTCCTTTGTAAACGGGAAAACCTGCGCCAGCGATTTTATTGCCCAGTTCAAAATCGATAATGTCGTATTTTTTTGCCAATTCCCAATGCGGCATCGCGCCTTCGTGCAATTTCGGAATTTCGCCTTCCTGAAAAATGTTTAGGTTGTCTTCTGCTGAAGTTCCTGAGGGAACAATTTCATTAGGGATATTTGGAATCAAGTATAACAATTCCTGTAACTCGGTTGCTTTTTGTTGAAGATTCTCGGTTAAATCTTTCGATTTATCTTTTAACTGAATGGTTTTCTGTTTTAAAATAGCGGCTTTTTGCGTTTCGCCCGATTTAAACAAGTCGCCAATATCTTTGGAAAGTTTATTGGATTCGGCTAAAATAGCGTCCAGTTCTGTTTGAATAGCCCTTCTTTCTTCATCAGCCAAAATGGTTTTATCCACCATTTCTTCAGCATTTTTGAAATTTCTTTTTGCCAGACCTTTTAAAACAGTTTCCCTGTTTTCTCTAATAAACGCTACTTGTAACATGGGTTTTATCCTTTAATTAAAAGGCAAATTTAACAAATTGCAATTAAAGGATGTTAATTACTTTCATCTGTTTTTAAAGAAACAGTTTCTTCTATGACTGAAATGATTTGCGGCACTTCATCAATCTTGAAATTGAAGTCTATTTTGAAGGAATTTTTAGTGGATTTTGAAATTTCAAATTCACCTTTTTTAATTGGATAATAACCCGTTTCGCCTTTGCAATAGCACAATCGACCAAAGTGCAATTTTGCATCTTTTAGGGTTTCAATGCTGAATGTTTTTGGGGAAATTACGGAATCCAATTCGGCAAAAACGATTTCAGAATAATTGCTGTCTTGGGTATTTGGAATGGGTTTTCTGGTGTAGGTATATTTAAAAATCGTTTTATTTCCTTCAGAAATTACAGGGTATAAACTTCCGAATTCATCTTTTTTAAACTCCAATGATTTGTTGGGCAGCAATTCAATGGTGCAATCGCCATTTTCGGGACAATTTAAAGTATTCACCAAAATGGCTTCATTTACAACAAAAGTAGATTTACAAGACACAATAACTAAAAACAGCAATGGCAGTAGATTTTTCATTTATGTACTTTAAGTTTTTAAAGCTCAAACAGCGTGCCGTTAATAATTTCCAATGATTTTTTCTTGTCTGTCATCAATTGATTTTTCAGGTCATCAACAGAGTCAAATTTTTGTTCCTCCCGTAAAAATTTCAACACGTCAATTTGAATTTTTTTACCGTATAAATCTTTGTTGAAGTTAAAAAAATGAATTTCTATGGTTTGGGTTTTTCCTTTTACCGTTGGGTTGTATCCGATATTCATCATGCCGTAAACTGTTTCATTTTCCAGTTCAGACTTTACAATGTAAGAGCCGGTTTTCGGCAATAATTTATAAGTTTCTTCAATAAATAAATTTGCAGTTGGAAATCCAATTTTCTCGCCTAAATTTTTACCTTTTACCACTTCGCCGGTCAACATAAAATAATAACCCAAAAAACGGTTTGCTTCTTCAATATTGCCAAGTTCAACGGCTTTTCTGATTTTTGTTGAACTGATGGTGATATGGTCAATTTCCTGTTGGGAAATTTTGGTCACTTCATAACCAAAAATCTTCCCGTATTGTGTTAATTGGTCAAAATTACCTTCCCTGTTTTTACCGAAACGATGGTCGTAACCAATGATTAAATTGGAAATTTTAAGGTGGTCAACCAACACATTTTTTACAAAATCCATTGCGGTTTTTTCGGCAAAATCTTCAGTGAATTCGTTAATAACCAAGGCGTCCAATCCTGTTTTTTTTAACAATTCAATCCGTTCTTCAATGGTGTTAATCAATTTAATTTGGGAATCTTTCTGCAAAACCATTCTGGGATGCGGGAAAAAAGTTAACAAAACAGCGTTGGCATTGTTCTTTTTTGCGCTATTGATAAGATTTAACAAAACTTTTTGATGACCAAGATGCACGCCATCAAAAGTGCCAATTGTGACAAAAGTTTTATTTTCTGAAGTATAGTCAGCTAAATCGGTATAAATTTTCAATTTGAAAATAGGTTTTGTTATATGGGTTACAAAAATACTTTAATTAATTAAAAAGAGATTAATTTGGCATTTAAATTGTACGACATCGAATATCAATCTATATTTGTGAATTGGCTTTCCAAAAAATCAAACCAGTATATGAAAAAACATTACAAAAAAAAATTACTTCTAACACTTTCTTTGTGTCTTATCTTTTTTGCTGTTTCGGCACAAAATTCTGATGAATTATGGTCCAAAAGAACTGGCTTTGAAAAAAGTACTTCAAAAAAATTAACCAGAAAATCAATCCCAAATAAATTTGAAAGCTACGAGCTGAATTTAAACCAACTGAAAAGTAAGTTAAGCAAGGCGCCAAAGCGAAAAGAGAATTTGGACAAATCGAGTACCGTTTTAAGTTTTCCGAATGAAAAAGGAGTTTTGGAAAAATACCAAATATTTGAAGCTTCCATATTGGATGAAAATCTTCAAAAGCAATATCCGAACATCAGATCTTATGTTGGAAAGGGAATTGAAAATCCGGGTTCTGTAATTAGGTTCAGCGTAACACCATTAGGTATACATGCGATGGTGATGCGAAATTCCGATGGAAACGTTTATATTGATCCAACTACTGAAAATGGTGATTCTTATATGGTTTATTCAAGTAAAAATTTACCTTCTATTGAGCCGTTTGAATGTAAATTTGATGAAGTAAACACGTCACAAAAATCAAGCGCACCAAAAACAGCTGCGAAAACTGAAAATGCCAACGACGGAAAATTAAGAACCTTTAGGTTGGCCGTTGCCACAACCGGCGAATATTCACAATTTCATTTAAACAGGCAAAATATTAGCCCTTCAGCTACAGAAGCCGAAAAAAAAGCAGCCGTTTTATCGGCAATTGTAACAACAATGACCAGAGTGAACGGGCTTTTTGAAAGAGATGTTGCGCTAACTATGATACTTGTTGCAAATAATACAAGTGTTATTTTTTTGGATGCAGCTACAGATAATTTTACAAACAATGATTCCGATAAGTTAATAGACGAAAGTCAGACCACCATTAATTCCATCATTGGATCGGCTAATTATGATATTGGACACACCTTTAGCACTGGCGGCGGCGGATTGGCATCGCTAAATTCTCCTTGTAACCAAACTCAAAAAGCCAGAGGAATCACAGGGTCTTCAAGTCCAATTGGTGATGCGTACGACATCGATTATGTTTCACATGAAATGGGGCATCAATATGGCGCGCATCACACTTTTAATAGTGAGGCAGGTGGTTGCAGTGGCAACCGAAACAATGGAACAGCCGTAGAGCCAGGAAGTGGCTCAACTATAATGGCTTATTCCGGACTTTGTTCACCTGATAATGTGCAAACTGATGCCGATTCTTATTTTCATTTAGTGAGCATTCGCGAAATGTGGTCTAATATTTATGAAGGAAATAGCACTTGTGCCACAATTACCAGCACGGGAAACAGCGCGCCAATTATAACTGACCTGTTAAATTACACCATTCCAAAATCGACACCTTTTATTTTAAACGCCAACGCAACTGACAGCAACGGTGATAATTTATCTTATACTTGGGAGCAGCTGGATACTGAAATTACAACTTATCCATTGGTTTCAACTGCTACTGCAGGTCCGGCTTTTAGGTCAATTTCGCCCAGCAGTTCCTCAAGGCGCTATTTTCCAAATCAAACAATTGTAAATGCAGGGAATTTGTCAGATACGTATGAAGTATTGCCATCAGTAGGCAGAACCATGAAATTTGGCGTAAATGTGAGAGACAATCGTGCCGGTGGCGGACAAACGGCCAGCAAGGAAACGACAGTTACTGTTGCCGGAGGTTCTGGCCCGTTTAAAGTTACTTCTCAATCCACAACAGTCACTTGGGGTGCCGGTACGTCACAAACCATTACTTGGGATGTTGCCAGCAGCAATTTGGCGCCTGTAAATTGTTCTTTTGTTACTATTCTTTTTTCTGCGGATGGAGGTTTAACCTTTCCAACAACGTTGGTTTCAAATGTACCAAATGACGGATCACAAGAAATAGTTGTTCCAAATAATGCAACAAAAATCGGAAGAATTAAAGTTGAAAGTGTGGGGAATATTTTTTATTCAGTAAACACCAAAAATATTACGGTAGAGACTTCCGAATTTATTATGAATTTTGCGTCTTATTCCAAAAAAGTGTGTATTCCAAACAATGCAGTTTATACCTTTACCTACAATACTTTTTTAAATTTTAATGAAGTAACCACTTTTTCTGCCACCGGAAATCCTGCCGGTTCAACAGTTACCTTTAATCCGGCAACGGCAACCGCAAACAGCACTAGTGTTGAAGTTAACATTAGCGGAATTTCCGTTGTGGGAAATTATGACATTTCTATAAAAGGAACTTCTGTTTCCGTAAGTAAAACAACAAATATCAATTTGGGTGTTTATAGCTCAACTGTAACGCCGCCAACTTTGGTTTTCCCCAATAACAATCAGATAGATGTATTAAAACCATTTAATTTGAATTGGAATGATGATATAAATGCGACAAATTATCTTGTTCAAATTGCTGAAAATTCTAATTTTGGGACCATATTAGAATCTGAAAATGTAAATGTAAGCACTTATTCCCCAAAAAATTTACTGTCTAAAACAACTTATTTTTGGCGTGTTAAATCTATAAACGAGTGTGGTGAGAGTGCTTTTTCAGGCATATTTAAATTCATTACAGAAAATGACGTTTGCGACACGAAGAGTTCTGCTGATACGCCTAAAAATATTCCAGATAATAACCCTATAGGTGTTTCTTCAACCATTGCAATTTCAGCCAACAAAATCATAAGAGATGTAAATGTCATTGTAAATATTACGCATCCTTGGATTGGTGATTTGGATTTAACGCTGATTAGTCCCAGCGGAAAATCGGTGCTTTTAGTGGCAAGTCGTCAAGATGAAGGCGATAATTACACAAATACAGTATTTGACGATAACGCCTTAAATGAACTCATTTCAGGTACGGCGCCATATACTGGCACCTTCAAGCCAGAAGGAACTTTATCAAATTTTTACGATGAAGAATCATTCGGTAATTGGACTTTAAAAGCGTCAGATTCTGGTCCTGAGGATATTGGAACAATCAATAGCTGGAGTCTTGAAATTTGTGGAGTTCCAATTATTGGGAATGATGATGACAATGATGGCGTTAATAATGATGTTGACCAATGCCCTAATACAACTCCAGG
>CAZBGP010000083.1:0-10576 GCA_964491495.1 uncultured Lutibacter sp. | reverse complement strand
TTATGCCGTTATTATGAATGGCCTGGCCGTTTGGAGTTACCAAAAAACGACTTAATTGTTGCCTTTTCAATCAAAAACCAGAAATTTTAAGATTTTATATAGAATCGACTAAATATATTTATCCTAAATTTGATTTGGTAAAAATAAAAGATATGGACGATAAAGTTGTTGTAGTCAAAAAAATTTCTGGGGATTTAGAGCCGTTTTCATTCCCAAAACTTTCAAGGTCACTTCAAAATAGCGGCGCAACAAGCGAGGATATCGAAAAAATTGTGGAAGCCATACAACCCGAACTTTTTGACGGAATTTCATCAAACTTAATTTATAGAAAAGCCTTTCAATTATTAAAAAAATACAATCGGGTCTCTGCTTCAAAATATAGTTTAAAAAGAGCGATTTTCGACTTGGGTCCAACCGGTTTTCCATTTGAAAGATTAATCAGCGCACTGCTGAAGGAAAAAGGATACAAAACCAAGATTGGTGAAATATTAAAAGGAGCCTGCATCACCCACGAAATAGACGTTTTAGCTGAAAAAGACGGCAATGTTTATACCGTTGAATGCAAATTTCATACAGATCCTTCCGCAGTTAGTAATGTGAGAATTCCGCTATATATCAATTCCCGATTTTTGGATGTTCAAAAAGTTTGGAACAATTCAGGTAAAACCACCCATTTAAAACAAGGATGGCTGGCTACCAATACGCGTTTTACCAAAGATGCAGTTGAATATGCCAGGTGCGTTGACTTAACGCTGTTAAGTTGGGATTATCCGCCAAATAACGGATTAAAAAACAATGTCGATAAATATGGCTTATATCCCATAACCACCCTAACTACCTTAACTAAAAAGGAAAAAACGCAGCTGATGGAAAAAGACATTATTTTGGTAAAAGAGCTCTCAAAAAATCCGGATTCACTTGATCATTTAGGTTTTTCGGAAAAGCAAAAAGCATTGGTTTTGGCCGAAGTGCATAAGTTATGTAATTTTTAATCTTTATGATGTTTTGTTTTGGGCGTTCCCCTGCGGGTCAGGCTTTCGCTACTCGCATCCCGAAAAAACGGGAGTGCTCAAACAGACCGCTCTATCCTTAACGCAAATTTAATTACGATTTTTGATTTACCATTTACGTTTTTAAATATCCGGTAATAAAATATCAATCAAAACAAAATTGCGCCCTTTGCTTTTTTTCTTTGCATCTTTGCGGTTAAATGAAAATAAACTGCATCAATAATAAGTTTTTAAATTTTACAACCTTCAAAATAGTATCTATTTCGTAATTTTGTATTTACTACTTCCGATAACTATCGGACCTAAAAAAAGAACATGTTAGATATCAAAAAAATCAGGGCCGATTTTCCCATTTTAAATCAGCAAATAAACGGAAAACCATTGGTTTATTTGGACAATGCCGCAACCAGCCAAAAACCTCAAGTTGTTATAGACAGCATTGTAAATTACTACACCAACATCAATGCAAATATTCATAGAGGCGTTCATACCCTAAGCCAATTGGCGACCGATGCTTTTGAACAATCCAGAATAAAATTACAACAGCATTTCAACGCCAAAAAAAGTTATGAAATTATTTTTACGGCGGGCACAACGCACAGCATCAATATTGTGGCCACTGGATTTACGTCGTTGTTGCAAAAAGGTGATGAACTTATTGTTTCGGCGATGGAACACCATTCTAATATTGTTCCTTGGCAAATGTTGTGTGAGCGCACTGGTGCCGTTTTGAAAGTGATTCCAATGAACCAGGAAGGAGAATTGTTGATGAATGAATATGACAAACTGCTTTCAAATAAAACAAAACTGGTTTTTGTAAACCATGTCTCAAATGCGTTGGGAACCATCAACCCGATTAAAGAAATTATTGACAAGGCACACCAATTTGGCGCAGCGGTATTGATTGATGGCGCACAATCTTGTCCGCACATTAAACCCGATATGCAAGCATTGGATGTTGATTTTTATGTGGCTTCTGCCCATAAATTATGCGGCCCAACCGGCGTTGGCATTTTATATGGAAAAGAGGCATGGCTTAACAAACTGCCGCCGTATCAAGGCGGCGGAGAAATGATCAAAGAAGTGACTTTTGAAAAAACCACGTATGCCGATTTGCCGCACAAATTTGAAGCAGGAACGCCAAATATTGCCGGCGTTATCGCTTTTGGAACGGCCATCGATTATTTAAACAATATAGGTTTTGACAACATTGCCGAATATGAAAATGAATTGCTTCACTATGCCACAAAAAAACTTTTACAAATAGAAGGGTTAAAAATTTACGGAACTGCTGAACATAAAACTTCCGTAATTTCATTCAATATTGATGAAATTCATCCTTACGACATTGGCACCATCATAGATAAATTGGGCGTTGAAGTTAGAACAGGACACCATTGCGCACAACCCATTATGGATTTTTACAAAATTCCGGGAACGGTTCGTGCCTCTTTTTCATTTTACAACACTTTTGAAGAAGTTGATGTGTTATACAATACCTTGTTAAAAGCGAAAATGATGCTTTCTTAATTATTTAACAATATATGAATTTGTGAAAATAGATTGCAGAACTTTATTGGTCAATCATTTATTTAACAATATTTTTTAGCTTTTATTTGTTTTTTAGCTTTTTATTGATAAATTGGCACATCTTTAATTTAAGATTTACCTATTTTTATTAATGAAACTTAAACTAATTAACAATGAAAAAACTAATTCTTTCTTTTGCTATTTTAGCTTTAGCGGTTGTCGCTTGTCAAAATAATGATGAAGTAACTCCAAACCAAGAAGCCACCGTTGACATGAGTGACTTTTATGTTTACACTTCCGATGACGTTTCTGCAAAAAGCACTAAAGACGCAAGCAATGACGACAAATGCGCCAGCATGAAAGTGTTGAACCAACAATTAATAGACAATCCAGGATTGGAGCAACGCATGTTCGAAATTGAAAAACATACAAGAACGTTAATCGCCAACAAAGGAGCTGTTAACAAAGGAAAACCAGGTGGTGGAACAACACCTCCGCCTCCAACGCCTTATGCTGGGACTGTTTCTATTCCTGTAATTGTACACGTTATTTATAGCAATGCTGCACAAAACATTAATGATGCTCAAATTTATTCACAAATCACAGTTTTAAACAACGATTTTAATGATTCTAATTACTTGGATATTCCTTCAGCTTTTAGAAGTGTCGCAGCCAATACCAATATTAATTTCACTTTAAATAGTACAAATATCAAAAGATATCCTGATGCAACAGCAACTTGGGGAACCAACACTTCTGTGAAAACAAAATATCCTCCAGTACCTGGATATTTAAACTTCTGGGTTTGTAACATTGGCAATAATATATTAGGTTATGCTCAATTTCCAGGTGGAAATGCCGCTACGGATGGTGTTGTAATTTCTCCGCAATATTTTGGAGTTACTAGCGGTGCTTATGGTTTAGGAAGAACAGCAACTCATGAAGTTGGTCACTGGTTAAACCTACGCCATATTTGGGGTGATGGAGGATGCAGACAAGACGATTTTGTTTTAGATACACCGTCTTCAGACAGAGCAAATTATAGTTGTCCAACTTATCCAACTGTTCATTGTCAGTCTGCTGATATGACCATGAACTATATGGATTATACTGACGATGCCTGTATGAATGTGTTTACAAAAGGTCAAAACGACAGAATGCGAACTATTTTTGCTGCCGGCGGTTCAAGAGTAAGCTTCGTGCAGTAATAAATTTTAAAAAAATTAATAAGGTGCTTTTCAGCACCTTTTTTTATAACTTTAATTTTTAAATCTAAGAAAATGAAACTTTTTAAAATGACTTTAATTTTACTGCTTGTGTCTATAACTTCTTGCAAAAGCCAGGATAAAAAAGACGCTGTTTCACTTAATTATTCAGCACAAACAAGGGGTTTTCAATTGACCATTCAACTTGAAAACAATTTATTGGAAGTTAACATAAACAACGAAACCCATCAAATTGAATTGACTGAAAATCAACTAAATGAAGTAATTGAAATCGTCAAAAAAATTGATTTTGAGGTTTTAAAAAGCAATATTTCCATCGATGATCTTGCGGTGGACAAAGCCATAAAAGGCGAATTTGAACTTAACCTCAACGGTGAACTTTACACTTTTGAATTTGATCACAACAATGCGCCGGAAAGCATTCGGGAATTGCTCAGCAAACTGCAAAGCTTTGATACAGCTAGAGAATAAATCTTCATGTAAAATTTTATAAACAGCCATAACTCGGCCTTCTGTCCTTCTTCTGTTAAAAAATAATAAAGCGTATATTTGCCGCTTATAAAATGTGCTGTTTTAAAGTTTAGGAAACTAAGTCATTAAAAATGCTCAGTAGAAAATAGCAACATGTCTAAATTACCTAAAAACCACAAATTCATCGATCTTTCTGATTATGGAAGACCCGCAGCTAGAATCATTGCAAATTCACTCAAAAAAACTTCCTTCACGCCGGTTCAAGTGACTGTTTTGTTTATTATTTCGGGGCTGATTGCCATTGCCTGCATGCTTTATGGTTATTATTGGGCAGCCGCTTTTTTCCTGATTTTAAAATCTGTTCTGGATGCCGCAGATGGTGAATTGGCACGCATAAAAAAAACACCTTCTTATACCGGACGCTATTTTGACTCTGTTGCCGATATCATTTTAAATTTCTTCATTTTTTTGGCGCTTTGGCATATCACAAATTCCAATTTAATTTATGCTATCGCTGCTTTTTTAGGCATTCAGTTGCAGGGAACTTTGTACAATTATTACTATGTTATACTGAGAAACAAGTTTAACGGCGATACCACAAGTCGTGTTTTTGAAGATAAAACACCCATAGCCTTAGAAGGAGAAAATCAGCGAAATGTGAATTTTCTTTTTGCGCTCTATAAGTTGCTTTATGGCATTTTCGACAAAACAATCTATTTTTTGGATAAGAAAGCAACAGGCAGCAAACCTTTTCACAATTGGTTTATGACCGCAGTTTCCACTTTTGGGCTTGGTTTTCAGTTGCTTGTGATTTCCGTAATGTTGGTGTTGGGATGGGTGGCATTTATCATTCCTTTTTTTATTGGATATACGGCTATGATATTCGTTTTTATCGGAATCAGAAAAGTATTTTGAAGGATTAAGTTTATTAAAAAAGAGGCTTCTCCTGGTTGATATAGCCGAAATCCTCCTGAAGTTTTGCCTTTTTTGAAGCTTCAACAGCCAACACATCACAACGCTCATTTTGCATATGGTTGTTGTGCCCTTTTACCCATTCAAATTTTGTGTTGTTCGGATTGTAGATTGCTAAAAATCGTTTCCACAAATCGGGATTTTTTACATTTTTAAATTGTTTTTTATGCCAGCCGAAAAGCCATTTTTTTTCGACGGCATCTACCACATATTTTGAATCGGAAAAAATAGTGATATCAACATCTGTGGTTTTCATGTTTTCCAAAGCAACTATTACCGCCAGCAATTCCATGCGGTTGTTGGTGGTTTTTTTATAGCCTTCAGAAAACTCTTTTCTATAAGATTTCCCAACCCATTCCATCACAATTCCGTAGCCGCCCGGACCCGGATTTCCGCTGCATGCGCCGTCGGTATAAATATGTACTTTGGGTTTATCGGCCATTTTCAAGGATTACTTTTTCAATAACTTTTGGAAAGTATTCATATTCTAATTTATGAATCTTTTGGGCAACATCATCGGGTGTGTCACTTTCTAAAACCTCAAAATTTTTCTGAAAAATAATGGCGCCTTCATCATAATTTTCATTCACATAATGAATAGTAATTCCGGTTTGTTTTTCCATATTTTCAACAACGGCATTGTGCACATGCATTCCGTACATACCCTTTCCGCCATATTTTGGCAACAAAGCAGGATGAATGTTGATGATTTTATTTTGAAAAGCTTCAACTATTTTTGCTGGGATTTTCCATAAAAAACCAGCCAAAATAACATAATCTGCATTTTTTTTCAAAAGATTTAACACTTCATCGGTCTCCACAAAATCATTTTTATCAAAACTTTTGTTTGGTATTTTTAATCGGGTGGCGCGTTCTAAAACTTTGGCTTCTTTTTTATTGGACAATACCAAATCCACCGATATTGCATCGCTGTTTTTAAAATAGTTGATGATATTTTCAGCATTGGTGCCGGATCCTGAGGCCAGTATGGCAATACGTTTCATGCGGGTTAAATATTATTGTCGTTGAAACAACAAATAAAATGAATTAAACCCAACTATTATGGGGTAAATAGAAAAACTTTGCCTATTCTTAAAACATTGAATTTGATCTTTTATGAATTAAAAGATTTTGATTTAAATAAAGTTTTATATTTTTGCCGAGTAATTAAATTTAAAATAAAAGAATTATGTCAGACATTGCATCAAGAGTAAAGGCCATTATCGTAGATAAATTGGGCGTTGACGAAAATGAAGTAACAACAGAAGCTAGCTTTACTAACGACTTAGGAGCAGACTCACTTGATACTGTTGAGTTAATCATGGAATTCGAAAAAGAATTTGACATTCAAATTCCAGACGATCAAGCAGAAAACATTGGTACTGTAGGTCAAGCAATTAGCTACATAGAAGCTGCGAAAAAGTAATTTAACATATGGAGATTAAACGAGTAGTTGTAACTGGACTTGGTGCATTAACGCCTATTGGCAATAATATTGAAGAATTTTGGAACGGGCTTGCTAACGGTGTTAGCGGGGCAGCTCCAATAACTCATTTCGATGCAACCAAGTTCAAAACTCGTTTTGCCTGTGAACTCAAAAATTTCGACATTACGGAGTTTTTTGACAGAAAAGAGGCCCGTAAAATGGATCGATTTACGCAGTACGCTATGGTTGCTGCTGATGAAGCTATTGTAGATTCAAAATTAGATTTAGAAAAAGTCGATAAAGATCGTGTTGGCGTTATTTGGGGCGCAGGAATTGGCGGACTGGAAACTTTTCAAAATGAAGTTTTAAGTTTTGCTGAAGGCGATGGCACTCCAAGATTCAATCCTTTCTTTATTCCTAAAATGATCGCAGACATTGCTCCCGGTCAAATTTCTATCAGATATGGGTTTAGAGGTCCAAACTTTGCAACGGTATCTGCCTGTGCATCTTCCTCAAACGCAATAATTGATGCCTTAAATTACATTCGCTTGGGTCATGCCGATGTGATGGTTTCTGGCGGTTCAGAAGCCACAATCACCATAGCCGGAATAGGTGGTTTTAATGCCTTACAAGCGCTTTCAACAAGAAATGACGATCCGTCAACTGCCTCAAGACCTTTTGACAAAGACCGAGATGGTTTTGTTTCGGGAGAAGGAGCGGGCGCACTTATTTTAGAAGAATACGAACACGCAAAAGCAAGAGGCGCAAAAATTTACGCTGAACTTGCAGGCGGAGGCTTATCTGCTGATGCTTATCATATCACCGCACCTCATCCGGAAGGATTGGGCGCGATAAACGTGATGAGAAATTGTTTAAGAGATGCAGGTTTAAAACCGGAAGATGTTGATGCCATAAATATGCATGGAACTTCAACGCCACTTGGTGATATTGCAGAAACAAAAGCAATTTTGGAAGTTTTTGGCGAACATGCTTATACCATAAACATCAATTCAACCAAGTCAATGACTGGCCATTTATTAGGTGCTGCCGGCGCTGTTGAGGCAATTGCTTCAATTTTAGCCATAAAATATGGAATTGTGCCACCTACCATCAACCATTTTACGGATGATGATCAAATTGACAGTAAATTAAACTTTACATTCAACAAAGCGCAAAAACGCGATGTAAAAGTTGCCATGAGCAACACTTTTGGATTTGGAGGACACAATGCCTGTGTACTCTTTAAAAAACTTGATTAACAGCAATACTGAATGGGTTTCATTCGAAAAATAATTACTTCTCGTCCTAGGAAAAGTGAGGACGTTTTTTACAACGATTTAACCAAAATATTAGGATTTAAGCCTAAAAACATCTCTTTTTATCAAAAAGCATTCGTGCACCGCTCCATTAAAGAGTTTGATAAAAATACCGGATTTCCTTTAAATTACGAACGTTTGGAATTTTTGGGAGACGCGATGCTCAGCTCCATCATTGCTGCACACTTATTTCAGGTAGTTCCTTCAGGTGATGAGGGTTATTTAACCCAAATGCGTTCAAAGATTGTAAGCAGGGAACATCTTAACGAACTTGGAAAGGATTTAGATTTGTTGCGTTTTATCAGAAGCAACGTCATCCTTTCAAACTTTGGGGAAAATGTACACGGAAATATCTTTGAAGCCTTAATTGGCGCTATTTATCTTGACAGAGGCTATACTTACTGCGAAAAATTCATCAGCAAAAGAGTCATCGTTCCTTATGTTGATATTCTTAAACTTGAAGGTAAAATTACCAGTTACAAGAGTTTATTTATAGAATGGTGCCAAAAGAAAAAGAAAGAATTGATTTTTGAGGTTTATGAAGATTCCGGAAACGACGTCATAAAACAATTTAGCGTAAAACTCTTTTTAAACGGTGAACTCGTCTCCAAAGGCCGGGCAACTTCAAAGAAAAAAGCAGAAGAAGTTGCAGCCAAAAGAGCTTACTACGCTTTTCAAAACGAAATTACGTTAAGCTAACAGTTTTTACGAATACGATTTCGTAATATTATTAGTTACTGAACTTAAACAATGGTATTTTTGCCAAACTAAATTATCCTGCTTTTATGCAACTATTATCGTTTGATTTAGAAGAAGATTATTCATTAATTGGTATTCATTCAACTGAGGAAGATTACAGATTGGCTTATCTTTTAAACAGCCATTTAAAATTTAAATTGACACGGTATAAAGATCATTTAGATTTTCAAGACTCAACTGCTGAATTTCCATTGTTTGAATATAAAGACGAATTAAATTTTATCAATTACTATTTAATTAATAATAAATATACAGCGCTTGTTGACAACCAATATCAAGAAGGTTTATTTGGCGGAAATTACAGCACGACTTCTTATTTAATTCCCGAAAAAAAGAAAGTTGACTTTTTTTTTAAAATTGAAGGATGTAATAATGAAGATTTTATTCAAAATTTAGTGTTTGAACTTAATAAAATAAGTCAAATAATAACCTCATATGCAATTGAGACAACAACCTTAAAATCGAAAGAAAATCTCATATTTTAATTATGGCAAACAATAGAAAACGAACAAAAATTGTAGCAACATTAGGACCTGCCTGCAACTCTGCAGAAATTATGGAACACATGATGGAAGCCGGCGTAAATGTATTCCGGGTTAATTTTTCACATGCCGATTATGCCGATGTTGAAGAAAAAATTAAGATAATCAGAGAAATTAACGTGCGTCGGGGTTTTCACGTGGCGGTTTTAGCCGATTTACAAGGCCCAAAATTACGCGTTGGCGTTATGGGTGATGGGGTATTTCTAAATATTGGCGATACTTTTACCTTTACAACCATAAAGTGTGAAGGAACGCAAGAAAAAGCCTTTATGACTTATCAAAAATTCCCGAAAGATGTGCAGGTTGGGGAACATATTTTGGTTGATGACGGTAAATTGTTATTTGAAGTTACTGCAACCGACAGAGATACACAAGTGACTACAAAAGTATTGCGCGGCGGCAAATTAAATTCCAAAAAAGGGGTCAACTTGCCAAACACAAAAATATCCTTGCCAGCACTTACAACAAAAGATATTGAAGATGCCTTATTTGCCATTAAAATGGAAGCCGACTGGATTGCACTTTCTTTTGTAAGAACTGCGGAAGATTTAATTCAGTTAAGGGATTTAATCGCAGCAAATTCTCCACATAAAATTCCGATTATTGCAAAAATTGAAAAACCCGAAGCAGTTGCAAATATTGATAAATTAACGCCTTATTGCGATTGTTTAATGGTTGCCCGCGGTGATTTAGGTGTTGAAGTTCCAATGGAAGAAGTTCCTTTAATTCAAAAAAGACTGGTTTTAAAAGCCAAAAAAGCGCATATTCCGGTAATCATTGCCACACAAATGATGGAAACAATGATCACCAATCAGGTGCCAACAAGAGCAGAAGTGAACGATGTGGCCAATTCCATTATGGATGGTGCTGATGCTGTTATGCTGTCTGGCGAAACATCTGTAGGTGAATTTCCTTTGGAAGTAATCAAACAAATGCGAAGAATTATTGAAAGCGTTGAAAATTCGCCTTTAATCAAAATTCCAGATCAAAACATGGGATGCGTTAACGAGCGTTACATCACAAAAGTAATATGCCATCAGGCTGCCATACTTGCTGACACTATTTCTGCAGAAGTGATTACAACCTTAACAGATTCGGGCTACACCGCCTTTCATATTTCGTCTTGGAGACCAAAATCGAATATTTTGGTGTTTTCATCAAACAGAAGAATCTTGGCGATGCTTAATTTATTATGGGGCGTAAAAGGCGTTTTTTACGACCGTTTTGTGAGCACCGATGAAACCATTGAGGATATCAACAGAATGGCACATGAAAGAGGCTATATAAAAGAAGGCGATTTTGCTATAAATATCACTTCAATGCC
>CAZBGP010000082.1:5859-10612 GCA_964491495.1 uncultured Lutibacter sp. | reverse complement strand
CCGCATCGGCATATAAAATTCTTGCCTGAGAACCAACCACCAATTTATTTTCCTGGGCGCCTTTTATCCACTGAATATTGTCGGTCATTTGCTGCTGAATTTCTTTTGGTGAATTTTTTCTGATTTCTTCCAAAACTTCACAGGCAATGGCATCTGTTTTTTCCAAATCGTCCGGATTTGCACTTGTGCACACCCAACGAAAAGGCCCAAAACCATAATCGAAACACATTGGCCCCATAATATCCTGCACATAAGACGGATATTTAAAATCAATGCCGTTTTTAGCCATCACATCAGCTCCTGCCCTGCTGGCTTCCAATAAAAAAGCATTGCCGTAATCGAAAAAGTAAGTTCCTTTTGCAGTGTGCTTGTTGATTGTCAAAACTTGTCTTCTCAAACTATCCTGAACTTTTTCTTTAAATAATGCAGGATTTTCCACCATCATTACATTGGATTCCTCAAAAGAAATTCCTGCAGGATAATAACCGCCTGCCCAAGGATTGTGCAGCGAAGTTTGATCGGAACCTAAATCGACATAAACATTTTCTTCAGCAAATTTTTCCCAAACCTCTACAATATTTCCTAAAAAGGCAATGGAAACCACTTCCTTGTTTTCTTTGGCGCTTTTAACCCTTACAACCAATTCATTTAAATCGGTAATTTTTTCATCTATCCAACCCTGCGACAGACGAATTTCCGTAATTTTCGGATTCACTTCGGCACAAACCGTTATACAGCCGGCAATATTTCCCGCTTTTGGCTGTGCACCGCTCATTCCTCCCAAACCTGAAGTCAGGAATAATTTTCCCGCCAATGACTCGTCATTTCTGGCGATTTTCCGGCCTGCATTTAACACTGTGATTGTGGTACCGTGCACAATTCCTTGCGGACCGATGTACATATAACTGCCGGCAGTCATTTGCCCGTATTGCGTTACGCCCAGAGCATTGTATTTTTCCCAGTCGTTTTGTTTGCTGTAATTTGGAATCATCATTCCGTTGGTAACCACCACTCTTGGCGCATTGGTATTGGAAGGAAACAAACCCATCGGATGGCCGGAATACATCACCAACGTTTGCTCGTTGTTCATTTCCGACAAGTATTTCATGGTCAATAAATATTGCGCCCAATTTTGAAAAACAGCACCGTTGCCGCCATAAGTAATCAATTCGTGAGGGTGTTGCGCCACTGCTTCGTCCAAATTATTCTGAATCATATGCATAATGGCTTTTGCCTGAACAGAATTTCCCGGATATTCATTGATTGGCCGCGCATAAAACTGATAATCGGGCCGATAACGATACATATAAATACGTCCGTATTCTTTTAATTCCTCAGCAAATTCCTTCGCTAAAATAGTGTGGTGATTTTTGTCAAAATACCGCAACGCATTTCTGATTGCGAGCTCTTTTTCTTCATTCGACAAAATATCCATGCGTTTTGGCGCGTGATTTATTGCTTTTTCGTAAGTTTTTTTTGAAGGCAATTCAGAAGGAATTCCTTGTTTTATCTGATCTTGAAATGTCATTTTGATGAAATTTAACAGATACAAACTTACAATTTTTCATTTGAAGTGCTTAATCAAAAGCCACAAAATCAGATGATCAATTTTTAGGATGAATCAAAAAACAGTTTGGCTATTTTATTTTATTATTATTGAAAATATTTGATGTAATTTGGTTTGATTTTTGAACCTAATTTTTAATATGATTGTCGTTATTAAATATCTCATTCCGAAGAACTATTCCGGATTAACAATTTTCCCCTTTATCTTCTTACGAAATAAGAAAAATATCAACGACGTATTTCTTTTAAACCACGAAAAAATTCATTTAAAACAACAAATTGAATTGCTTTGGATTTTCTTTTTTGTCTGGTATTTTATAGAATATTGTATTAGGATGTATCAATATAAAAATCATGAATTCGCCTATAAAAACATCAGTTTTGAAAAAGAAGCCTATAAAAATGAGCACAATTTAAATTATTTAAAATCAAGAAAATTATTCGCTTTTTTAAAAAATTTATAACTTTTTTATTCTTTTTTTATGCTTAATAATACTTTTTTTGATTTCTGTTTGGTTTTTATCAATAGAAACATCTTTTAAAAAAAACCTCAATAACCGCCGATTAAATAAAACTTATTAATTTTTGTAAATTGCGGCATACAATTAAAAACAGCATGGATATAATTACACCTTATAAACCAAAAAATAAAGTCAGAATAGTTACAGCCGCAAGTCTTTTTGACGGTCACGATGCCGCCATCAATATTATGCGAAGAATTATTCAGGCCACCGGTGTTGAAGTGATTCACCTGGGGCACGACAGAAGTGTTGAAGAAGTGGTAAATTGTGCCATTGAGGAAGATGCAAACGCGATTGCGATGACTTCCTACCAAGGCGGCCATATAGAATATTTTAAATATATGTACGATTTGCTTCAGGAAAAAGGCGCGCCGCAAATTAAAATATTTGGTGGAGGCGGCGGTGTAATTCTTCCTGAAGAAGTTAAGGAATTGACTGAATACGGAATTACGCGCATTTATTCGCCAGATGACGGCAGAAGTATGGGTTTGCAGGGAATGATTAATGATATGATTGAAACCTGCGATTTTCCAACTGGAGAAATTGTTGATTTTTCAGTTGCCGATTTGTCAAAAAAAAATCCTATGGAATTGGCGATAGCCATTTCTGCCGCTGAAAATTTCTCTGAAAAACATCCCGATTTTATCAATGAAGTTAAAACTGCGTCAAAAAAATCAGAAACACCGGTTTTGGGAATTACAGGTACTGGCGGTTCAGGAAAATCGTCTTTGGTTGATGAATTGGTGAGAAGATATTTAATAGATTTCCCAGAAAAAACAATCGCCATTGTTTCGGTTGACCCTTCAAAAAGGAAAACGGGAGGCGCTTTATTGGGCGACAGAATTAGAATGAACTCCATAAAAAACGATCGCGTTTATATGCGGTCACTGGCCACGCGCCAATCCAACTTGGCCTTGTCTAAACACGTAAGCATTGCCGTTGATATCTTAAAAGTTGCCAATTTTGATATGGTGATTCTGGAAACTTCGGGAATTGGACAAAGCGACACCGAAATTTTAGATCATTCTGATGTTTCTTTGTATGTGATGACCCCAGAATATGGTGCCGCAACGCAATTGGAAAAAATTGATATGATTGATTTTGCCGATGTTATTGCCCTGAATAAATTCGACAAACGTGGCGCTTTGGATGCCTTGCGCGACGTAAAAAAACAATACCAGCGCAATCATAATTTATGGGAAAACAGTGTAGATTCAATGCCGGTTTACGGTTCCATCGCTTCTCAGTTTAACGACCCGGGAACCAATGAATTGTATCAGGTTCTCATCAAAAAAATAAATGAAAAAACAGACACGCATTTTAAAAGCACTTTTGAAGTTGCTGATAAAATAAGCGAAAAACAATATATTATTCCGCCAAACCGAGTTCGTTATTTGTCGGAAATCACTGAAAATAACAGGGCTTACAACCAAAACGCGAAAAAACAAAAACAGATTGCACAAAAGTTGTTCGGGATTTATAAAACCATTTGTTCCGTTGCACGAGTTTCGGTTGAAACGGAATTAGTGCATCTAACTAAAATTGGCGTAAATGAAGAACAGATTCTGAAATTGGCCAAAAATGATGTTGATACCCAATTTTTATCGTTTTTGTTCAAAGAATTTGCCCGTGTAAAAATGGATTTAAATCCTTACAACTGGGAACTCATTTTAAATTGGGAAGCCAAAAAACAATCCTATAAAAATGAAGTTTTTACTTTCAATGTTCGCGGAAAAGATTTAAACATAAAAACTCACAGCGAATCTTTATCACACACACAAATTCCTAAAATTTCCCTTCCAAAATATGAGGCTTGGGGCGATTTGTTGTTGTGGACTTTGGAGGAAAATGTTCCCGGTGAATTTCCTTATACGGCAGGACTATTTCCGTTCAAAAGAACAGGCGAGGATCCTGCAAGAATGTTTGCCGGCGAAGGCGGGCCGGAGCGTACGAACCGACGTTTTCATTACGTGAGTTTGGGACTTCCGGCAAAACGTTTATCCACCGCATTTGATTCTGTGACTTTATACGGAAATGATCCACATAGCCGTCCCGATATTTATGGAAAAATTGGAAATGCAGGCGTTTCCATTTGCTGTTTGGATGATGCCAAAAAATTATATTCCGGGTTCGATTTGACAAATGCAATGACTTCAGTTTCTATGACCATTAACGGTCCGGCACCAATGATGTTGGCATTTTTTATGAATGCAGCGATTGATCAAGAATGTGAAAAATATATTGCAGCCAACGGACTTGAAAAAGAAATTGAAGAAAAAATAAAAGGAATTTACAAGAAAAAAGGCATTGCACGTCCGCACTATCAAGGCGAATTGCCGGAAGGAAATGACGGATTGGGTTTGCAATTGTTAGGTGTAACCGGAGATGAAGTTTTACCGCTTGACATTTATAAAAAAATTAAAACAGAAACCATCGCCAAAGTCCGCGGAACGGTACAAGCCGATATTTTAAAAGAAGATCAGGCGCAAAATACCTGTATTTTTTCCACAGAATTTGCGTTGCGTTTGATGGGCGACGTTCAGGAATATTTTATTGCCAACAACATCATCAATTTTTATTCGGTTTCCATTTCAGGATATCATATTGCAGAAGCCGGCGCCAACCCAATTTCGCAATTGGCATTTACCCTGGCAAACGGATTTACT
>CAZBGP010000082.1:0-5849 GCA_964491495.1 uncultured Lutibacter sp. | reverse complement strand
TTTGTCGAGAGGCATGGATATTAATGAATTCGGACCGAATTTATCATTCTTCTTTTCCAATGGCGTTGATCCGGAATATGCAGTGATTGGAAGAGTTGCACGTAAAATTTGGGCAAAAGCCATGAAAGAAAAATACGGTGCAAATGCAAGAGCGCAAATGCTGAAATACCACATTCAAACTTCGGGAAGAAGTTTGCATGCCCAGGAAATTGACTTTAATGATATTCGTACAACTTTACAAGCTTTGTATGCCATTTACGACAATTGCAACAGTTTGCACACCAACGCTTATGATGAAGCGATTACAACGCCAACCGAAGAAAGTGTGCGTCGCGCTATGGCTATTCAGCTGATTATCAACAAAGAATTAGGATTGACCAAAAATGAAAATCCGATTCAGGGTTCCTTTATTATTGAAGAATTGACCGATTTGGTGGAAGAAGCCATTTATGCCGAATTTGACAGAATTACGGAACGCGGCGGTGTTTTAGGCGCGATGGAAACCATGTACCAACGCAGTAAAATTCAGGAAGAAAGTTTGTACTACGAAACCTTAAAACACAATGGTGAATTTCCAATTATTGGCGTAAACACATTTTTAAGCAGCAAAGGTTCCCCAACGGTGTTGCCCCAAGAAGTTATCAGGGCCACCGAAAAAGAAAAACAATACCAAATCACGGTGGTTGAAAATTTAAACAAAGCAAATGCTTTCTCAGTAAAAGAACATATTGCCTTGTTAAGACAAAAAGCAGTAAATAACGAAAATATTTTTGAGCAATTAATGGAAGCCTGTAAAGTGTGTTCTATCGGACAAATTACGGACGCTTTGTTTGAAGTTGGCGGACAGTATAGAAGAAATATGTAGGTTTTTTGGCTGTGGCTGTTTCAGGTTTCAGGTTTCAGGTTGTCGATGCCTAAATAACGTTGACCGAATTTGACAATTTAAAACTTTAGCTATAGTGGTAAGAAATTTAGGGTTTTCCCTTTTGATTTTTTAACTTCTCAAGCATTTCTCCCATTTTTTCGTGCACTTTATTGATTGCTTTCAATGGGCGAACCATCACTTTGAAACTGATGATTTTACCGTCGTCATTTAGTTCAATCATGTCTACACCGTTTACGGTTACGCCATCAATCATTGTGACAAATTCCAAGATAAATTGGTTGCTGTCAACGACTTGATTCACATACTTAAAATTAGAATTTTCGCCGCCAAATACTTCCAGCGCCGCCATTAAATACAATTTGGTAATTTGTTTTCCCTCTTGGGGCGTCCAAACAATTGGTGAATAAAAAATCACCTCATTTGCCAAAAGTTCGTCCAGTATTTTAGGATTTTTGGTATCTAAAAATGTATGCCAGTTTTTTAAGGATGTGTTCATATCGTTAATTGCTTTTTTTATATCTGTTGATTGCTCATTGTTTAAAGGTATTACAAACCTTCATTATCAGTTAAATTATAAAATATTACAGCTCTGGATTTTTTGGGACTTCATTTATCTCCGGGATTTCATTTTCTGTTGGTGGTGCAAAATTTCCGTGCTCATCAAATAGTTCGTCGAATTCCGGGTTGTGGGAAAACACGAATTTTTCGGCTTGCGGACCCGTTTTTTTGAAGATGAAGGCAAAAATAAATCCGACCAAAAAACCCGAAGAATGGCCTTCCCAAGAAATTTCTTCTTTTATCGGAAAAATGTACCAAATCATACTTCCATATAAAAAAACCACAATTAAAGAAACTGCCGCCAAGCGATAATATTTGCGGAAAACGCCGCTAAAAAAAATAAAACTCACCAAAAAATAAACAACGCCGCTGGCACCAATATGATAGGACGGACGTGCAAAAGACCAGGTTAAAAGTCCGGTTAAAAAAATGCCCCACAACAAAACTTTTGTGGCAATGTCTTCATAAAAATAGTACAAACTTGCCAGCATCACCAATAAAGGAATGGAATTGCTGAACAAATGTTCTATGCTGCTGTGCAAAAACGGCGAAAAAACAATGCCTCGCAAACCCAAGAATGTTTGCGGATAAATGCCGTAATCATTAAAATTATTCCCAAATTTTATTTCAAGAAAGTACAAAAGCCAAATTGAAAAAACGGCTATAACAGGAATGGTAATAAATTTTTTAGAAAATATGGATTCGCTTTTTGGCATTTATAAATTAAATTTTGAATGGATGAATTTATTAAAATTTTGTCATTATTCGCACTTATTTAATTGACTATTTTTTGCATTAGGGATAGTAGTGATATCCTTTTTTATTTTTCATAAAAAAGATTTAACGAATAGCCCGACACAAATGTAATGCAGTGTAATGCCCAACAAATTTTTATGCTTATTTTTACGCTATGAATGAGCCATTAGCCGAACGCATACGTCCGAAAACCTTAGATGATTACATTAGCCAACAGCATTTGGTGGGGAAAAACGGCGCGTTGACTGAGCATATTAAGCGTGGCATTATTCCGTCACTGATTTTTTGGGGACCGCCGGGAATTGGGAAAACGACGCTTGCCAACATCATCGCTAAGGAATCGAAACGGCCATTTTATACGCTGAGCGCTATAAGTTCGGGTGTTAAAGATGTACGCGAAATTATTGAAAAAGCCAAGCAAAGCGGCGGATTGTTCACCGAAAAAAACCCGATTTTATTTATTGATGAGATTCACCGTTTCAGCAAATCGCAACAGGATTCGTTACTGGGCGCGGTTGAAAAAGGCTGGGTAACGTTGATTGGCGCAACCACCGAAAATCCGAGTTTTGAAGTGATTCCCGCATTGTTGTCACGTTGCCAGGTTTATGTGTTGAATTCTTTCAGCAAAAAAGATTTGGAAGATTTGCTGCAACGCGCTTTAAAAGAAGACGCTTATATTTCCAAAAAAAATATTATTGTTGAAGAAACCGAAGCTTTGTTGCGGGTTTCGGGAGGCGATGCGCGAAAATTATTGAACATTTTTGAGTTGGTGGTAAACACCGAAAAAGAGCCGATAAGAATCACCAATGAACTGGTGCTCTCCAAAATTCAGAAAAACACGGTTTTGTACGACAAAACAGGCGAACAACATTATGACATTGTTTCGGCTTTTATAAAATCTATCCGCGGAAGCGATCCAAATGCGGCCGTTTATTGGTTGGCGCGAATGATTGAAGGCGGCGAGGACGCAAAATTTATTGCGCGTAGAATGCTGATTTTGGCTTCGGAAGATATAGGAAATGCGAATCCGACTGCTTTGATTTTGGCCAATAACACGTTTCAGGCGGTAAATATTATCGGTTTTCCGGAATCAAGGATTATATTGAGCCAGTGCGCCGTTTATTTGGCAAGTTCGGCAAAAAGCAATGCGTCTTATGAAGCCATTGGCAAAGCGCAGAGTTTGGTGAAAGAAACCGGAGATTTATCGGTTCCGTTGCATTTAAGAAATGCGCCAACCAAGCTGATGAAAGAATTGGATTACGGTAAAAACTATAAATATGCGCACAGCTTTGAAAACAATTTTACCGAGCAGGAATTTTTGCCCGATGAAATAAAAAACACCAAAATTTATGATCCCGGCAACAATGCACGCGAAAATACCATCAGGGATTTTTTGAAGAAATTGTGGAAAGGAAAATATGGTTATTAATTTCCTATCCCCGGCCCTTTCCAAAGGAAATGGAGTTCAATTTAATATTCATAAAATACTTTTTATACTTTTAACTTCCTGCTTCAGTCTTCGGCCTTCAGTCTTTTTTTTAAATTCCCCCTTCGGGGCATAGGGGGCCTTAATTCGTTAAAACTATTGGCAAAGTAAACTCCGTTGAAACCGGAATCGCTCTTTTTATTGCAGGCTGCAAGGTTGGTAAATTTTGAAGGCTAACTTTTACAATGCTGTCAAATTGAGGGATTAACTCGCTGATTTTAGCTGATTTTTGAGTATTCGACAACGTTGTTTTTCCAAAAGCATCAATTTTTAATTTCACCAAAATAGTGTCGTTAATGCTATCCGTGACACTAAATTCAAATTCCTTTAAAGAAGCATAAATATGTTGGGACATTTCCATTTGAAAGCAAATCTGCTGCTTTTCTTTGGAAGGAATATCTGCGCAATTTGGGAACAAAGGATAAGAATCTACCGTATTAAAATCGACTATCGTGTCAATTTTTTGGATGGGTTCACGTTTTGTGTGCTGCTCAATATAAGAACAGGATAATGCCAAAAATGAGCAAATTAATAAGATAAATAGTTGTTTTAACATTCCTGTTTATTTCAAAAAGTGAAAATACAACATTTTCGCTTAGTCAACAATTTCACCTTCAATAAAGTATTGTTTTTTTATTTCTTTAATTCTGCCTTCAACAAAAGCAGTCATGATATTATCACTGCTTTTAAATTTTTCAGTAAAGCTTTGATAATGTTTTAATGCAATTTTTTTATCTTTAAAATAGGCCTCAGAAGTTACGGCCAACTCAAATAATGCTTTATAATTCTTATAATTATTTTTATGGGATTTATCAAAATTATCAATGGCCGCTTGCAAATTATTCGCTTCTTTTGAAATAATTCCGAGCAAATAGTATTGTTTATCTATATCTGGTTTTACACTTGATATTGATCGGTGTAAATAAAACGTCGCCATTTTATTGTCCTTTTTATCATAATACAAACTGGCCAAACGATATAGGATTTGGGAATCATCAGGATCGAGTATTATGGCATTTTTAAAATATTTTTCAGCGAGTTCAAAATCTTGTAAATTATAATAACACATACCAAACATTTCATAGATTTGGACAGATACAAAATTTAAGCTGTCTAATTTTTTTAAATAGGTTAATGCACCGTTAAAATCCTTTAAAAAATACAGCTCATTGGCTTTTAACTGATTAAAATTTAAATTATTAGGATCTATTTTTAAACCTTTATCAATAAATAAAGAAGTAGAGTCTTTAAACTTCAATGACTTAAAAAATTGCGCCAATCCAAAAATACTTTTAATATGAAGCGTGTCTAAATTATAGGCGTCCAAATAACGCTGTCCCATTTCTGAAAGTTTATTTTGTTTTTCTAAAGATTCGGCTAATTGGTATGGATAATTTGGATTAACTGTATCCCTTTTCATTAGATAACGGTATATTTTTTCTGCTTTTTCAGCTTGGTTTAGTGACAAATATAATTTACCTAAACTATTGGCAGCCAATAAATTTGAAGTGTCTTTTTCTATCAGTGATTCGTATGTTTCAACAGCTTTTGATGTAAATCCTGTTGACACAAACAATTGGGCCAGTTTTACTTTTATCGATATATTCGTGCCAAATTCCAATGCCTTGTTTAAACACGCTAAAGCTTTGGTATCACTTCCAATTGATTGATAAATACCAGCCGATTTTTCAAATATCAAAAAAGTTTTTGGGACTGTGTTCTCTAACAAAGTCAATGCCTTTTGATAGTTTCCTTCCGCCAACAAACTATCCACAACCACAAAAACCGAAGATTGCGCTTCGGTTTTAAGTATTGTAAATAATAAACTAATTACAATAAAAATCTTTTTCATAACATTTTTTTTCTGCTTTAATAGCAATTTGTAAATTAAATTTTAAACCTAAAACCTGTCGGTTTTTGTTCAACAGTTTAAATGTAACTAAACATTTAGATTAAACTTCGATTTTAATTTAAAATAAAAAGTATTTCTTGGCACGTTTAAATTATAAAATGAAATATTACCTTAGCATATGGATATTTTGCTGCTTATCATCGGATTTTTAATTGTGCTAACAGGCATTATTGGTTCAATTTTACCAGTTTTGCCCGGACCTTTGGCCAGTTGGTTTGGACTGCTCCTGCTCTATTTGACGGAAGCAATAC
>CAZBGP010000081.1:9549-10852 GCA_964491495.1 uncultured Lutibacter sp. | reverse complement strand
TCCCAATAAATTTGCTCTGTCACCAGTTTATTTTTTTGCGCGTAATTGACAACAATCACATTGCCTTTTATCTCAGAAACTTCAGTTTTCCGGTAACTTTTCGCATAATCTCCTTCAACAGTCACCGAATCTCCATTTTTTTCAATAGATGTAATTTTTAAACCTTTAGGAAATTCATTGTAAGGATGATTTTCCCTGTTGCTGAAATCCAGCATCACAGGCGCTTTCATTTTAATGTCTACGCGTCCGGAATCGGTGTGTTTATGATTAATTTCGTAGGCTTCCCCAATAGGCAAATTTTTATCAGCCAAAAAATCCCGAACCTCTTTCACATCGTTTGTACATGAAAAAAACATTGCTGAAGCGAAAACTACAGCAATGCTTTTTATATTATTAACAACTGATTTTGTCATTCAACAAATATATCAATTTTAATATTTTAAATCTAATTTAAGGTACTATTACTGTTTCATTAATCCAACAGTTGATTCTATGGCTAGATCCTGATTTTACTCCTGCAACAAATAAATCTTTTTTAGTTGGTACATTTTCTGAATAGTTTGCAATAAATCTATTGGCTAATGCACTAATACTAGGATCTACAGCTCTTGCTTTTAATGCTTTATTTAAAGCGGCCACATAAACCATTCTTTTAGAAACCACATCATTTCCGCAAGAGTTGGCACTTGCTGCATACATACTTGCAATCAATAAATAGGCATTACCCATCCTTGGTTGAAATTCCAGTGCCTTATAAGCATAGGTTCTTGCTTCTTCCAATCTACCTTTTTTTCTTAAAATTTGAGCAACTTTAAATGCATATTTAGCCTTATTATAAGAATCTGTTTCCTGCTCTATCGCTTTTTTGAAATACTCCATTGCTTTATTGGTTTCTCCATTTTTCATTAAAATATCAGCATAAAAAACCGAAGCTTGAGGAGAAGGATCTGCTTTAACATAAGCTTCAACCAATATGTCATAGAATGCATCATCTGTGCATTCTTTATTATACATTCTTGATACGGCTCTCTTTAACCAAACGGCATCTGTTTTGTTTTCTTGAAAATACTTTTTGTTTAAAGGAATCAAGTTTTCACAAGTGGATATTGCTGCCAATTTTGCATCCAGTGAAGTTTCTACAATGTCTAAATTGCTTAAATGTTGCTCATAAGCCATTTTACTTCTTATATCCCTATCACTTAAAGTAGTTGAATCTTTCGCTGCAATTATGTCTAATTGTTTTGAATATTCTTCTCTTTTTAATTCAAGACCTTCACCCACTTCATCATAAGTATCAAATACT
>CAZBGP010000081.1:0-9449 GCA_964491495.1 uncultured Lutibacter sp. | reverse complement strand
CTTTCGGCGATTTTAATACCCAACTTATAGATATTTACGGTAAGCGTTGGACAATGATCCATTGTCCATAACCAGTTTTCGTAAGCAACATCATATTTTCCGGCGCTGTAATCACCTTTAAACAAGTTGTATTTTACAATACATTCTTCATTGTTTTCGGCTTGTGAAAAAACAACCGGGGCTGAAACTATAAAAAATAATACAGCTAAAATTTGTCTCATTTGTCTCATCGTCTTAATTTTTAATTAAAATATTTCTAATTTTTTAAACCATTTGTCATTTAATGAAAGTCCTAGTCTAAAATTAACATAATTTTCTTGAACCAGTCCTTTCGCTGTTTGTCCTCTTTTTCCTACCTCGAATCCGATATTCAAATTAGACAGTTGCTTACTCATTGGTAACCCTACTCCAAAAGATATGCCAAAATCGTCAATCGCAGTAAAATCGGTTCCAGTTCCTAATGCATCAACCAATAATCCGGTATTTTCAAATTTTAATCCAGCCCTGTAAGTCACCCTGTCCCAATAGCTGGTGATCGAGTTAAATTTTGGTGTGTAAAATCCGCCCACGGCTATTTTACTGTAGTTATCGTAATCAATTTTTGAGAAATTGTTAAACACGCCTCCACTTAATTCCAATGCGTTTTGAAAACTGTAATCAACACCGGCGTACCATTTGTTATCTTTACCTAATCCAAAGCCTATGGTAGATTTTAATGGAGATTTTAGCGTTCCGGTACTTTCCTTACTTAAAATGGTGTCACGGGGTGACTCAAATGTCCCTAACGAAACTGAGTATAAATACTCATTACCGGTAGCTTCAATTTCGTTGTTAAAATCGAAATTTCCTCCAAAAAGAAAATCAATCTTATCATTAACTTTTCCCTTATATTGAAATCCTCCGTTTAAAGTTAATCCTTTTATGTTAGAAATTGTTTGGTATTTTGTTGCCAAAGAAGCATCCTTCACTTGATTTAAGGTGCTATTTTCAATTTTACCAAAAATATAATTTCCCTGTAAACCAATACTAAAATTTTTAAAAGGCATGTAACCAAAACTTAAAAACACCTTATTTGTTCCGCCATCACCTATATACTGGGTAACTTCTGTAATATTGTCTGAAGCATCATATTCATTAGAAATCAAAGAATATCCTACGGAAGAGTTTGGCAACAAGCCAAATGTCATTCCTCCCTTATCACCTAAAGGAAACCCAATGGCCAAATAAGAAAGATAGGTTGCAGAAGCGTTTTGTTTATCGTTACTGTCTTTTGCGGTGCTGTTCAAGTTTTCCAAAGCCATTGCATAAGTTGTGAATTGCAAAGATGCATTGGCAGCAGGATTTAAAAAATTTAAACGATAACTTTCATTTAAAGAAACACCAACGCCACCCATACTTAATTGTTCAACAGTGCTTTCGTTATTTTTATCCCCAATTCCGAAAAAAGAATAAGCTGATGTATTGTTTTTTTGTGAAAAACCGAGAATAGATACAAATAGAGTTATTACTACTATTATTTTTTTTATCATTTACTTTATATTATAAGTCAAAATTGTGTTCAATCCTTCCAACAAAAAATTAGGATTGGCAAAGATGCTATTTTTTAATCTATTTGACAAGAAATTTACGTCTCCACCTGTTAAAACAACTGTTAAATCGGTATTTTTTTTTCTATACTGATTGATAATTCCATCAATTTCATTGATAACACCATTTATCACACCAGAATGAATGCTTTTTTCGGTTGAGTTCCCAACCAATTCAACTATTTCTGAAGGTTCAAGCAACGGTAATTTTTCAGTATAAACATGCAGTGCTTTATAGCGCATTTGCAGTCCCGGTGAAATTGCACCACCGTAATAATTGCCTTCCAGATTCACAAAATCGTAGGTAATACAAGTTCCTGCATCGATTATTAAAACATTTTTGTTTGGGTATGATGCAATTGCGGAAGAAACCAACGCAATTCTGTCCACTCCTAAGGTTTTTGGCGTGCCGTATTGGTTCACAAAAGGCACTTTTGTGTTATAATCAAGCTCAATTAAGTTAATTACAGCTCTCAATTCAGCTATTTGAGATTTATTTACGAAGCTAACTGAAGAAATAATTGCATTGATACATTCGTATTTTTTTATAATAGATTTGGCATCAGAAGCAAAGGATTCTTTGGTAATGCTTTCATTATGAATCAATTTGCCGTCCTCAAAAACAGCAGTTTTAATTCTTGTATTGCCTACATCTATAATTAAGTTCATTCTTATTTCTTAAAGAGCTCAAAAATACAACAGATTTTTTTAAATTGTTTTGATATGTCTAAAAAATAAATTTATATTTGCAACCGCTAAAGCGATGGTGCCTTAGCTCAGTTGGTAGAGCAAAGGACTGAAAATCCTTGTGTCCCTGGTTCGATTCCTGGAGGCACCACACAAGAAAAGTAAAACCCTTAAAAATCAGTCGATTTTTAAGGGTTTTTTAATTTACAGCGGAAAGTGTTTGGAAAATAGAAACCTAAGGTGTTAAAAAAGAAATAATTATGTTGATAGTTAAAAGTCTTTATTTATCATATTCATCATCAATTTCCTCATTGTAATCTTCTTCACCATTTATTTCGCCATTTTCATCCCCGTTTTCATCACCATTTTCATCAATATCCAAATCATCATCATCCAAATCATTTTCACCCTCAAGAGGAACTTTTAAATTCAAATCTAAGTCAATTTCTAAATCTCTTTCAATATTGTCTTCTTCTTCCTCTTCATAAAAATTTTCCATACTGTCCACCAACTCATCGCTAATTTTTACCAGGTAAATGGTGTCTTCGGTAGCCACTTCAACAGCTTCTACATATTGGCCTTTATGGTTGGTAAACCTAATTATGTCCCTAATACCATAACCGTCTGGAAATTTCTCAACCAGCAGATTAAGAATTTCAGAGGTGAGTTTTTTATAATCAACAATTATTCTTTTCATAACAAATTGGTTATATTAGACTTAAATAAATGGTATGGCTATTTAATTATTTCTTTATATAATGCCAAATATAAAAAAATATCATTACCAAAATATTATTTCATTCAATAATGAAAAAATATTTTATAAAAAACAAAAACCAAGAATATTCTTGGTTTTTGTTTAATGAAGTTTAAAGCATCATTAAGGTATTTAATTCCATTTCGGTCAAATGTCTCCAATGTCCTCGAGGCAAGTCTTTTTTGGTAAGTCCAGCAAAAATTACACGGTCTAGTTTTACAACGCTGTAATCAAAATGTTCAAAAATTCTGCGCACAATTCGGTTTCTGCCGGAATGTATTTTTACGCCAACTTCTGTTTTTGGCTGATTCACGACATAAGAAATATCATCAACAACAACGCGTTTTTCATCCAGCATAAAACCTTCAGAAATCTTGATAAGATCGCTGTTCGCCAGTTTTTTATCTAATGTTGCGTGGTATATTTTTTGAATATTGCTCTTTGGATGGGTCAGTTTTTTTGCCAATTCGCCATCATTCGTAAAAAGCAGCAGTCCAGTGGTATTTCTGTCCAATCGGCCAACAGGATATATACGTTCTTTTGTTGCATTTGCAATTAATTCCATCACGGTTTTGCGTCCGCGTTCATCTTCCATGGTGGTGATGTAATTCTTTGGCTTGTTTAGCAGCACATATCTTTTTTGCTCCTGATTTATTAAAGATCCGTCAAACCGAACTTCATCGCCCAAAGTAACAATGTGACCCATTTCAGTCACCAATTTTCCGTTCACGGTGGCACTTCCTGCTTTAATATAAACATCTGCTTCCCTTCTGGAACAAATACCTGAATTGGAAATGTATTTATTTAAACGGATGCCTTCAATACCATCGTTCTGTTTAACTTGTTTTGGTTTTACTGCAGGTTTTTCTTCTCCCGAAATTGGTCTTGCTTTTTTAGAAAAAGGACTTTCTCTTTTAAAAGCCGGTTTGTCCCTGAAGTTGCCAGAAGGTTTCTTGCTGGCATCGAACTTTTTAGGTTCAGACTTTCTGTCTGTAGTAGCTTGAGGTTTTTTTTTGGCATCAAACTTTTTAGGTTCAAATTTTTTATCAGTATTGGTTTGAGGCTTTTTTTTACCTTGGTGTCGTCCTCCCGACGAGTTTTTACTTGAATTCATTTTTTTAAATTTTTGGCAAAAATAATTTATATTCTTCTAATTATGAAGATTATAGTTTTTATTTTAAAAGAATTTTATTGATGATGACCGAGTAGTCTATTAAGGCCAAGCTAAACACGCCAGCAAGGAGCATTAATTTCAACACAAAATGCAGCAAGGTATAATTGTTTTTGCTTTTGCTGAACCATAAAAAAAGCACAAACAGAAACAGCACCACGCCACTTACATAAAAATAGTATTTCATGCCGCCAATTTCGGGGTATTTCAACAAAAAATAGATGGGATTTAACGTTAAAAACACCAAAATAGTGATGAGAATTTTAGTGAAATGCTCACCAAATTTAACAGCAATGGTTTGGTAATTATGAATAAAATCGCCTTTTATGCCTTCCAAATCTTTGATTAATTCTCTTATCAACAAGATAAAAAACAGAAAAGCGGCGTGTGTAAAAATAATTTCTGAAAAGTTTTTATAATAAACAAAAACGGCAAAAAAAGGTAAAATGGCTAAAATTGCGGCTGAAAAAAGTCCGGTTAAAGGATATTTTTTAAGTTTATGCGAATAAAACCAAATTAAAAAAATATAGACCGAAAAAAATAATGCCGCTCTCCACGATACCAAAAAAGCAAAAATAACCCCTAAAAAATTTAACACAAAGTAGATTTGCAATTTTGTTTTTTGGGTAACAATGGAATCTATGGTGGCTTTTACAGGCCTGTTAATTTTATCCGCTCCAAAATCATAAAAATTATTAATAATATAACCGGAAGCAATCACGCAAATAGATGATAACACTATAAAATATAGGTTAATGTCGAGCAATACGTGTCGCAATGTTTTTTCTGGAGAAAAAATAAAAATGGACGCCAGGTATTGCGCGATTACGATAAGCGCAATATTATAGCCCCTTACAACAGAAAACAAACTCAGCAACTTTATGTAAAGAGGCGCGTTTTGTTTGCTGTTTTGTTTGGCTATTTCGAGTAAATCCATGTTGAGATGAAATAAAATTCAACAATAAAACTACTGATCAAACTTTATTTTTTTGTGATTGTTATATTAAAATCTATAAACCAATTCCAGTTTATACTCTTTAAGGAGAATTTTTGCCTGATCGTAATCTTCGGTAAATCCTAAAATATAACCACCTCCGCCAGAGCCGCATAATTTTAAATAATATGCATTCGACTCAATGCCGTTTTTCCATATTTTATGAAAAGCTTTCGGAATCATCGGTTTAAAATTGTCCAACACAACTTTTGAAAGCAGCTTTACATTTCCAAATAATGATTTCGCATTTCCGTTTAAAAAGTCTTCAATGCAGGCATCGGTATGTTTTGCAAAATCTTCATTCAACATTTTTCTGAACCCTTCATTTTTCATTTTATTCATGAAAATGGTGATCATCGGTGCAGTTTCCCCAATGATTTCGGAATCCAATAAAAACACAGCGCCTTTTCCTTCTTTTTGTGACGGAATTCCGGTGGCTTCTAAATTGTCTTTGGAATTGATTAAAATTGGGATGCTTAAATATGAGTTTAAAGGATCCAACCCAGAGCTTTTACCATGAAAAAACGATTCCATCAACGAAAAAATGCTTTTCAGCTTCAATAATTTTTCTCTGGTTAAATTGTCTAACACCGTAATTTTATCGTTGGCATATTTATCGTAAATCGAAGCCACCAATGCGCCGGAACTTCCTACTCCGTATCCTTGCGGAATGCTGGAGTCGAAATACATGCCGCTTTCAATATCTGCTTTAAATTCATCCAATCGGAAACTTACCAAATCCTGGGTTTCCAACTTTGATAAGTAAACATAAAACTTCTTTAGGTTGCCATTCGATTTTTTCGCGGCTTCAGTTAAAACTTTTGATTTTTTTAAAGCGCCTTGGTATACATTATATGGTATCGCCAAACCTTTGGAATCTTTAATGATTCCGTACTCTCCAAAAAGTAAAATTTTTGCGTAAAAAAGTGGTCCTTTCATTTGCTTAATTAAAAATTGAAGTTGCTCCTTCTCCAATACTGTCACAAATATAATGATTTTCTTGACAAAATTGCATTAAGTTGCTTTTTATGAAATTGTTAACAGTTTCTTTTTCTTGCTCCGGGAACAACACGTGAACATTGGCACCGGCATCCAAGGTAAAACAAATATTTGAATTCGTTTGCGCCCTGAAATCCCAAATTTCATTAATTATTTTTAAAGTGTTTGGTTTCATCAGGATAAAATACGGATTGCTGGTCATCATCATTGCGTGTAAACTCAACGCTTCACTTTCCACAATAGCAATAAAAGCAGATAAATCCCCGCTTTGAAGCACTTTCGAAATCTTTGAAATATTGCTGTTCGCTTGTTGAAAACGTTGTTTTGAAAACGGATGGTTGTACATTAATTGATGTCCGACCGTGCTTGAAACTTGTTTTTCGCCTTCGTCAACCAATAAAATGGTGTCCTGGTAATTTTTAAAATTGTCGTGAATTTTATAAGGAAATTTCACACCAAATAAATCGGAACTTCCTTCAATTTCAAGGTGATTTCCCCAAACAATCAGCGGACCTTCAATACTTCTGCAGGCACTTCCTGAGCCCAATCGCGCTAAAAAAGAGGTTTTTTTGTTGAAATATTCATCAGTCATAGTTGGATTTAATGCCTTTTCCAAACTCATCACACACAAGGCCAAAGCGCCCATTCCGCTTGCGGATGAGGCAATGCCGCTGCTGTGCGGAAAAGAATTTTCTGATTTTATCACAAATTCAAACTCGTTCAAAAACGGAACATATTGCGCAATTCTTTTGAAAAAAGTGGCGATTTTGGGCTTGAAATCTTCCTTTTTTTTGCCTTCGAAATAGATTTCAAAATTATGGCTTTGCTCAGTGTTTCGTTTCCTATATTCCAACGTTGTCAAGGTAAAACAAGCATCCAACGTAAAACTGATAGAAGCGTTTTCGGGAATTTGAGGCTCTTGCTTTCCCCAATATTTTACCAAAGCAATATTGCTTGGCGTTTTCCAAGTGACGCTTCCGTTGTTGATATTTTCTAATGAAAAATCTTTTAAAATAAAATCGGTTTCAGTCAAAACAAAAATTTTGTCAAAGATAATTGATTTGGCCAAACATATTAATGTACGTTTTTAGTTATTTTTGCAACAATGAAAAACAAAAAGGTATTTATACTGCTCAATGGCGCGGAACCTAAAATATTTCCGGATTTGTCGGGTTACGATCTTGTTTGTGCCATCGACGGCGCTTACAATCATTTTAAATTGAAAAATATACAACCCGATTTGGTTACGGGAGATTTCGATTCTATTCATTCAATTCCAGGCAGTATAGAAGTCATTAAAACGCCCGACCAAAATTTTACAGATTTCGACAAAGCGTTGACCATTTTAAAAAACCGAGGCTATATTCACATTGATGTTTATGGCGGAAGCGGCAAGGAACACGATCATTTTTTAGGAAATATCAGCACGGCGCTGCAATGGAAAAATAGTTTGAAAATATCCTTTTTTGATGATTTCGGAACTTACTTTTTTATTGAAGAACAAATTACCTTAACCGATGTTAAAGGAAGAAACATTTCTCTGATTCCTTTTCCGATTGCCCACGAGATTTTTACGGAAGGTCTGGCGTATCCCATTGTAAATGAAACGTTGACCTTCGGAAAACGGATTGGCACAAGAAATATCGCTTTTCACAATGATGTACAAATTTCTTTTAAAGGCGGAGAATTGCTGGTTTATGTAAGCAATAGTTAAAAACAATTATTTTGGACAGAAAATTAAAACTGATTTGGGATTTTCGGGGAGAATCTTCAGAAAAAACTGCTGAACACCATTGCATTCATTTAAAGGAGTTTGCCAACATTGAAAAACTGCATTTTTATGAAATCAATTTTTCTGTAATTTCAGACATACACGCCATTGCTTTTATTGTGGTTGATGAAGCGGATATGATAACGTATAGAGATGCTTTGAAACCTCATCGGGGACAGGTTTTTAATGAATAATTAAAAAGAACAGAGAATAGAGAGTAGAGAAAAAAGACAAATAACTTTTAACTTTTCAACGATTAACTGAAACAGCCACAATCCACCCGCCGGTCCACGCATTTTGAAAATTAAATCCACCCGTAACCGCATCAATATTCAGGACTTCTCCCGCAAAAAACAAATTTTTATGCAGTTTGCTCTCAAAACGTTTAAAATTGATTTCTTTTAAATCTACGCCGCCGGCAGTTACAAATTCATCTTTAAAAGTACTTTTTCCGGTTACTTTAAAAGTACATTTTGTAAGTTGAAGCGCTAATTCTTCCAATTGTTTATTGCTCAGTTGCGCCCATTGGAAATCGGCAGAAATTTGTGTCACAGTCACCAGCTTTTCCCACAATCGTTTCGGAATTTCTTCAAAAACTGATCGCAAAATCACCTGCTTTTTTGACTGTTCTTTTTTTGCATCTTTCAATTCATTTAAAATAGTTTCAAAGGATTTCGAAAGCCAATTGACTTCAATTTCAAACTGATAATCTTTTTGATGAAATTCCAAAGCACCCCAGGCAGAAAGCTTTAAAATTCCAGGTCCGCTTAATCCCCAATGCGTAATCAACAAAGGCCCTTGTGCTTCTAAATTTGAGTTTACAACATTCACAGAAGCTTTTGGAACAGAAATTCCCGGAATATCTTTGATTCTTTCATCAACAATATTAAAGGTAAACAATGACGGAACCGGTTTTATGACTGTGTGTCCCAAACCTTCCAACATTGCCCAAACCTTGGCATTGCTTCCGGCTGCAACCAATAAAAAATCGCCCTCAAAAGTTTCTGAATTTGTTTTTATGATAAACTTCTCTCCATTTTTTTCAATGGCATCAACTCTTGTGCTCGTTTTAAGTTGAACGCCTGCGTTTTTGGCGCTTTCCAAAAAACAATCGATAATTGTTTGTGACGAATTGGATTCGGGAAAAATACGATTGTCGTCTTCAATTTTTAATGGAATTCCTCTGTTTTCAAACCATTCCATGGTATCGCCGGTCATAAATTGATGAAATGGCCCCAACAATTCCTTTTTTCCACGCGGATAAAATTCGACCAATTCATTTGGGGTAAAACAAGCGTGACTTACATTGCAGCGTCCACCGCCCGAAACCTTTACTTTTTGCAACACATTTGGACTTCCTTCTAAAATAATAACTTCCAAATCGGGATGCATTTCTGCAGCATTTATGGCTGCGAAATATCCTGCAGCGCCACCTCCTATTATTATAAATTTTTTCGCCATAATTATTGCAAAAATAGCGTTTT